>QHZQ01000368.1:587-3301 GCA_003224725.1 Acidobacteriota bacterium | reverse complement strand
ACCGATCGCCGCTGCGCTGCTATGCCAAGCCCAATTTGATATCCAGCCATCCTATTCCCGGCCAAGGAACAGAGCTTGTAATCACGACAGTTCTCAATTTAGGCGCATTCTTTTTAGCAGGCGTGTGAACCTGGGGTCCAAACGAAGGGGGTCGAAAAATGGCTCCACTTTGACATAACCCAGCCAAAAGACTCGATCTTCATAAGCCTTTTCAATCCAACTAAACGCTTGATCCTTCTCATCGAGGCCTATATTGACGAGTGCTATGGCCAAAGGCGAGACATACCGTCGTTTTGACAGGTCATTCAACTCTTCAAGAATTTCTTGGGCACGGCCTTTCTCGCCCGCTACTGCGCAGCCATATCCAAGGACCGCTAGCAGTTGGCTATTGCTTGCCCAAAGGGTTCTTAGTTTTTTAAAGTGCGAGACAGCCTTCTCATACCTCTTTGTTTGCACATAAGTCATCCCGAGGTGAAGATGCGTGGATGCGAAATCTGGATCCATATCCAACGTTTTCTCGAGCTGCTCGGCCGCCCGGTCATACTGGCGCGCCCGATAAAGCGTAGTTCCTACGATCCCATTTGTAAGCGGCGAGACCGGGTCGAGTTCTTCGGCCCTGCGTGCCTCTGCAACAGCTTCTTCCAGCCGTCCTATGCGCGCCAAGTATTCGGCGTACCATTGATGAGCCGTGGCATAATTCGGGTTTGATTCAAGAGCCTTTCTAAATTGGCGCTCGGCTTCCGGCCAGTCCCAATCGTAGCTCGCGGTGATCGCCGCCAACGTGGTAAGGGCTTCGGAGAGCGTAGCATCTATTTGCAAAGCCCGTAGCGCCGCGGCCTTTGCCTTTGGGGTAAATTCCTTTGTTGGAATGGCGCCGTAGGCTCCAAGTATGTAGTAGGCTTTAGCCAACCCGTCGTACGCCAGGGCGTAGTTTGGATCCTTTTCAATCGCCTGATTGAAATAGGCAATGCTCTTTGTGATCGACTCTCCCGTCCTCTTGTTCCAAAAGTAACGTCCCCCCTTAGATAAAGCTGATAGGCCTCGGCGTTCTCGGTGTAGCGCTTGGCCAAGCGTGTCTTCTCCTCACCGCTCAGCTTCAAGGAGAGCGCCTGAACCATTTCCTCAGCCATGGAATCCTGCACGGTGAAAATGCTGCTGAAGCTTTCTTCAAACTCTTCAGCCCAAAGGGTGGCTCCATCTGCAACCTGGAGAAGCTGTAACGTCACTCGGATTCTATCAGCCGTCCTCTGAAATCTTCCATCTAGGACCGCATCCACTTTCAGCTGCCGCCCCGCGAGTTGCGGATCTTGTCCCGAAGCGCTGTACTTCAGAACTGAACTCGTAGGCCGCACTGCAATCTTTCCCAGCTTATTGAGCCTGATGATTAAAGAATCTGCAACGCTTGCCCCGAGGTAGTCTTGGTCCTTCTCCGTTCCCAACTGTCTGAAGGGGAGCACTGCGATGGATCCTATCCTTCCGGCCTTCTCAATTGTCCTCTGCATCTTCCAAATCCACATTGGCGTCAAAGCAATGACCAGCCCAGACAGCGCCAGGAAAAGAAATGGAGCCTTCTGGTATGCCCTCCGCCATTGGCCTTTGCCAAGAGCAAGAATTTCTCCACCGGTCTTCTTTTCCCTTTCCTTTTCTTTCGCTGCAGCTTGCCCTCGGTAGCCTTCTCCAACGGTGAGATCAGCTCTCTCAGTCTGAACTTCGCGGATAGCGGCCACAAAACGATAGCCACGTCGCGGGATCGTTTCTATGTATTGAACATTTTCCGAGTCCTTCCCCAGCGCCTTCCGCAGCGTCGAGATATTGAACGTCAAATTGCTCTCTTCTACAAATGTGTCGGGCCACAGCAAGCTCATCAGCTCGGCCTTTGCCACGAGCCTTCCGCCTCGTTCAACCAACGCCAAAAGCGTATCGAAGACTTTAGGAGTAACGGGGACCACTTCGTCGTTGCGCATCAACAGCCGCTGATTAGTGTCCATCCGAAATGGACCGAACTCGTAAACGTGTTTTGTTTGCTGGGTCACAGCGGGTCTAAGAAATTTCTAAGAACTATCTAAGTACTTTCTAAAGACTTCTGAGGGCGATCATCGTAGGGTGCGCGCTGTTTCTTCGAAGCTGCAGGCGAGCTCGTTCAGTAGGAGTGGCCATTTTAATCAAAGCAGGCCAGCGAAGCAAGATCAATCAGGAGTCCGCCGTAATGGGTTAGGAGGTGTGAAAAAATCGTAGTAACGACTTCAGTTCCACACTCGAGTTGAAAAGAAACGACTTTAAGTCGTCACTGCAAAAACCTACTGTAAGTTCTGCTCTGGGATTCCAGAAGACTTTCCAGCCGCTTCTGACGAAAGTCCCTCTTGACTTCGGCTTGGTCCGCGCGTGAAGCCTTGAGCAGGACTCCGATTTCATCACGCCCGCAACTCGGGATGTACCGGCTTAACCAATAACCCTCACCCCAAAAACCTCAAAGGAGGCATCATGGAAATAGGCACGAGAAAAGCTAGAACACAGAAGCCTTGGATTATGCTGATGTTCATCTTCGGCTGCTTGGTGCGGCTTGCGCCTACCAAAGCCGATGCGGTGCTCGATTGGAATGCGATCGCCGTGCAAACGATCAATGCCGCTGTTCCCCCCCGTGTATCCGCGAGCCCCTTCCTTGACATTGCCATGGTCCAGGCCGCCGTGTACGACGCCGTAGAGGCCATCGACAG
>QHZQ01000368.1:0-568 GCA_003224725.1 Acidobacteriota bacterium | reverse complement strand
GAGCTTCCGGTTCGCCCGCGGCCGCCGCCGCCAAGGCCGCGCACGATGTGCTCGTCAACCGCTTCCCTGCCCAGGCCGCCTCGTTCCTCGACGCGGCCTACCACGACTATCTGACCAGCAAGGGCTTGGCGGAGGACGACCCCGGGGTGCTCGTGGGCCAGCAGGCAGCTGCCGGCATCATCGCCTTGCGGGCCAATGACGGGAGCTTCCCGCCCAACCCGCCGCCCTTCATCGGCGGCACCGATCCCGGTGTCTGGCGCCCGACGGACTCCTTCATTGGCAATCCGCCCGGACCACCCCCGCCCTTCGCGCCGATGGCCCTCCCGTGGCTGGGCGCCGTCACTCCTTTCACCCTTAAGGACCCCACGCAGTTCCGCGCCGTGCCTCCACCGGCTTTGACCAGCGGCGTATACACTCGGGCCTATGAGGAGGTTAAGGAACTGGGATCCTTCTCCAACAGCCTCCGCACTCCCGAGCAGACCGACCTCGCCAATTTCTGGGCTGCTAACTACCTTGCGCTCTGGAACCAAGGGCTTAGGGACATCGCCGGCGCATATGTCAACAACAT
>QHZQ01000367.1 GCA_003224725.1 Acidobacteriota bacterium | reverse complement strand
AATCATAGCAACGGCTCGGCTCGTCCCTCTTTAGCCTCCGAGGACGCAGGCTTAACCGTTAAGGCCAACGGAGAAGAACGCGCTGACTGGGTTGTAGCTGTCAAGAAGCCTGGCTCGGCCAAGCTGAAGGTTTTTGCCCGCAACGACAGATATGCAGACGCTATGCAGAAAGCTTTACCTGTCTATGAACATGGTCTGGAGAAGTTTATCTCGACGTCGGGCAAAATGCGGGGCGACGATATCACGGTGCAGCTAGACCTTCCCCTGGAACGCCGGCCCGGATCGACGCATTTAATGGTTCAGTTGACTCCCAGCCTCGCCGTCACCCTGCTGGATGCCCTCCCCTACCTCATTGACTATCCTTATGGCTGCACTGAACAGACCATGAGCCGTTTCCTCCCTTCTGTCATTACCAGCAAGACCCTTAGAGATTTGGGCATCCAGCCGGAGGCCGTTATGAACAAGATTTTCGGCGGTGTTGTTCAGGAACAGAGTAACAAGACGCAACCTGGCGGGAAAAAGGATTTGCGCCAGCTCGATGACATGGTGAAGCAAGGCCTCGAGCGTCTTTACGACTTTCAGCATGGCGACGGAGGTTGGGGCTGGTGGAAGCAGGGCGAGAGCGATCATTTCATGAGCGCCTACGTAGTCTGGGGCCTGACGCTGGCTCGTGACGCCGGCATAAAACTCAGGGTGGGCGTGCTCGATCGAGGAGCCGGCTATCTCGACAAGGAACTGGTTGAGGAGGAGGCAAGCCATGATGTCCAGTCCTGGATGTTGCATGCGCTTTCGTTTTACCACGCGTCTTCCAAGCAGCGCCAAGTTGGGAGCTTTCAGGCCAACGCCTTTGAAAATCTCTGGACTCATCGTGACCAGCTCAATGCTTATACCCGCTCCCTGCTGGCGTTGAGCGCCCATCAGTTCGGATACACCGACAAGGCGATGCTACTTATTCAAAATTTGGAAAACGGGGTGAAGAGGGATACGAGGCCAGACACCTCGGTCCTCCAGGTGGGAGCGCCAAACAGCAACGGGGCAGTCATGGACACGGCTCACTGGGGTGAGGACGGCATTTACTGGCGTTGGTCCGACGGCGGTGTGGAGGCTACCTCTTTCGCTTTACGGGCCTTGCTGGCCGTCGATCCCAAAAACAAATTGATTGAGCCGGTGACGCATTGGCTTCTCCAGAACCGTCGAGGGGCCCAGTGGAGTAACACCCGCGATACAGCCATCACGGTCCTGGCCCTCAACGACTATCTTCGCCGGAGTAGCGAACTCGCTACCTCCCTCGAATACGAGTTGCAAGTGAACGGGCACTCGATTGTCACCAGGAAAGTGATACCCACCGAAGCCCTCAGCGCCCCGAGTCAGTTTGAAATCGACCCAAAGTTCCTCAAAGAGGGAACCAATGAGATTCGCATTTTGCGCAAGAATGGCAGCGGCCCTCTCTATTTTTCAGCCCAGGCCAGCTTCTTCAGTCTCGAAGAACCCATCACGGCCGCAGGCAACGGGATTTTTGCCTACCGCCAATATTACAAACTCGTTCCCCGCCCCACGCTGTTGAAGGGTTACTTCTATGACAAACAACCCCTCAACAGTGGAGACAACGTCAGCAGTGGAGAACGCGTTGAAATGGTCGTTACTATCGAGGCCAAGAACAACCATGAATACCTCGTCTTCGAAGACCTGAAACCCGCCGGCCTGGAGGCCGTGCAAATCCGCAGCGGTGGACCCCTCTTCGCTAGAGAACTAAAGTCTGGCGTTGTCACTCGTCTGCAGTCGCAAGCCTTGAATTCCAAACTCCAAGTGGAGGAGAGCGACTACACAGGGCGCCAAAGGTGGGTCTACCAGGAACTCCGCGATCGTCAAGTGGCGTTGTTCATCGACAAACTACCGGAAGGTCTGTGGGAGATCCGCTATGACCTCCGTGCTGAAGTACCCGGCACATTCCACGCCTTGCCGGTAGTAGGTCACGCTATGTACGTGCCCGAGATTCGTTGCAACGGGGTAGAATCGCAAATCATTGTACGAGACCTCAAACAGAACAAAATTGTTGCAAGAACTGTTTTCACGAATCGTCTTGTCAGGTAAAGGAGGCTAAGGCTCAGACCTGTTTGTGTTCTGCAACTTGATTGCCTATTGAATGGAGCTCCTCATGCCTCTTCTGGCGGGCGTCACTGCGGAAGAAGATGTGGCCAGTCCCCCAACAGGGGAGATTAGCACGGGTGAAGCACAGCGGTATGGTGTCAACTCAAGCCATGATCCCCGGAGGGGAACAATTTGAATAGCCACGGGTGCAGCGAGGGGACGCCAGTCTCAGAGTGGAACCCGTGGTTGGGCAAAAGACCCATTCCAACCCCGGGAGGGGTTGAACAGGAACTGTCGGACGTTCAACCCCTTCAGGGTTGGTCTCGTCGTTGGCGTGCGAACCGCGGGTTCCGCTGGTGCTTCACCCGTGGCTATTCGTATTCAACCCCTGCGGGGTGCGCCTTCGCTTAAGTGACACCAATGAGCATACTGGAACCCGGCGTGAAAGTTCCCCCAGGAGGATTGAGCATGCCCACATCTTTAAAAGAGTCGCAGATCACAAGCAAATCTGGGCTGCGCCCTTCAACCATTTCTTGAAATTCATCCTTGAGGAGGAGGCACCATGAAAAAGCCAAACTTTCTATCGACAGTCGCAGGACTCGCCGTTGGCGCTGGGCTGGCAATCATCAGTATGGCACAAGCCCATCAAGCACCCGGGCTAAAGAAGGAGGCAGCGGTGAACGTTGCAGGTTATAGAGCTTCAGGTCCCTACACCCATGAAAACCTCTCAATCTTTCTGATTCACGGCAAAGATTCGATCAGAGGCAAGACATTCTTAACCCTGCAGGAAGCCCTGGAGCAAAAGAAAGTCGTTGTGCATGAGACCAGCCAGGTCAATGAGCTGGCAATTGAAAACGTTTCACAGGAGGAGGTCTACATTCAGTCAGGCGACATCGTAAAGGGTGGGATGCAGGATCGGGTGCTGACCTACGATTTTATCGTCCCGGCCAAATCGGGCAAGGTCCCAATTAGCGCCTTTTGTGTGGAACATGGCCGCTGGCGCCAGCGCGGAAAGGAAAAAGCCTATGCTTTCGGCACTTCGTCGGACCTTTTGTCTACCAAGGATCTCAAGCTCGCCGCCAAGTACAAGAATAATCAAGGAGAAGTCTGGAAAAAGGTTGCTGTCGCCCAAGGAAAGTTGAAAGCCAGCTTAGCTGTCCCGGTGAGTTCGGCAGAATCAAATTCCAGTTTGCAACTCACTCTGGAAAACAAGAGCGTCCAGGAAAGCAGCGAAGTCTATATTAAACACCTCTCTCCAATCATCGAGAAAGAAACCGACGTGGTCGGTTATGCCTTCGCGATCAACGGTAGGTTCAACAGTGCTGATGTCTACGCCTCTGGCGCGTTATTCAGAAGACTCTGGCCCAAGCTTTTGAAGGCCAGTTCGGTCGAAGCCATTACTGAACTGCATAAAGATAAAAAATTCGAGCCGGCCTCCCGCGAAACTGTCACAGCCTGCTTGATGGATGCCGAACAGGGTCACGCATCCGAGAAGAATGTGAACTCTCGCACAAAAATGGTAACTCAAGAAACCGATAAGAATATTCTGTTCGAAACTCGCGACCAGGCGCAGAAAGAAGGTTGGATTCACAGAAACTATCTGGCGAAGGACTAAGGATCGAAGAGCCGACCGTGAGAAGCCATCCACGCCGCCGGGCAGCACCACGAAAGACGAAGATCCATATTCCCCTCCTGGAGGGTTGCTGTGAAAAAATTGGGAGGGCAAGCCTCCTGGCGAGCCATCGCCCCAGCAAGTCCTTGCCCCATGAGGCTCGGCGGGAGCCTCGCCCTCCCGACATCAAGAAGGAGCGCATCAATTGCATTTACGATTTTCTCGGTTAAGGCGGCAACCGGATGAGACTGTTGATCTAGAAATGTGCCAACGTTGTTTTCACTGCCACCTTAAGGTGTCCAATTCTTTTCGTCACCTATGAACTTGTCGCTCGCTATAGTGTGGGAAACCTCATCCTCAGACTGAGCTCGAACCAATGCCAAACAGAGTTCCTTGGCTGTCATAGAATCGCTCCTTGATCTAAATCCAAAAGACTCGAATTTCCTTTTCCAGTGCCTTAAATTCTTTGTCCCCAGTAACCAATTCCCCCTTGCGAAGTTTTGCGAGTGCAGCAGCGAAGGCGTCGGCATAAGACATTTTATGGAAGGCTTTGTACCTGGCGGCCTGCAAGGTAAGCTCTTTATCGGGCTCAACGATATTAATAGGATACTTTTCGAGGGTCGAGCGATATAGTTCTGCCATTTCTTCCCC
>QHZQ01000366.1:3620-8013 GCA_003224725.1 Acidobacteriota bacterium | reverse complement strand
GAGAGTAGCGTTTCCCGCCGATCTCCACAAATTGCTCTGCGTCTCCCGAGGTAGAGACAGCCGCGTGGCGAAGTCGCAGATACCTTGTGGGAGGAGTTTCCCGCGACTCCAAGGGCGCAATGCCGATGTTCCACCCATCGCTGCCCGGCGGGGAACCACTGACCGCAATGTCACCCCCTGCGGCCACCAGAGCCTTATCAATGCCGTGCTGGTCTAACAGTTTCAAGGCTTCATCGGCTGCATAGCCTTTGGCAATCCCTCCCAGGTCCAAAACCATTCCCTTTCTCAGGAGCTGGACGGTACGGGATTTCTCATCGAGGCGGAGCTTGTCAACACCCACCAGTTCCAGGGCCTGGGCCAAGCGGGTGGGGTCTGGGAGCTCCTGTCTGCGGCGGGCCCGGCGCCAGAGCCGCACGAGGGGGCCTACGGTGACATCGAATGCTCCTTCTGATAGCCTGGCCATTTTCTGTGATCTGGAAAGGACGTAGAAAAGGTCTTCACTCACTTTCGTCGGAGGACCACCGGACTGTTGGCAGAGCAACGTCAATTCGCTGTTCGGACTGTAGTCGCTCATGATATGATCCAACTCGGCAATCCGATCGAAGGCAGCACTCGAAGCCCGCTCGGCAGCGACCGCGTCGCTGGCATAGCAAACAATCCGGAACAACGTCCCCATCTGGGGTTGAGTGAATTCAAAGCGAGTTAAGAGCGGTTCCTGGGGAAGGCCGAGGACGATGTTTGCCCATAAGAAATAGGACAGAAGAGTGAGCGAAGCGGTGAGGCTACTTTTTCTCCAAACGTTTACCATAGGCTTTGCTGGAATGCCCCTCTCGGGAGGGGAGCTGTGAAAAAATTGGGAGGGCGAGCCTCCTGGCGAGCCATCGCCTCAGCAAGTCCTTGCCCCATGAGGCTCGGCGGGAGCCTCGCCCTCCCGACTCGTGCTCTTACTCGGTTAGTCGGCAGAAAGCCGAGCAGGAGCAAGAGTACGAGCACGAATGGGAATAAAACACGTTACTGTAGTGTTGAAAGGGCGTACTCAGATACAACTTCTCCCCCCTCGCTCCTGGTCCCATTATTCCATGAGAGTCGTGGAGCTGAATAAGTGTGAATTGGCATTATCTGTCCGGGTTTGGCATCTTGCTTGGCTGGTTGCTACTGTTCAGGACTGAACCCGCTGTTCCCACTCACCGTGTGCTACCAAACGCTGCGGCTGAAATGAAGTCCTACGTGGAAACCATTCCCGGGACCGATGTTAAATTTGAAATGATACCGATCTCTGAAGGTACCTTCACCATGGGCAGTCCGGCAAGCGAGGCAAACCGGCAGTCCGATGAAGGGCCACAGCATGAGGTTACCATTGGAGCCTTCTGGATGGGCAAGACCGAAGTCACCTGGGACGAGTACGATCTGTTTGCCTTCAGCCAGGACATCAAAAGGAAGAAACAACAAGGCGTGGATTTAACCGAGCAGCCTGCCACAGAGAAGGCCGCCGACGCCATCACCCGTCCCACGCCACCGTATGCCGACGAAACCTTTGGCCTGGGGCGGCACGGGCAACCTGTCATTTGTATCACCCACCATGCGGCCATGGAGTACTGCCGATGGCTCTCCGCCAAGACGGGAAAAACGTATCGACTGCCCACTGAAGCGGAGTGGGAATACGCCTGTCGGGCCGGATCCAAGACAGCCTATTCTTTCGGCGATGATGCGAAGAAACTGGGAGCATATGGCTGGTACCTGGACAATTCCGATGGCAGGCCTCACCCAGTCGCTCAAAAAAAACCCAACCCCTGGGGTTTGCACGATATGCATGGTAACGCAACCGAATGGTGTTTGGACCATTATGACAAGGCCTTCTACGGCACCTTCAAATCTGCGGTCCCGACCCTATTTCCCGTCTTGATGCCGACAGAAAAAAAATATCCTTACGTCGTCCGGGGAGGGTCCTGGGATGATGAGGCTCCCCTGTTGCGCAGTGCCGCTCGCCGCGCTTCCGAGGAGGACTGGAGCATGCTCGATCCTCAACAGCCCAGGAGTATCTGGTGGCATACGAACGCAACCTTTGTTGGCTTTCGCGTTGCGCGAGCCTTGGAAGAACAGGAAAATCTGAAGGGGCTGAGATCCAAGGTGACCAAGGAGAATTAGCAAGGAGCTTTTATTTTCACCAATCTATGATCAGCCCGCAGGCTTTCGAATGATGTCTTGGAATTGAGAACTCATAAAAACGGAGGAAACAAACATGATTAAGCAAAACCAAAAAGAGAAATCCACTTCCACTCGCCGCGACTTTCTTAGAAACTCAACGGCCGCGGTATTTGCCAGTACGATCGCGGCCCGCCTGGGAAACGTTCCTTATGTCCATGCGGCGGGGAGTGACATGATCCGAGTGGGCTTAATAGGATGTGGGGGGCGCGGTACCGGCGCAGCCGACCAGGTGGTGAGGGCAGCCCCAAACGTCAAACTCATTGCCATGGCCGACGCCTTTAAGGACCGTCTGGATGAAAGCCGGCAAACCCTCCTCAAGAATCATGGGGACAAGATTGATGTTCCGGCGGATCGGTGCTTTGTCGGCTTTGACGCCTATCAAAAGGTGATTGCCAGCGACATCAATTACGTGATCCTGGCAACCCCGCCCGGATTTCGGCCGGGGCACCTTAAGGCCGCCGTCGAGGCAGGTAAGAATATCTTCACGGAAAAACCGGTAGCCGTCGACGGCCCTGGCATTCGTACCTGCCTGGAAGCCTATGAAGAAGCCAAGGCCAAGGGACTTTTTATTGGAGCTGGCACTCAACGCCATCATCAGACCGGTTATTTGGAAACGTTAAAGCAGATCCATGGGGGAGCAATCGGAGAAATCGTAGCCGCGCGCTGTTACTGGAATCAGGGGAGCATATGGAAAAAGGACCGGCAGTCGACATGGAGCGACATGGAGTATCAAATGCGCAATTGGTACTACTACACCTGGCTGTGCGGCGATCACATTGTGGAACAGCACGTGCACAACTTAGATGTTATCAACTGGGCCATGCAGGCTCATCCCGTGCGGGCCTTAGGCATGGGTGGCCGGCAGGTTCGAACAGGTCCGGAGTACGGCCATATCTACGACCATTTCACCGTAGATTACGAGTATGAGAACGGTGTCCATATGATGAGCATGTGCCGCCAAATCGACAATTGCGACAACAGCGTCTCCGAAGCCCTGGTTGGGACCAAGGGCACCTGTCAGGTCAACCGTTACACCATCAAGGGCGAAAAGAACTGGCGCTTCCCGGGCAAAGACAATGATGCCTACCTCCAGGAGCATACCGACCTGATCGAGTCCATCCGCAGCGCTAAACCTGTCAACGAGCTGAAAAACGTAACGGAAAGCACGCTAACCGCCATCATGGGGCGCATGTCGGCCTACACTGGAAAAATGGTGACCTGGGATGAAGCGTTGAACTCCCATGAGGACCTCTTTCCCAAAGAGTTGACCTGGGGTAAGATGCCTTTCCCAACAGTGGCCATGCCGGGGCAAACCCAGTTGGCATAGTCCGTAATCGGAAATACGGTGACGTATTTCATTTTCCATTGCTGCTCGTACTCTTGCTCCTGCTCTTGCTCGCCTATCCGCTGATTAATCGAGTAAGAGCACGCAAGAGCAAGATGATGATTTTCGCAAACGATCGGCCCGGCAACGGAAGGCATTCGTAAGCGCATTGATGAAATCGAGCACTTTGTGCTTACAGGGGGAGGGATCATATCCCTGCCCTCTCGAGATTGAATGTTTTTCTGCACCAAAAAAGAAGCAATGGATATTAGTCTTCCAGACACCTCCGGAGACTAAAGTGTCACTTAGCCCGCCATTTCAGAAATACGATAACGTATTTCACTTCCATTCTGCTCGCACTCTTGCTCGCCTTTCCGCCGGCTAATCGAGTAAGAGCAAGAAGATGCCTTCGCAAACAATCGGCCCGGAAATGGAAGGCACTCCTTAAATAAATGCGTATTTATGAAATCGAGGGCTTGGGGTCTCAATATCCACTTTAGTAATCCTCAACCCTGTGGTAAATTCCAATTTCTATGAGTTCACCTGGCGTTGATCCTCTAAATGTTCTTGAAATAGACGAGCCAGATACAGACACAGAGCAAAAAACACCTGGTCTAGAGGTTCTTTCTCAAGAGGTACGCCGCTTGGGACGGGAATTGTTCAGAGTGAGCCGAACATCTGAACGGAATCAGCAGATATGCGAAGAGGCGATTGCACAATTAAGCAACGCGTTGGCCCAGGTTTCTGAGCATTCAGCTGAAGCTGTTTTTCAAGCCAAAGCGGCGCTTTGTCAGGATTTGTTCGCTGTGGTCGACTCGCTGGAGGCAAGTTGTGACACAGCGAAGAACCTGCTGAAACAACTGG
>QHZQ01000366.1:3084-3600 GCA_003224725.1 Acidobacteriota bacterium | reverse complement strand
GATCGGGGATTTCTGTTCCAGTTCTCGAAAGCGCGACAGCTTCGCGCCGATTGGGTCGAATGCGTCAAGGTCATGAGCCAGTGGCTGGAGGGTCAGCAGTTGCTCTATCAAAGAGTCATGACGGTGTTGCAGTCGGCTGGTGTACGAAGCATTGAGACACTTAGTCGTCCCTTTGACCCAGCCTTTCACCGAGCTGTCTCGACGGAACCACGGCGTGATCTAGTTGCGGGGACCATTGTCGACGAGGAATTGAAAGGGTATATGCTGGACGGACGGATCTTGAGGTTTGCAGAGGTCGTGGTGGTCAAAAATGAATAAGACTGTTGGGATTGATTTAGGAACAACGAATTCACTCGTCGCCATTGTGGAACAGGGGCGACCGCGCGTTCTGTCGCGGCGAGATGAAAGGCTCGTTCCCTCTGTAGTTGGACTTTCCGAGGACGGGCGCATCATTGTCGGACAAACGGCTCTCAACCAATTCGTGCTGGCGCCGGAGCGAACCGTGCGATCCATCAA
>QHZQ01000366.1:0-3025 GCA_003224725.1 Acidobacteriota bacterium | reverse complement strand
GTGCTTGGCGATCAAGTGAATCAGGCAGTCATCACGGTTCCAGCTTATTTCAATGATGTCCAACGCCAGGCGACCAAACAGGCGGGTGAGTTAGCCGGACTGGAAGTCCTGCGCATCATCAACGAGCCAACAGCGGCGGCGCTGGCTTACGGAATCGACCAGCAGAAAGATCAGTACTTAATGGTCTACGACCTCGGAGGGGGCACCTTCGATGTTTCGATCATCGAACAGCAGGGTGAAGTGCTGGAAGTGCGCGCCAGTCACGGAAACGTTCATTTGGGTGGGGACGATTTTGACGAGCGCCTGCTGCAACATCTGCTCGCTAACCTGTCGAGCCAACACCACTACGATTTCAAAAATGACCGGCGGGCCATGGCCCGAATCATTCGTGCTGCTGAGCGGGCTAAGATCGCGCTCTCCAGCACGCCTTATGTCCGGGTGGCAGAAGAGTTCCTGGCCCGCTACGAAGGGCACATCGCCCATTTGGATGTGGAGGTGGGGCGCGATGAGCTGGAACAATTGATCGACGACCTGCTTCGGATGACCCTACAGTCCATTGACCGAGCGCTGGAGGATTCCGGGCTACACCATGAACAGATCAACCGTGCGCTGCTGGTAGGCGGCTCGACGCGCATCCCCAGAGTTTGGACACTGGTGCAAGAGCATACCGGATTAGAGCCGTCGATGGAAGTTAATCCCGACGAGGCTGTGGCTCTGGGGGCGGCGGTTCAGGCTGCGATTATCAAGGGTGAACCGATCCAGACCCTGCTCATCGACGTGGCGCCGCATAGCTTGGGTATCGAGGTTGCTGAATTTGCTCTGGACGGATTGGTACCAGGAAAGTATCGTTCGATCATTCGCAGGAATACCACCGTCCCCACGACCCAGGCCGAGCGCTTTTATACCATCACTCCCGAACAGGATACTGTCGAAGTTTGCGTTTTCCAGGGTGAGAGCCCCCTTTGTCAGGAAAACACGGCCCTTGGAAAGTTTCTTCTGGCCAACATTCCTTCCGAGCCTGATCCCAAGAAGCCCCGGGAGGTGATCGTGGAATTCAGCTATAACCTGAATGGGATCGTGGAAGTGACGGCACGCGATCGTCGTGGCGAGCGACGCGAGGTGATGACTGTCAGCACAACTGCCACCAAGCGAGCAGCTTCCGAGCCGGAACAAAAGAGACACTTCGCTCCTTCGCTAGAAAGCGATGTCAGTCAAAATCTCGACGATGCCGCACGCCTCGAGATTCGATTGGAGTCTGACGGTCGCACCCAGGACGCGGAACGTGTGCGTAAGGTACGGAGCGCGCTGGAGCGGGCTCACGATGAAGGCGATGAAAAGCGAGCGCGCCAGCTGCTCGAAGAAATAGAAGATCTGATCTACGATCTGGAACAGTAGATTCTCAGAAGGTTCACCCGGTCTGTGGCCACCCTCTCCCCCAGTGGGGGTGAGGGAGTAAGCCTAATTTTTTCTTCCCCCTCTCCCCCAGTACTTAGCAAGGTGGGCCCCACAGGGCGTAAGGGCGTATACCCTGCCCGACTGCAAGTCTCGAAATGAAAAAACACAAGACTAAGCTCAAACCTTCTCATCGTGTTTCTGTAAACGAATTGTTAAGCCTGGCTGAATCCCACCGCGACGGTGGCAGAGTGGACGAGGCTATCCGCGTGCTGCGGCGTGCCGAGGAGGAAGTCCAACACAACGCACCGTGGAATGGCGGAAAAGGCATTTTGGGGGCTTCTCCTGAAGAAGTTCGGAAGCGCATCGCCCAGCTATTGGCCACTCTTTTCTCCCTGCGGGCAGAGGGAGCAAGAGACCCGGTCAAGAAGCTGCTGGACTTGGAAGAGGCGGCGAAGCGAATGCCTTCAGCGCCTCGCACCCTTTTGAAGCTGGGTGCGTGTTACTTGGCCGCGGCAAAGGCAGAGCGTGCCTTCGAGTTTATCGGAAAGGCACATCGAATATTGCCGCGAAGCCCGATCTTGGAGCGAGCCTTTGCCTTGGCCCAACTTGCTGTGGGCCACACTCGTGAGGTAAAGGAATGGCTTCAGCATCTCCCCGAGAGAGCAGGCAACGTCCCTTCCAAGCGAATGGCAGTCATTCGGGATCTGATGCAAGGGAATCACTCTCAAGCCATCTTGCGCCTGGAGAGCCGTTCTCAAGCCCGGCCGTCCGGTGAAGGGACGCTCCAGGAATTCGCTCCCGAGTTCCCAGGTCAGAAGTTGGATGGTGAGCTTTGGACTTGTCTGATGAAGGGGCTACTCCAGTTGACTGGCGGAGACGTTGAAGGAGCCGGAAAGCAACTGTCCGCGCTGCCACCTCTCAATGGCAGCCCGTCACGCTCGGATGCCGCCGTTCTCGCCACGCAGCTTTTTTATAGTGGCGTCCTGAACGTTGAATCGCGTCGCTTTAAGCAAGCAGCCTCCGATTTACAGGAAGCCTTACGACTGGGCAGCGAGCGAGCGTTGGCATTGCCTTGGCTCACCCGGGTTCCAGCTTACTTTCATAGGATAGGCGTGAGCGCTGTCCGAGGCGGCGACCTGCCCTTAGCCATTGATTGCTGGCAAAGAATTTTTCAAGTTGATCCACAGGACAAAGTGGCAGCGGCAAATCTCAAAGCTTCGCGACCGATTCAAGCCAACCTGGCGTGGCGCGCCGGGGATTTGGAAAAAGCAGCCGCGCTTTGGAAAGAGAGTCTTCAGGTCAGGCCCCAGGACGAACAGTTGCTGAAGAATGCGGCGCTCGGATGCGAGAGACTCGGACGCACTGTCGAGGCCATCTCCTTCTGGAAATCGCTGGCACAGCGCTGGAGACAACAACTCAGGAATGAGCGAGGCATCTCCGCTCCTGAAGAGGCTGGTTTGAGAGGCCGGCTCTTTCGTCTGGAACGACACCTGGTGGATTTGATGGTGGCGGCAGGTCGACCGACGCATGAAGTTCTCAATGAATTAGACTCCGCCCTGAAAATTGATACGACCCATCAGGATTTCCACCGGATGTACGCGGATCTGCTTCTGGAGATGGGTCGCCCCCA
>QHZQ01000365.1 GCA_003224725.1 Acidobacteriota bacterium | reverse complement strand
TTAGCTGATTGCACAGCCACTTGACATTTCGGCCAACCCAGTCTGTGGAATGTCCTGATCTGCCGTGATACAGCATGGGACTCATCACATCGAAGACCTGGGCCATTGAGCGAAGGTCCAGCCCAAGGGTCCTCCGCCGGGCCCCTCCGTATTCATCGTCGCGCCAGGCACATTGGAAATTCCCCAGCACTAGTTGGGGCGCATGTTGCCAGAGGATCTCACGGCAACGCCTGGCAAAGTCTACAACCACGGAGCAACGCCAATCACGCCAGCGCTCCTGGTACCTACCAAGAATGTCCTGGGCCCATTCCTCGGGCCGAGTCCCCCTAACCGTGAGGCCACTTTCCGCTTGGAACCGCCTGACGCAACTTTCGTCGAAACAGGTTTCAGGCAAAAGCGGTTTAGGATCTTCAAACTGGGCATGCCAATGCAAGTAGTCGAGCCAGACCCCGTCCAGTTTATGCGAGGTCACTACTCGTTTTAGGGCTTCCAGCCGAGCTCTCAGAAAAGTCTCGTTCGTGGGACAAATGCCGAGGAACCAGGTTTGTCTTGGTGAGCGCTGGCCCTTTTCGTCGATGGGCCACGCATCCGCGTGCTCGTCAATCACCCGTTGCCGGTCACCGTCCTGTTGTGTTAACCAACCGCCGCCATTGAAAGCCGGGAATTCAGCAAACACTCTGGCACCTTCAGCTCGGCAGCGCTGGATCAAGGCTGTGTCGATGGATTCAGCATGAATGAAGACCGCATCGATCCCATACTCACCCAGATGAACGCCCTTCTGCCAAAAGGGATCGGGCGAAGAATAAGCGCCGCGGATTTCAATTTTCTTTTTGGCGGGCTGAGGGCTGGCACCAACGCCTAAGAGAAGGCTGCCAAGACCAGAAGTTGCAGCTTTCAGGAACTGTCTGCGATACATCGCCTCAACCCTACAGATCACGGTTTGATCGTTAATTTGCGGATCATGGGTGGCGAGACCGGTTTGCTCACGTTTGCATCACGGCCCATCAAGAGGGTGTCTGTTTATGTAGCTGGTGACAAGGACTCTTGCACTAACCTGCTTCGCGAGATTTGCAAGAACATCGATATACCACATTTCTTCTTTCGTTCCCCGGCCCGTTCGATCTCTTTTGGGAGAACGATTTGTTCTTTCGTCAGACCGTGCGACAGCACAACGGCCGTTTTGCCGCGAAAAAACCGTAGGCTCCGTCGCGAAGAGAGTTTGCTTCAGGCTGGCGCAATAGTCCAGAATAAATGTGCCGTCAAAATCGAACGGCTGAGAGAACTGGGACATGAGCTGAGGCGACCCGAAGCGGATTACCTCAGAAACGGGATCTACGAGCTCCGAGCAAGCTTTCAGAGTGTCAGTTACCGAATATTGTATTTCTTTCACGGTAAGACTGCCGTCCTTTCCCATGGCTTGACGAAGGAGCAAGTCGTCCCGCCTAGAGAGATAGACCGTGCTCTTGAAAGGAAGAGGAAATTTGAGTCTGATCCTGAGCGTCACACATTGGAGGAAAAATGAAGGCACCTCGCAAGAGAAGGCCCACCACAGATGCTGTCGAAATTTTGCATCGACGCTATTTTGAAGGTAAGCCTGCGCGATTGGCGGCCCTTGAGGAAGAACGAGCCAACGCCGAGATCGCGCGCAAAATTTATGAACTCCGAACCAAGGCCGAGCTAACCCAGCAGCAGCTTGCCCGGCTTGTTGGGACTAGCACTTCGGTAATCTGCCGGCTGGAAGATGCAGATTACGAAGGGCATTCTTTGTCAATGTTGCGTCGGATTGCTACGGCGCTCAACAAAGATGTCGAGATTCGGTTTGTGCCCATTAAGGGCAAAAGGCGAATTGCTTGAGCATTGCGCTCCCTCGAGTTCAGAGAGCACTATCCCCTCGACATTATCCCGCAGATGCGCCAATTCCGCTACACCACCGCTCAGAATGGCGAACACGAGGATTGCGTTGGTAGTCCAGTAACCAATCGCTTTCAGAGTTGTGTCTCCTTTCAGTTTCCTTTGATTACGATGCTCTCCCTTTGAATTACAACCACCTCGACAACGGCAGCGCTATCTTCAGTCCAGCCCCGCGACCACCCGTTCCAGGCCGCCGAAGAACCGCTGCCAGCCGTAGGTCGCGCCCTGATAGTTGGCCTCTTCTTCGAGCCGGAAACCAGATTGCTCCATGCGCACGAGTGTGCCGCCCTTTGTCGGCGTCAGCGTCCAGGAGACGACGGTCTTCAGTCCGTTTGGATGACTTGGTCGATATCGGCAAAAAGCAAAGACTACGAGCGGAAACGAAAAACCAGCGAAGCAATGAGTTATTTGGCGCGGCAAACCGGAGACTCACCGCCGCCGAGTTTGCGCTAAGCGTAGATCGGCGTGAGGACTTTATCGATGTAGGCTCGATTCACTTTGGCGCTTTCCAGGGGTGAGATGCGAGCGTTGTCGAGATCAATCGTTATCCATCCTTTGTAATTCACGCTCTTAAGTATTCGATGCAGCGCCGGAAAATCAATCACTCCTCGCCCCAGCTCGATGACGTTGTCGAGGTAGCCTTTTAACCCTCGGTGGTAGGCTCGAATGTCTTTGTAGTGCAGATAGACAACACGATGCTTGTATTTTTCGATGACTCGCACTGGGTTGCCACCACCCATCCAGATCTGGGCTGTGTCTGGAGCAAAATGGAAATAGTTGGGGTCTGTCTCTTCCATCAATTGGTCTATCTGTCTCGGGTTTTCAATGAGTCCCCCAACGTGCGGGTGCACGCCGACCTTGATTCCGTACTGGTCGAGAGCCACCTTGCCGATCGAGTTCATCACCTTCGCCATGTTCCCAATTGCCTGCCTCTCGTTCTCGACGTTGGGCTCGGGAGGGCCGATGATGAGCCGCTCAGCGCCGAATCTTTTGAGGTATCCTAAGAAGCGGCGTGAATCCTTGACCAGCCGATCATGCTGGTCCGCCAGATGGAAATCATCATCCCAATAGATACCGCTCATGCGCAGATGGTACTTCGGGGCCAGTTGTTCCAGAGTCGCCATGTTCCCGTCGTTGACCGGCAGCGTTGGAGTCGTGAAGGGCTCAAAGCCCTCAAATCCTCCAGCCGCGATGTCTGCCAGGATGTCTTCCCAGCGCGGCGAGCCCGGTTCAGCCTTGACCACCCACGTAACCGCGCCGAGTGCCCAGTGAATGTTCCGCTCGGTAGGCAGTGCTCGGGGCGGGCTGAGAAGGGAAAGCGCCATGATCTGCACGACTTGCCTTCGGCTCCAAATTAAATCGGGCGATAGCTTCATGCCTTTGCCACCTTCTTTTGCTCGCGATTCCATTTCAAAGTAGGACTGGGTCCGGAAAGACTCAACACCCCTCAACGTGACAACGACACCATAGTAACCCAGTTACACCACACCTGAGACTATCTTTTTGGCGGATGGCTGCCTGATGGTTTTGGTGGTGCAACTTTACATCTGCCCCAGTCTTCTGGCGACAGGGGATGAAATGAGCCGCGTGGACAAACCCACGACGAATTAGAAGCAAATTCGTCGTGGCTACCAAAGCTGTTTCTTCGCCCTCCGTAACTAACGCATTACCGTAAATCCGGCAGTTGGAGTTGCCACGGAGTCACGGAGAGCACAGAGCCAGTGGGAAAGAGGGCGCCTTTTCGGATGCTTTATCCTCACCCCGAGGGTAACGATTTTTCAAGACCTTTTGAACGTGTCACTCCTTATCTGTCGCCTCTGTGGTCTCAGTGCCTCTGTGGCTAATTACCGTTTTTAGGATTACGTCTTTCTCTCCAAAACTATTGGATTTTCGAGTAAGATGTGGGGGAGCTTTTCGACCGAGCTGCAATCCTGGCTCGTTGATTCTGCTTCGCTCGCAGCCGTAAGTCAAATAGCGCGATTAGTGAAGACGGGCGAGCTAAGTTACCTCATGAATAACTCCCGACACGAATG
>QHZQ01000364.1 GCA_003224725.1 Acidobacteriota bacterium | reverse complement strand
AGGTTGCTCGCTACTTCTAGTGATCCTGGAGCTTCAGGCGGTTCGGACTCTGGATCGCCCTCATGAAGCGCAACTGTCCAACTAGCTGAGAGCGACCGAAGTCGAGATAGGCCTCTTGTTAAACTCCGCCCAAAACCTGAGTTCAAGCGTCTGGTTTATGACAAGGCATGCAAACAAATCCTTTCGTCCGCGTTCATCCGCGGCTGGTGGCCCATCTTCAAGGCTAAAAAACGGGAGCGGCCATAATCCGCTTCAATACTGGCTTTGTACCCACTGAATGGCGTACTTGACCAACTCCGTGGCGTTCTTTAAATCCAACTTTTCCATGATGTGAGCGCGGTAGGTTTCAATTGTTTTCACACTCAGATTTAACTGTTCGGCGATCTCACGCGTTCCATGGCCGAGACCAATCAATTGGAGCACCGCCACCTCCCGGTCGGTGAGCCTGTCAATCGACGTTTCCATCGGTTTGCCAGAGCTGCCAACGTATTTTTGCAGCATCTTTCCTGACATTTTCGCACTCAAGTAAATCTCGCCATTCAGGACGCGCCGGATGGCGTTCATCAAATTATCTGGGGCTTCCAGTTTCATAACATAGCCTCCGGCCCCGGCACGCAGAGACCGTTCGGCAAAGATAGACTCGTCGTGCGCCGAGAGCACTAGAACAGGTAATTCACAATGGCGCAACTTAATATCCTTGATGAGCTCAATGCCGTTGGTGCCATTCAGCGAAATATCCACGATGGTCATATCCGGTTTCAACGTTTCAATAGCTTGCAGCGCCTTAGGGGCATCCTGGGCTTGCCCACAAACCATCAGATCTGGTTCCCGATTGATGAGTTGGGCCAGCCCTTCAACCACCATGGGATGGTCGTCAATCATGAGAATCCTTTTTTTGTTGTGCTCAGCCTTATGGGTCATGGCTCTTTCGTCATCACAGTCTCTTTATCAGTTTTCTCCAAATGGCTCGAATCCACTGCCAACGCTCTTTACCTTTTGGTTCTGGTTCGGCCATTAACAGTTCTCTCAATCGAATACTATATATTATCTCTTTTCCTCGATAGTTCATAGTTCGAAACTCCATTCACGTTGCATCTTGGATGATTTCTCCACGCGCATCCAAGTCCAGGAATAGCTGGACCGGCCAGCGCTCCGACCGCGATAACATAGAGGCGTCGTTTGAAGAACCCACTTGATGATTTAATAACTGGTCGTCGTCGTTCTCGTCGTCGTGCTTGGCTTTTGGATTTCGAGGACGAGAACGACGACGAGCACAATCGGGCCGGATCTCATAGGAATTACATTGGTGAGGAATCAGGACAACTAGGTAAAAACCTAATCTCAGAAGAAAAAGTATCGGGTAACCAAATGAGATGGGATTGAAAACAGGCAGGCGGAAAGTGGCTTGGAAGCCACTTTCCGCCGAGTGAAGAGCCTAAATCTTCGATGATGTCCAGCCCCTTATGTGGATCGAAACGAGCATTTTTTGTTGGCGTTTTTGGATTTCGAGGACGAGAACGACGACGAGCACAATCGGGCCGGATCTCAAAGGCGAAGCCTTTCGTTATTTATTGAGGTGGCGGAACCGTGGGCAGGGCACTGAGTGCTTCACCCACGGCAAAGCAGTGAGTGATGGTGCCGAAATGCAGCATTTGTCCGCTCTTTCCACAGATGAGCCGAGTCCCCGTGCCAATGCCCAACTGCTTGGCCATATAAGTATTGAGGTAGAACCGATAGGCCACTTCCAAGGTAGATCCGTCGTTACTCATCTTCCAGGCTACGGACTTGGTGGGATCATTGGGATTGTGGAGAAGGAATAAAATCGTCTTGAGGATTGAGCCTGCGCCTGTGCTGGTGATACAGGTGTAGAGGGAGGGATCTCCACGCCGAAGCAACAATTCTGCGTGAACCATTGTCCCTTGCAGATGGGTCATGGTGTACATCCAGGAACTATCAAGAGCCTTGATCCATTGGCCACTGCATGTGGTTGTGCCGCGTGCCAATTCTTCAGGGACACCACCATCCGCGCGAAAACCCACCCCTTGATGACAATTGTAATTGTCCATGTAGGTATTTCCCTTCATCCGGTCCAGTTGGCGCTGTTTGGCCTGGGCGTAGGCCTGCGCGGGTGTCTGTTGGCTCCCATATCGGTCTGTCAGCAGAATGCCCGAGCCGGACAGGTAATCGGCAATCATGGCAGCGGTGGCGGACCCGGCACTGCCCCAGTTGTTGCTGCGTGTGTCTGAAGCCCAATCCACCTTTTTGTAAATCTCAAAGGCTAGCCAGTGTTGAAAAGTCTGCCTATCAGATAAACTAAAGCCTGAGTAGTCCCTTATCAAATCTGCGGCCATGATCCAGCTCGGGATGTACCAGGAGAGATTTAAAATGCACTGGTTACCGCCAGAGTAGGAGGTTCCCCCATAACCATACGTATCGGTGAGGTCCATAATCTTAGAGCGGACGAATGAGGCATACTGGCTATTGGCAGTGAGATGGTAGGCCATAGCTTTGGCAAAGATCAGTGGGGCGCCGTTGCCGATATAGGACGGTGATAGCGTTCCAGAGCAACTCTGCAGGCCGCTGATTGCGCCATAGGGCCAGGAAGTGGGCGATCCTGCAAAAGAAAGGACCTGGTCTTTTGCCGCCTTGTAAGGTTGGAGACCTTTAGCGGCCTTCTGAGCGACTGCCACCAGTTCCTGCGGGGTTGTCATGTAGCCGCGAGAGTTTCCTGTGACGGTGTCGAGTACGGCCAGTGCATCGGCCGTTGTGAATGCGAACATCCCAAGGAAGCAGACCGCTGCGACTAAGGCCGAGCGCCTGCCAGCGCCCTGTGACACTCTCATTGGCCAGAGCACACGATGCATGATGCTCCGGATGATTCGGGTTTTGGTGATTGATTTCATTATGCTATGATTCCTTTCAGTATTTAGCTTTAATGCATTCCGCATCCTGACCCCCAGGCGCGGGTTTCGGTAACCTTGGTCCATACCTTGGGCACGTTTACGGCAGCTCATTTGGATATGGACATGGCCTCGTGCGTGAAGATCCACACGCACACCTATCCAAAGGCGGCAAGGCTCAGAGTTGCCTTGGCTTGGGATTTGGGTACTGTGGCTGGCCGAGACTAGCTATTGTGTCCGGTCGGTGCCGGACGGAAGGAGGGAAAGCCAGTTCCGTAGAAACGATTTATCAACCAGGTGCTGCTCCTGGTACCAGTAATTGAAGCTGCCTGACTTCTGAAATCAGAAGTCGCAAGATGGCGGGTCGCGTGATTATGAGGATCCATCGGTGCTTACTGGCACAGTTTCGGGAGAAGGCACGGCAGGTGGAGATTCCGGCTCACAGCAAAACTCAGTTGTCGGGATAGCGAAACGGATGACCTTCTTGTGTTCCCTTTGGTTAAATTTTCTACGCTACTCGGTATTGCAATGGATCGACCAACTGGGAACCGTTCCAGTCTCTTTGTGGGGAAATCGAAACCCGTTTATTCTAAAGGGATTAGTCCACCGGCAGACTATTTACCACACCGGGTGGAAGTGAATGAGCCTGACTTTCAGGCATATTGAGATGACACTTCTGTTACTGAATAACAACCCCGTTACTGGATGATCCAGTCGGCCACATTTGAAAGCCGCTAACCCTTGTCATCTCACACGTCTCTGTGGAATACACAGGTCACCAACCCGCGCTAGTTTCGAAGTCACATTTCTGTTACTGGGTCACACTACTGTTCTTTTGTTTGTTCTTATCCAGCTATGCCACATGTCGTTTCTTGTCCTCGTCGTCGTGTGCGGCTTTGAATTTTGAGGATGAGGACGACGACGAGAACGGTAGCGAGCAACCTCTTACCGCCAAGGGTCGGGTCTCCTAAGGCAGCTGTCCCCTCACCCGGCCTGCGGCAGAGGGCAGGGGGTGAGGGGACAGCAGGTTAACAAACTTGACCAAGTTTGAACTTCGTCGCCACCAAGTAACCCCAGTGCCGGGATATCAAAAGCGCCCCCTGGCTGAGAATTTATTGAGGTGGAGGCACCGTGGGGAGAGGCGCCAGCACTTCACCAACGGCAAAGCCGTGAGTGATGGTGCCGAAATGCAGCATTTGTCCACTCTTTCCGCAAATGGCCCGAGTCCCCGTGCCGATGCCCAACTGCTGGGCCATGTAAGTATTGAGGTAGAACCGATAGGCGACCTCCAGGGTGGACCCGTCGTTACTCACTTTCCAAGCTACTGACTTGCTCGGGTCGTTCGGATTGTTAAGTAGGAAAAGAATTGACCTGAGGATTGA
>QHZQ01000339.1 GCA_003224725.1 Acidobacteriota bacterium | reverse complement strand
GGGCCCCGGGGCTTAGCTTGAATTGAACCTGAATGGTTGAATAAGATGGGGACTACTGAGGCGGACACTTGCAGCGCAAGGTGGTTGCGACTGTTCTTACTTTTGGCGCTCGCTTGGGCGGCCATTCGCTCTCACGAGGCAAACAGCGCCCTGCCATCGGCCACACGGCAAGTCGGCCAACCAACCATCGCGGCCGCTGAATCCCCGAGAGAGCCCACGGTGCCTTGGACGTTTCAAGTTCTTGACGCCGAGACCAACGAGCTCATGCCGGCGCGCGTCAGCATTCGCTCCTTGCGCGCTGACGGCCCGGCAGAATTCGTTCTCGTCCCTATTCGTCGCCCAACCTATTACACGCCCGAGGGTGCTGAAGTGCTCACGCCTAGCATTGACTACCGCTTCCTGGGCGGCACGGTGGACTTCTTTTATACGCCCGGACAGTCCAAGCTCGACGTCCCGAAGGCCGGATTTGAGATTTGGATCCAGAAAGGCTTCGAATACGAAGCGGTGCGATCGAGAGTCATCCCGGAGCCTGGTAAGGTAGCGCAGTTTCCGCTTAAGCGATGGATCAACATGCCTCAGGAGGGCTGGTATTCGGGCGACACACACATCCATATGTTGGAAGGCAAGCGTCTGGCTTTGCACCTCCAGGCTGAAGACCTGCATGTGGGAAATCTACTGCTTTGGCGCCTGAGCTATGGAACACCTGTGCTTGGCCCGGATGTGCCGCCGGGCCAATATGCCGCTGCTTCAGCAGCGGGAAATCTCGCTTGGGTCGGAGAAGAATTTCGGAATGACACCTTTGGCCATCTGAGCATCCTTGACCTCAAGAAGTTCTACGAACCGATGACTACCCACGGCCCGGATCGGGTCGATTTTCCGCCGATGTACGAAGGGTTACGGGAATTCCGCCAGCAAGGAGCGATGATCCTGTTTTCTCATTTGGGTGCGCAACCCGGGGTCGAGAGTGAATATCCTGTGGATGTCGCTTTGGGCATGGTGGATGGCGTGGAGACTTTCTTAGGTTGGGGAACGCGTCAAGGATTGGAATGGTGGTACAAGCTGCTCAACTGCGGTTTCCGATTACCGGCCGCAGCGGGCACTGATCGGATGGGCCCGACTCGGATCGTCGGCGCTCAAAGGGTCTATGTGAAACTGGACAGCCCCTTTTCCTATCGGGCTTGGATCGAGAACCTCAAACAGTCACATTCGTTTGTGACGAACGGTCCCTTGCTGTTCCTTAAAGTCAACAAGAAGCCGGTGGGCGAAACCGTCGAACTGGCTGACGGGACCCCGAAGAAAGTTCGCGTGGAGGCCAGGGCCGTCTCCCGCATTCCATTTGAATGGCTGGAGATCATCGCAAACGGCCAGGTGATCTATAGCCTGCCGTCCGCCCCACCTCACCACTTGCGGGCGGAGGTTCAACTGGATGTTCCCATTACGCGGAGTGGCTGGATCGCAGCCCGGTGCATCGGCCGAGGGGAAGTCCTTTTCCCCGACATTCAACCACGACCGACTTTGGACGGGTTCGCGCACACGAGTCCGGTTTATATCTCGATGAATAAGAAGCCCATCGCTTTCCGCGAATCGGCCGAATTCTTCCGTGCCCACATTCGTTGGCTTCAGGAATGGGTGGAAGCGAACTATGCATCACCCAGCCAAGCTGAAGCCTTTCTGGATTTGTTTAAGAAAGCGGACCAAGTCTATGCCGGCATTGCCAAGAAGGATCGCCATCCTAGCGCGGTCGTACCAGCGACACCTTAGAGGGATCGATGTCCAGAACGCCTCCTGCGCGACGCGCCACCGACGTACGCGGCGCGACTTCATTCAGCCTTGGTGCCGCAGTAAGTCGGAATGTGCACGTACGGCGTATGCCCAGCACAACTGCCGATGAACACAAGGCGTCCCGGCATCTTCTTCCGGATTGACAGTTCATGTCGGCATTGCGCCGGAGTCAAATCGCCGAAGGCGTGCAGCCCGACCATCCGCTCCACCCTCGCGATGGGTGTTTTCACAGCGCGTTGAATCAACACAATGTCTTCCCGGCGTCTCTGGCCAGCAAGGCTCCTCCAACTGACCAAGTTGTAGACGCCAAAGCCTTCGCGAACAGCTCGCGAAAAATCTGGACGGCATGCCAGTATGCCCCAGCCTGTCCGGAATGATTTCGGGCTGGTGGTTCTACAGACACGAAGATGCTTCCGGATTCGTAACGCTTCTTTGCAGAAAGTAACCGTGATGTTTGGTTCTCCGCACCTAGTCTCGTCATCTTCGGCTTTTAGATTGGCTTGACACGGAGATGCTTAAATTCTATCCAGCGGCCCGCCTGATGGGCCTGTAGCTCTATGCACCCCTCCTGCACATTTTCAAGCTCATTATACTCGAGTACATTCTCTCCATTGATCCTCACCAAACAAAATTTCCCCTTCACTATCAATTGCACCAGGAACCACTTCTCGGGTTCAATCCTGGGGTAAACTGCACGCTTAAAGGAATAGAGGGACCCTGTAGGATAGTGAGCCCCTTCCACATCGTGCAGTTGAATCTCATAGTGCCTTCCCCTGAGACCATGGCCGGCAGTACGGAAGAGAATACCTCCATTATGATGTTTACTGTGACGGACGTACAGATGCAATTCGAAGTCTTGGAAACGCGTCCGGGTCGCCAAATGTCCAACTCCGTCCACCCACAAAATACCGCCAACTGGTTGCCATTTAGCGTTGCCTTCGGAAACAAACCATTTCCGAAAATCCTCCGCTGTCTGGTAAAGTGACTCCCAGTGTTCCTTGGCTGGCAATTCTTTGATTCGAAGATTCCGAAACCGAATCGGATAAGAAAGAGATTCTAGCCCAAGGTAGCCGCGGCGTAGCCTATAACGCAGTTCTGGCACTGTTTCCATATTCAAGTCTTGTACCAGTTCTTCATTGACCCAGACTCGCAGCAGCGGCCAATCCATGAGAACCCGCAAGGTATTCCATTCCGCCCGGTTCCGTACATTCAGTTTTAGAGGTGGAATAAGTGGGAATATGGAGCCCATGCACTCCGGACGCATTTCTTTCTCCTGTTGGTGAAATATGTTGATCTTCACTCCGATCCAGCTATTCCTACCATGCTCCGGAGCATGGAAGTAGACTCCTGAATTTATCCAGCCCTCGACAAAAAATTCACACAGGAAATCGAAGTTCTCATATTGCTTATCAGATCGCAACCAAGTTGGGAAGTTGGATCCCTCATGGACGATAATGGCATTGTCTTTGACGTAAAAGGCAGATTCCGGCCCTTCTTGAACCGTCCAACCACTGAGCGTCGAGCCGTCGAATAAGGAAGCAAACCCTTTATCGGTTGGGTCCCGGAGAAAAGCAGGCAGCAGAGTCATTCCCGTCATGAAATCGCGACGATCCATCCCTAGTCTCTCAATCTACAGATCATCTTTCGCTTAACCCGAGGGTCGCTCGGTTTCTCTGGCTGAGCGATCGTCTGTGCCCTTGAAAATCTGAAGTAATCTTAATAGAGTAGACTTCAACCAATATGTGGGCCTCATTACATACTCCATTAACAATTTGTTACAAGTCAAGTCTTGGTGAACTTTTCAAATTCATTTTTCTAGCTGCGCTGGCTTTTAGGTCAGTGGATCTTACCTGGTTCAGTATAAGACCACTTGCAACAGAAGCTAGCGGTAGCGATTGTCCGTCCGTTGAAAAATTAAGGCAGTCCCGCGAGGCTTTCCAAAAAGCTCTAGCCTTAAATCCCGCGAATGCGGATGCGCACAATGCGCTTGGCCTTGTTCTGATGGAATTGAACGAGTACGGCAATCCGGATTCTCCGGAACTTCACAGCAACTATGGCCTCGCGCTTTGTCAGACATCCTCCGCCGAACGCTCGCATAATTTAGATCGTGTTATCGCGGAATTCCTTAAGGCATTGCAATACCTTCCTCATGATGCGGGAATAAACAACAATCTTGGAATGGCATTAAAAGAAAATGGAGAAACTGCCGGCGCGATCGACCACTTTCACAAAGCACTCCAACTCAAACCAAGCTACGCGGTGGCCCGCGTGAACCTGGCAGCCACGCTTCGCATGGCCGGGCGAACTGAAGAAGCTCTTCGCGAAACTCGTACTGCCTTGATCCAAGAGCCAGATTACGCGGAGGGGCACTACCAATTAGGAAATCTTTTGAGCGACATCGGAGACTTGGAATCGGCCGCAAATGAGTTCCGACGTACGATCGATCTTAAGCCTGATTACCCTCAAGCGTACTACAGCCTCGCCACTATCTTAAAGCGTCTGGGCCCAATAGCGGAGGCGGCCCTTGCGCAGGAAAAGTTTTTCACCTTATCGCAAGCTAATAGCTCCTCTTATGAGG
>QHZQ01000025.1 GCA_003224725.1 Acidobacteriota bacterium | reverse complement strand
ATTGATATACAAAAATATCCAGCTTTCTGGAAGCGACTATTTGGGGATCTAGGGTCCGTAAGGTTCCAGCTGCGGCATTGCGGGGGTTAGCAAAGGCGGCCTCACCATTGGCCTCTCGCTCTTCGTTAAGCTTATTGAAGGATGTGAGCGGCAAGTAAACTTCGCCACGAATTTCCATTCGCTTGAACTTTTGGATAAATGGAGACTGGAGATATAAAGGAATAGCCCGAATGGTTTTTACATTGAAAGTGACATCTTCACCACGTACGCCATCGCCCCTGGTTATACCCCGATTCAAGAGACCGTTCTCATAAATCAGAGCGATGCTCAAGCCGTCTATCTTTAATTCACATACGTAACCGGTTTCTCGCGCATGAGAAAACTCAGCTACTCGTCTATCAAATTCCAGTAGTTCGCTATCAGAATAGGCGTTGTCCAGGCTGAGCATCGGAACTGAATGCCGAACGGTCACAAACCCTTCAGCCGGTTTTCCGCCAACCCGCTGGGTGGGGGAATCTGCGGTGATTAATTGTGGATATTGAGATTCGAGGGCCTTAAGCTCGTTTACGAGCCGATCAAATTCGGCATCGGAGATCTCCGGGTCATCCAAAACATAGTAACGGTGTTCGTGATAACGAATTAACTCTTTCAGCTTCTCAATCTCTTCTTTGGGAGAGGTCTTGGTGGGCATTCATGCAATAGAAACAATGTCTACCGGAAAACGTATAAGTTTTTGAAGGTTTAATCAAGTGAATTATCAAGTGACCAGCCTCAACTTAGAGCCACCTGATCCCTTGAAGGGTGGAAGTCTAACTGAGATATGATGATTGACACAGTCGAATCGATTCGCATCCCCGGTAGAGTTTAGCCTGTAATTTGTCCTGTCATTCCGCCCAAACAAAACAGTAAGTTATAATCTTTATCGGTCAGGTACAGCGGCCTTGCTCGACTGTACTTCTTTTTTTCAATTGGAGTCTTATCAGGTGAGCTAGACTCTATCGCGTTCGATCTTGTAAAGAGCTGCTTTTCACTTCTTGAGATAAGAGTTATTATCCCGCGAGGCTTTTCCAGCTCGACGAGTTTCAGAGCAACTCTCAAAAGTCATGCCATCGAGTTGATTGAGCAAGTATGCGCCAGGGTTTGGAGTGGAACGGTTGAGCAAGTGAGGTTTGCAGGATCTCTCAGGTCGAAAATCTGACAAGGTAAAGATGTGAGTATGATCCTTTTGGATGAAACCATCTGTAGAAATTACTCAGACTCCAGCCGAAGGGAATGGCTTGAGACTAACGGATTGGGAAGCTTCGCCTCCGGGACTGTCAGTAGCGCCAACACGCGCCGTTATCATGGACTGCTAGCGGCCTCACTCCATCCCCCTGGGGAGCGTTTTGTTTTACTATCAAAACTGGAAGAGACGATTCTAATCGGTAATCAACGTTACGAATTGTCCAGTAACCAATATCGATTTGTGGTTCACCCTCAAGGGCACCATTTCATCAAGCAATTTCGGCTTGACCCTTTTCCGCGCTGGACTTTTGAAGTGGATCGGATCTCCTTGGAGAAGTCCGTCTTTATGGTGCATGGAGAAAACACCACCGTCATTCGCTATGAAATATTAGATCCTACCCCTCATCAATTTGCAGTGCTGGCAGTGCGACCACTGGTAGCTTTTCGCGACTATCATTCCTTAACTTCGGAAAATGGCTCCATCAGACGCCAACTCGAGGCTGAAGAGCCAGGTTTACTCCGGATTCGCCCCTATGAGGGTCTACCTGAATTGCGAATCCATCACAACGGGATTGGCTTTACGGTCAATCCAGATTGGTATCATCGGTTCGAATATCTCGAAGAACTTGATCGCGGGTTAGATTACTGGGAAGACCTTTTTTCTTACGGCTATCTCAGCTATGAATTGAGCCCCAAGAAACGCCTGGCGTTTTTGATTGCGACCTTGAAAGAGAAACCTTCTTTGAGTGTCAGCGACTTGGATCAAATGGAATCAAAAGAACGAGTGCGGCGGCAGAAAATAGCTGTCAGTATTCCACAGGCTGATGCGTTCGCTCAACAGTTGACTCTATCGGCAGATTCCTTCATCGTCAGGCGATCGGAAGGCGCCATGTCAGTCATAGCGGGCTATCATTGGTTCACCGAATGGAGTCGGGATACCATGATTAGCTTGCCCGGGCTGGCGTTGGTTACCGGACGTTTGGCGCTCACCCGACAAATTCTTTCTTTTTTTTTCAACCATTGTGACCAGGGGATGTTACCCAACCACTTTCCCGAGAGCAATGGCCCACCAGAGTTCAACACTGCGGATGCCACCCTCTGGCTGTTTCATGTCGTACGAGAATATTTGGATGCCAGCGAAGACCTGGCCTTTGTTAAAGAAGAAGCCTTTCCCAAAATGGAGGAGATCATCTATTACCACCAGCAAGGCACGCGCTTTAATATTCGTATGGCTGAAACGGACGGCCTTCTGTCTGCAGGTGCTGACGGAGTCCAGCTAACCTGGATGGATGCCAAGATTGGCGAGTGGGTCGTAACACCTCGCTATGGGAAAACGGTTGAAATCAATGCGCTCTGGTATAACGCCTTGCGGGTCATGGAACAGCTTTGCAAAAGGTTCAAGGAAAGACAAAAGGAAGAGCAATACCAGCGGATTGCCGATCGCGTCCAAAAAAGCTTCAATCAAATGTTTTGGAATGCCGATGACCGCTGTCTGTTCGATTTCATAAACGGTGATTACAAAGACAGAAAACTTCGACCTAACCAGATTTTGGCCGTCAGTTTACCTTTTTCGCTGCTGCCATTGGAAAGGGCACGGTCTGTGGTAAGGATCGTGAAAGAGAAGTTGCTCACGCCTTTTGGACTGCGTAGCCTGGCTCCTGAAGATCCAGATTACCGGAAGGCTTATCGAGGAAATCTGGCCGAGCGTGACAGTGCGTATCATCAGGGGACAGTCTGGGCTTGGCTCATGGGCCCTTTTGTGGATGCTTATTTGAATGCCTTCGGAACATCGTCTGAGATTCTCAAGTACTTGAAGTCGCTGCTGGAGCCATTCAAGGCCCATTTAAAAGAGGCGATGTTAGGGTCGATCTCAGAGATTTTCGATGCAGAACCGCCGCACACTCCAAAAGGGTGCGGCGCCCAAGCCTGGAGCGTGGCGGAGGTGTTAAGAGCGTACCAGAAGATAGCTTGTTGCGATTTGGACCCTCCCAAGGATTAGGATCACCAAACTGGTAGAACGCAGACACTTTGATTTCATTGAAAAATTTAACGTGACCTGCAGCCACTGAATTCCCTCTGGGATGGCCGGTCTTAACCTTCAATTCTAAAGAGGTGGATCGTGAATATTGAAAATAAACTCGCCATGATCACAGGAACTAAAAGAATTGGAAGAGTCGTAGGGAAGGCGCTGGCGGAGAAGGGCGCCGATGTTGTGCTGACTTACAATCACTCCAAGGAGGAAGCGGAAAGCGCGGCACGAGAGATCCGTCAGAAGGGAAGAAGGGCAATGGCTCTTCAGGCCGATGTATCGCGGTCATCCGATGTTCAAGCTCTGGTAGATCGGGTAAGCCAGGAACTGGGGAAAATCCACATTCTGATCAATATGGCTTCGATTTATAGCTCCAAGCCGTTTGAGGAAACGACAGAGAAGGACTGGGATGCCAACATCAATATCAATTTGAAGAGTGTCTTTCTGTGCGCTAAGGCTGCTGTGCCTGGTATGAAAGCTGAAGGAGGCGGACGTATCATTAATTTTGCCGACTGGATTGCTGCCAGTGGACGTCCTCGTTACAAAGGGTATCTTCCTTACTACGTTTCCAAGGTCGGGGTAATAGGTCTAACAGAAATTCTGGCTCTTGAACTAGCCCCGTATAACATCTTGGTCAATGCCATCGCACCGGGTCCCATCTTAGCTCCACCCGATCTATCCATTGAGGAAGACCTAGAAGTGCGCAAAGCCACTCCGCTGGGGCGTTGGGGCGGAGAGAACGAAATTGCTAAGATCGTGTTGAGTCTGATTGAAACAGACTTTATTACCGGTGAATGTATACGGGTGGATGGAGGAAGGCACATTAGGTAATTCTACCAGAAACAAAGAGGGCCATTGCCATTGATGAAGTTATTCATGTCTTCCTAAATCGACATCCTGCGATCGACAATTAAGAAGGGGATGAAATGCCAAATGATCTTTCCGAGATAAGGCCTTTCGAATTTCCTCTGGTCATGAAAGCCGTGATCAGTTTTACCGTGATCCTATTGAGAATTCGGATACTTGATCGCGCTCTTCAGTTTGTATTTGAGTCGTGGCATGGCGGACCGTGAAATGGGCTGGAAAGACCTGTCTCCAGCCGGAGAGTCTGGGCCGACACAAACTTAAGCCTCATAAACGTCTCAGAAAGTCTGGCCATCTCCCTGCACTTCTCATATAATGGTTCTCCTGATGCAGTTATCGTCTCAAGGTCTAGGTTTGCAGTTGACTTTCCAATAACGGGCTATACGCCTTCACTGACAAGCCTGTCATCCGCAATTTTGCATTCTGAAACCGACACGGGGAGGTTTTGCCATGGTCACGCGAACGCATCTAATGCTTCTCTTAGGTTTAACCTCTGCTCTAATTGCAACCTGGACTTATGGTTCCTATCACCCTGCCAAAACATCGGCGGAGATGGCGACGGCAGCCAGGGGATTCTTGGCGGCTCTGAACCCGGAACAGAAGGTTAAAGCGAGCCTCAAATTTGAGGACGATGAGCGGATGAGATGGCACTTTATCCCGGATTCCATGTGGCCTCGCAAGGGAATCCCCTTCAAGGAATTGGATGGAGCACAACGCAAGCTGGCTCACTCTTTCCTAAGTACAGGCTTGAGCCGCCGGGGTTATCTCAAGGCCACCACCATCATGAGCCTGGAAGCAATTCTTAAGGAGTTGGAACAGGGAAAGGGACCTGTTCGAGATTCAGATCTTTACTTTTTTAGCATTTTTGGTGAACCGCTGGAAACCCAGACCTGGGGTTGGAGAGTCGAAGGACACCACCTCTCGCTGAACTTTACGGTGGTGAAAGGGGAGTTGATCGCCACCGCGCCAACCTTCTTTGGATCTAATCCAGCCGAGGTCAAGGCTGGACCCCGGCAGGGGCTTCGGGTGCTTGCCAAAGAAGAGGATTTAGCTCGTGAGTTACTTCATTCGCTCGATGAGAGCCACCGCAGCCTCGCCATCATTATGAAGGCCGCGCCCGATGACATCATTACCAAGAATTCTCGAAGGGTGGAACCAAGCAGCCCCGCAGGTTTACCAGCGAGCCAGATGACCCAGAAGCAAAAAGACCAGTTGATGACATTGCTGGAAGAGTATGCCCATAATATGCCCGAAGAGTTGGCTGCAGGCGAACTTGAAAAATTGCACCAGGCTGGAGTGGATAAGATTCACTTTGCCTGGGCAGGCGGTCTCAATCGAGGAGAGCGCCACTATTATCGCATTCAGGGCCCAACGTTCTTAGTTGAATACGACAACACTCAAAATAATGCTAATCACATTCACACGGTCTGGCGATCCTTCGACGGAGACTTTGGAGTAGACTTACTTCGCCTCCATTATGAGCAAGATCACACGAAGCGTTAGCCCAATTGGGAGTTTTTTGCCTCCCTTAGAGGGAGGGTTGAAGAAATTAACACCTGCAGAATCGAGCGACGCAATTTTCAGTTGGTCTCAGGGCGGTCTAGCAAAGGGACTCTTCAGAGGCGCCCTGCATGCTGCCAAGGTGGCACCACGCAAGGATGAAAATGATTCCCCTCCGCTGGAGGGGTGTAGGGGTGGGTTGTTCCAGACGGATAGGACCCACCCCTGAAGGCTGGAAGCCTTCTTTCCCCTCCCGAGAGGGGATTTTCACAGGAGTAGCGTAAGCATGCGGCTTTTGGTCACGGGAGGAGCGGGATTCATAGGAACCAACTTTGTCAGGTACATGCTTCGGAAATATTCCGATTATGAAGTCGTTAACTTTGACAAGCTCACCTATGCTGGAAACCTCGAGAATCTTAAAGACCTGGAGGGGAATCCACGTCATCGCTTTGTTCGGGGCGACATTTGTGACGCTGCGGTCGTGGCGAGGCTGGTAGGGGAGGGTATAGATGCCATTGTTAATTTTGCTGCTGAAACTCATGTGGACCGAAGTATTGAAGATCCCATAGCTTTTGTTATTACCAATGTCCTAGGCACTCAAACACTGTTGGCAGCGGCTCAAAAAAATAAGATCAAGCGTTATGTTCAAGTGAGCACGGACGAAGTGTACGGGAGTCTGGGAGAGCTGGATTTTTTCCGTGAGAGCACACCGCTGGCTCCTTCCAGTCCTTACTCGGCCAGCAAAGCTGCTGCAGACCTTCTGGTCCAAGCCCACTATTTCACTTATAAGCTACCTGTCATCACAACTCGCTGTTCCAACAATTATGGCCCTTTTCAGTTTCCCGAAAAATTACTTCCGCTCCTCATTTCTAACGCGATGAACAATCTACCACTGCCTATTTATGGAGATGGTCATTATATTCGCGACTGGATTTACGTGGAAGACCACTGCCGGGCTATTGACTTGGTACTGCATCAAGGGAAGCCTGGCCAGACTTATAACATTGGTGGATGCAACGAACGCCAGAATTTGGAGGTAGCCCGTCTGGTTTTGACAATACTTCACAAGCCGGAGTCCCTCATCACATTTGTCAAAGACCGCCCCGGACATGACCGGCGTTACGCGATTGATGCTAGTAAGATACAGAAGGAGTTGGGATGGCATCCTATGACTTCCTTTGAAGAAGGGCTCCAGAAGACCATTGCTTGGTATCAGGATAACAAAAAGTGGGTCGCTGATATTCAGCAGGGTGAATACCGAAACTATTATCAAAGAATGTACACTCATCGTGACGAAACTTTGCTGAAGCATCTGTAAATGGGTAATGGAGGGGGAATCGTTTTGCAGCGGCTGTTCAGTTCCACGACTGTGAAGGAGTGAAAATGGCCTCCAATGACTATTCAACTTGGCCTGCTGATCGAAATGAGAGAGAAATACGATCTCATGGGCCGGCCTTAAGGTGCTGAAATAGGTGTAGAGGTACTTTCATGATTTATAGAGTATTTCTCAGAACGTTTCTGTTCATACTGGCAGGGCTTGTATTTCGGTTTGGGATTGAATGGAACCCGGGGTTAGCTCTCAATTCGTGTTGGATGAGCCCCTGGATTGTGACTCCGACCTTTCAGGCAGCCCCGCTTCTGCCGGCTGATAATCTGGGCTTTCAGGTCGGCGAGAAACTGGCCTATCGAATTTCTTGGTCCAATTTTATGGAAGCTGGGACAGCCGAGTTAACGGTGGGTCCAGGAAGCTCCACGATGCCCAATTCCTATCGATTGCAGTTGAAAGCCGTTTCGACGGCGGCGATCTCTCGCCTTTACTCCTTCCAGGACGAATTTGTCTCGCTTTTTGATGCGGGCTTAAGTGCTCCCACCCGATTCGAAAAAAGCTTTGTGGAGAGAAAACGGGAGGTGAGGGAAACCGTTATTTTCGATCAATTCAATCACTCGGCAACCTTCGCTGGCGGGAAGCAGCCAGCTTATAGAGTCGCAATTGATGCCGGTACTCAAGATCCCCTCTCAGCTCTGTATACCGTTCGGAGTCTGGTACTGAAGCCCGGGCTGCAAGTTGTTCTCCCGGTGCTGGACGGCGGGAAAAATTTCCAGTTGGAAATCAAAGTGACCGGAAGCGATTTAATCTCGACGGCTTTGGGAAATTTTAGCACTCATCGCGTTGAAGTCGGATTGCGACGGGAGGGAATCCCTCTTACGGATAAAAGGATAACCATATGGTTTACCAACGACACCCGAAAAGTCCCAGTTCTGGCCTCGATTTCATTGCCTTTTGGCGCGGCCTTAATCGAACTCACTTCTCAGTCGAAGTAATATGAAATTGATCATCCAGATACCCTGTTTTAACGAGGAAATGACGCTGCCCGCAACTTTAGGAAGATTGCCCCGGAACATAGCAGGGATTGATGAAATTGAAATTTTGATCATCAATGATGGCTCCACAGACAAGACCGCTGCGGGGGCAAGAGAATGCGGAGTGGACCATATTCTCGAGTTGGGTCAGCACCAGGGTTTAGGTGCTGCCTTTCGCGCTGGCCTGGATCACTGCTTAAAGCAGGATGCAGACATTATTGTCAACACCGATGCGGATAACCAGTATTACGGCGAAGATGTCGAAGCATTAGTGCGTCCCATTCTGGAAGGTAAGGCAGATCTTGTCATCGGAACGCGAGATATTGATTCGATCCGGCACTTCTCCGTCGCCAAAAAATGCCTCCAAAAGCTGGGCAGCTGGGTGGTTCGGAAGGCCGCGCGCACTTCCATCCAGGACGCCACCAGTGGATTTCGTGCTTTCAATCGCGAATCAGCCTTGAGGACCATCGTCTATTCAAAATTTTCATATACTTTAGAAACGGTGATTCAAGCTGGCAACAGCCATTTGAGAGTCCTTACGGTTCCAATCCGCGTGAATGAGAAATTACGAGAGTCCCGTTTGGCTACTTCCTCCTGGCAATATCTGAGAAGATCGACTGCCACAATTCTGAGAATCTACGCCATGTATAACCCGTTGCGGGTATTCTTTTGCATCGGCGGATTTAGTTTTTTGATGGGGTTCCTTTTGGGGCTGCGTTATCTCTATTTTTACTTTGCTGTGGCTGCCGGTGGACACATCCAATCGCTGATTCTCTCAGCCATTCTCATGATTATGGGATTTCAGATTATGGTCATTGGGCTGATGGCCGATCTTATTGGTGCCAATCGTCGGCTCAATGAAGATATTCTCTATCGCGTTCGGAAGATGGAATTCTCTAGAGAGCCTGACTCGTCAGTTGTTTCCCAGCAAACCGCGGCAAAGGCCTCCTTTGCACGGTCGCAGCATTGATGAAGCTCTCGGTAATCGGCCCCACTTATCCCTTTCGAGGAGGTATCTCTCACTACACTTCTCTATTAGTGCGGACTCTCCGAAGCCACGACGATGTCCAGTTCATTTCTTACCGGCGTCAGTATCCGGCTTGGCTCTATCCAGGGAACAACGACCGCGACCCCAGTACCAGCTTATTAGTTCACGAATTGCCCAATGTGGAATTTGACGCCTTAAATCCCTGGGCCTGGAGGAGGATCGTGCATCGAATTCGTGAACACGGGTCCCGGTTCGTCATCCTCCCCTGGTCTGTCTTTTACTGGACCCCTTATTACTTCATCTTTCTAAAAGCTCTTAAAAGAGTTACTCAAGCCGCAGCGTTGTTCATTTGTCACAATGTGGTAGAACACGAATCCTCCTGGCTAAAATCCTGGGTATCTAAAAGAGTCCTCAGAATGGGAGATATGTTCATTACCCATTCGCAGTGGGACAAGGTTAATCTGCAACGATGGATTGGAGATTTACGCTCAAACCAAATTTGGGTGAGTCCCCATCCCGTTTATCAGCACCTACGCGGGCAACCCTTAACAAACGCTGACGCTCGGGAAGGATTAGGCCTACAGAAAGAACGAGTTCTATTGTTCTTTGGCTTCATCCGAGAATACAAAGGCTTGCGCTACCTTTTGGAAAGTTTGCCGTATATTTTGAAGCGTTATTCGGTACATCTTATAATTGCCGGTGAAGTGTGGGAGAACAAGAAGGTCTATAGCAATCTCATCCGCAAATTGTGTTTGCAAGATAAAGTGACCTTCGTGCATCACTACATTCCGAATGAAAAGGTAGAGTCTTTTTTTGCCGCGGCTGACCTGGTAGTAATTCCCTATACGACGGCTACCCAGAGCGGCATTGTGCAATTGGCTTTTGGTTTCAGAAAACCGGTCGTTGTCGGCAAAGTAGGTGGATTGGGGGAAGTAGTGGAAGACCAAAAGAATGGTTACTTGGTGCCGCCTCGTGACCCGAAAGCCATTGCCGATGCGGTACTTGACTTCTACGATAAAAATCGCGAGAGTGAAATGACTCAAAATATCGCATCCGGTCTGTCCCGTTTTTCTTGGCAGGGAATGGTTGAGACGATTCATGCGGTGATTGTCCAGCGTTGCCATGGTGACAGTTGCGAAAATGCAATCAGGGGCATGGATTAGTCCAGCACGTCACATGCTTACGGCAGAATCAGGTAAATTCCTGGACCGCTTTGATTTCCAGGCTGATTACTTAGCCTCTCGTGGGGCCAAGGCTGAAAAGATTTTGAAAGTGCTACAGAGGGGGATTAGGGATGCGTCCCATGCTTCTTTACTCGATATTGGTTGTAGCCAGGGGCAGATCACCCGGCGGCTATCCAGGGACTTCGGATTCGTTGTAGGGGTAGACATTGATTTCGAACAAAAGACGGGCGCCTTTTATTTCATTCAGGCAGATGGTTGCAGGTTACCTCTCGTCTCTTCAAGGTTTGACGTGGTTTTGCTTAACCATGTTTTGGAACACGTGTCCTGGCCCGAAAAGTTACTTGCCGAGGTTTGGCAAGTGCTGAAGCCGGGGGGATTATGCTACTTGGCATGCCCCAACCGCTACACTCTTGTCGAACCCCATTATCGCCTGCCCTTGCTTTCTTGGCTGCCACGACCCATGGCAGATATTTATGTTCGGCTGTCAGGCCGGGGCCAGCGTTACTTAGATAATCTTCCCAGTTACTGGACGCTCATCAAATGGACTCACGGCTTTAACGTGGAAGATCTAACACTGACGGTTTTGAAGAATCCACGGCAGTTCTATCCTGATGACCCGGCTCTGACTACCCAGGCTCGCTGGGTTCATTGGCTTCCTTTCTGGCTGCTCAGACCGTTTACCCCGTGGCTTCCTGTTTGGATTCTGCTTATGAGGAAACCTGAGATGGCAACCCCCCACACGGTTTCACAGTTCCCGGCCGCTCACGAGGTCAGTTTTGCCGCACCCAAATAATCCCACATTGGCTTATTTGTATCGCCGCTTTTTGGCACGACAGCTCTTGCAGAACGTTCCTGCTGGAAAATTCTTGGAGATAGGCGTTGGGAGTGGAAGGTTTTATGAAGAATTGGAGGAACGGGGATTTTCGGGACTCTGTCTGGACCTCAATCCTCATCTTATTCGCCAACACCAGAGTGGGAGAAGGACGACGGAAAACCTTATTGAATTTCACTCGCAGGATTTCTTTGCGTTGCAGGAGGAATTCGATCTTATTCTCGCTTTTGAAGTGCTGGAGCATTACGAGCGCGATGACATTTGTTTGAGAAAGTGGCAAAGTCTTCTCAAACCGAAGGGGACTTTGATTTTTTCTGTCCCCGCACACATGCATCAATGGACCCGCAATGACTCTCGCGCCGGTCATGCCCGACGCTACGAAAAAAGAGAACTGGTCAGTAAGCTAGCAATGACCGGTTTTCAAACCGAAGTCATTTGGTGCTACGGCTTTCCCCTATTGAACTGGACCTACCCCTTATCTTCACTCATTTTTAAAAACAAATCAGAATCACTTGAACAAATTGAACGCCAATTTCCTGCTCTTTCGCAATCCATTCAGTCTTCAATTTCGCTTCCTATGTTGAAAGCCGACGGTAATTACCAGGGTGCCCAGGCTCAGGCGGCAGATTTTGAGAAGACCTCTCAAAGCGGTATCAGACGATTTCCCGCCGCTTCAGATTGCGTTTTGCATGAGTGGCTTTGGTTCCCCTTTCTGCAATTGCAAAGGCCTTTCTTGAAGGGAGACCGCGGTATTGGGTTCCTTGTAAAATGTGGGAAAAATTAAGTGGGAAACGTCGTTCCGACCTCCATCGCTCCTTTAGCAATTTGCCCTCAGGGAAAGAGAACCTTGTTTATGCGTCTTAAGACAACGCCCTGACATTCTCTTCAGAGAGCGGGGGATAACTTGGATGCTGAGAATGGAATCGTAGGAAATGAGGTAGCGGTCGGAAGAAACTCTCATGAGTATTCCTTTCTCCGTTATTTGAAATTCCCGCAAATCCAAGCGATTGCCCTCCGGCAACATCATAATTATGTCAGGCTGATTTCCTTCGCTGTCAGTCAGCTTCAACAATCTTGGATATTCAGCTTCAAAGAATTTGCGAGTAAACTTAGGTTTTGTTTGCATATTCTGCACCAAGCACGCGGTGAGTTTGAACCTCGATTTTCTCAAACAGCACATCTCTACCAGCTTCTTTGCTATAAGCAATCAAGATGCCTTTGTGCTTAATAACATCTCTTTTAGAATGAATAAGAAGTCGCGAGGCAAGGACAGCGTGTTGTCTAAGAAAGGAAGAGTTTTACTCAAAAGGCAGATGCAGCTTCCTACGGGTGGTCGAGTCTAACCCCGTGAGTCCGCCTGACACCGCTTTGGCAGTTCAGGAGCCGGCAAGCCTGCAGATGCCAGCCGCCCGGATTCTCGAATCGTCGTCGTTCTCGTTCTCCTCGTCGTAGTCGGGTTGCATTTTCGAGGTGAAAACGAGAACGACGACGAGGACGAACAAACCCGATTTCAGGGCGAAAGGTTAGCACTTATGGGGCACAGCCCTTTTTTCGTCCAGTCAGACCGGCTTGGGAATTTGGTGAAGGGTATAGATACTGCAATGCTGGCAAAATTGTCTATTTGACGGCGAGACTTTAGCTGCCGACTCCCAACAGGGGATGCTCCTCTTCAGATATGCTGTGCAATGACAGCAATCTTCGCATGGACTAATCTCATAGCAGGGCACAAACTTCATCAATTTTTCTATGCCTTTGAGATTAATCCCTTCTTGCTTAATGAATCTACGCAAACATTTCAGCCACACAATGTCATTGGTAGAATAATAACGATCTCGATTCCGCCTCATAGGGGTGATTAGGCCATTTTTCTCGTATACCCTTAAGGTTTGACCGGTAACGTTTAAGAGTTCTGCGACTACCCCGATAGGGAAGAGCGGTGCTTCTGGATTCTCAATTTCTTTCGGAAATGTAGACATTGAAAGCTCACCCAATAGTACAGTTTTCGTTCTCTATATGACTACTTGCAGAACCAGCCATTTGCAGTTCCATATTCTGAATAACATTATTCTACCCTCGAAGCGATGGTTTGCAAAGTTCCTGTCGTCTCCCTGGCAGCCTATTGCACTCGAGGGGAGTACTTGAGTAATCGATTCTGAGCCGAGGACCTAAGTTTGCTTAAAGCCTCCTTCTCAATCTGGCGAATCCTCTCGCGCGTCAGGGTAAATCTTTTCCCAATCTCTTCCAACGTATATTCCGCACCCTCGTTGAATCCATACCGCAATTTTAGGATTTCCCTCTCTCTTTGAGTGAGGTTCTGGAGCAGGTCTTTGCATTTCTCTTGGAAGTCATGCTGGATAGTCAGTTCAGCAGGATTGAGGATCTTGTCGTCGGAAAGAATGTTCAGTTTTTGCAGTTCTAAAGGACCTACAGGGGAATCTAAAGAAACACAATCTTGAGACATTTTGATTATTGTTAGAACCTTGGAGAAGGGTACATTAGCCTCTTTGGCAATTTCCTCCGCGGATGGCTCCCTTTCCAGTTCTTCGACTAACCTTTTCTTAATCTTAGTCAGCTTTTGAGCCGTCAAGGAAAGATGCTCAGGAATGCGCACGGTCTTCCCCTGGGTAAAAATAGCTCTCATGATGGACTGCCGAATCCACCATGTTGCATAGGTTGAAAACTTGATCCCTCTGCGATAATCGAATTTTTCTACAGCTCGCATCAGCCCCAGGTTTCCTTCTTGGATCAGATCGAGGAAATTCAAATTGTTATGGTAATACTTCTTGGCAATAGAAACGACCAAGCGCAGATTGGCTTCAATAATCGCGTTGCGGTAATTATTCTTCCGGAGATCCAGAGTTTCATAGGCCTTGACTGTTCTTAAGAGCTGGTCGATGTCTGTCTGAATTTCAAGTTGCTTTCCCTTTACTTGGCCCGTTAGTCTAGCGATTTCTTGTCTTAGATTTCTTATGTGACCGTTTTTGCTCAGCTTAAGCCGCCGTTTACAATCGTTGGCTGAACTAATCAGTCCTTGAATCTCTTTTGAGAGATTTTTCATTTGTTCAAAAACAATAGTCTGGATCTTTTCGCTAGGTTTGAAGTTGGCCCATATTTGACCAAGTAACACAACTTGGTGTAGATATTCATTACGCAAACCCTTCCTGATTCTAGTTCGACTGATTGAAGGTGAATGAATGTTCACAAAAAGGCGCCGAATTCTCGGAACAATAGCGCCAATTTCTTTCTGGAATCTTATCCACTCCCTTTTTTGGAAGTCCGAAGAGTTATCTTGGTCATTTTCACCAGCCGGGTCAAAGAGCTCATAGTCACCATTTTTCATCAAATCCCCAGCAACTATTTGAACCAGATCTGAGCAATATAATAAGCGTCCAAGTATCCTTGACTGACGAAGTTTCACA
>QHZQ01000357.1:4814-5836 GCA_003224725.1 Acidobacteriota bacterium | reverse complement strand
TTACATCTGTGTGGACTGTTCCAGTAGGATGGATGAGAACGTCGCCGCCGCCCTGGATGCCTCCCATCTCATTTTTTTGATCGCCCAGGGCAGTCTGCCCGCGTTGCGAAACGCGCAGCGAATCTTGCAGGCTTTCGAGGGATTGGGCTACTCGGAAAAACGAGTACGCCTATTAGTTAATCGCTATGGCAGGGATGAAACTATTAGTCTCAAGGAAATTGGAAAGTTTCTGGAGGTGAGCGTGTTCTGGGCCCTGCCCAACGATTTTAACGCCTTACGGCAATCCCTGGAGTTGGGGGAGCCGTTGGCTCAGCAGCCGTTGTCCATTCCGCTGGCGAAGACCTTTGATGAGCTCTCAGCCGAGGTTTTGGGAATGTCGCATCCTCCTCAACCCAAGCCCTTCAGGGGAGGCTTCCTGGCACTCGAAAAAGACCCCGCCACCGGCTCACTGCCGCTAACGACTTAAATCTTTCCAAGACTTAGTTTGCCCTTTCGCAGATACGTAGTTCATTTCCATTCGTGCTCGTACCCTTGCTCCTGCTCTTGCTCGGCTTCCCCCGACCAATCGAGTAAGAGCGTGGCGTATCTTCATCCCATGAGCAGAGTTAAAGAAAAAGGGACAGAGTTTTCCCTCGCCCTTTGAGACAGCCGGCGTTGAGGGATCAGGGGCAAATCCGCAAATGCATTTTGATTCGGCTTCGGCATTCGGGTCTCTAAAATACAGCACTGGCAAGATGCAACCTCAGGCTGACGAACTCCAGAACGAAGACAGATCCTCGCCTCAGTTTAAGGTTTCAGTACTGCCTCTCGTTCGCGGGCTGTGTCAAGCATTAAAGGCACAAGGGATCGTTTATTGCCAGTGGAAGGGACATTGGAAACATGATCGCTGGGCAAGTGGCGAAGGAGACCTTGATATCTTAGTCAGTCGGGTCGAGGTGCAGCGCTTCACGAGCATTCTGTGCCAGTTGGGATTTAAGCAAGCGCTGCCTCCGCCGGAGCGACAGACTCCAGGTATTCTGAGC
>QHZQ01000357.1:0-4806 GCA_003224725.1 Acidobacteriota bacterium | reverse complement strand
TAAATTCGTTCATGTCCATGTTTACTATCAGCTCGTAGTCGGCCAGTACTGGACAATCAACTACCGCCTTCCCATCGAGAAACCCTTCCTGGAATCTGCTGTTCGGCGAAGCATGTTTCAGGCTCCCGCCCCCGAGTTCGAGCTAATGGTCTTCGCCCTGAGAATGGTTCAAAGATATTCAATCTTGAATTCTCTTTGCGGCAGGCAGCCGGTTTGGACGGCCGTGGTTCAGAAGGAGTTAGATTACTTGGAAAAACAGGTTGAACCGGCCAAGATGCACTGCACCTTGAAGCAGCACTTACCCAATATTGACGCCATCTTCTTTCACACCTGCCTGCAATCATTGCGTCCGGGTTGTTCGAATTGGAAGCGCTTGAGAGTTAGAAATCAGCTCCACACGCGGTTGAAAGCTCACGCCCGCCGGCGACCCGCTTTCCAGATCCTGTTGGCTCTGGGACGTCGGGTCATCACGACCCGAGGTCGCGTTTTCCTGGAATCATCTCGAAAGCATCTGGCCAGTGGCGGAGCCATTATTGCTTTAGCCGGGGGCGATGGCGCAGGTAAGTCAACATCCGTGGATGAGCTGTACGTTTGGCTTTCCAAAGAGTTTGAGACAATGAAAGTCCATATCGGCAAACCCACACGATCCTTGCTGACATTGGGCGTGGCAGTGGCACGAAGGATTGTCGGATTGTTCGGTTCATCGTCCCACAAGGAAGGTGGTGTTTCCTCTTTGACCGAAACCGATTCACCGGGAGCGCCCAGTTACTTGAGGTTGCTGCGGTCGGTGTGTATTGCTCGCGACCGCTACCGACTTTACGTTAAGGCCCGCCGGTTTGCGATGGGAGGCGGAGTGGTGATCTGCGATCGTTATCCGCTCTCGCAAATCCAGTTGATGGATGGGCCCACCGTAAAGCAGTCCCTGCAGGGTGCGACGATCAATCGAGTTTCAGGATTCTTATTAAGGGCGGAAGCCTGGTATTACCAGCAGATCCTGCCGCCCGAATTGCTCGTTGTGCTGAAGGTGGATCCAGAGACCGCAGTCCGCCGCAAGACCAATGAGGAGGCCGCCTACGTGCGGGCCCGCTCGCGTGAAATATGGGAAGCCAATTGGCAAGGAACTCGTGTCCGCGTTATTGATGCCAGTCGCCCCAAGGCAGATGTCTTATCGGAACTGCAATCTCTGGTATGGTCGGAACTATAGAACGCCTGCAGCAGCTCACCCATCCATGAAGAGACGACCGCTTGTAGTGGAGCTAGTCGGGCCGGCAGGGGCCGGGAAAAGTGCCCTCTCGCGCGTTCTGAGTCAACGTGACAAGACCGTGCGAGCAGGTCTTAGCGTTTGGAGATTGAGCTGGCTGTTTCTCGTCATAAATACTTTCTTACTGTTGCCAACCTTGCTCCGTCTATATCGAAAGTACCGCTGGTTTTTGGGCGGCGAGATTAAGCAGATCGTTCGTCTCAGGACCTTGTATCAGCTTTTGAGACGCGAGACCTCAAGAAACTGCAGAGCTGTCATATTAGAGGAGGGCCCTATCTTTGCGCTTAGCTGGCTCCAGGTGTTTGCTCACGAGAGCCTCAGAAGTCCCGATTTCGAAAAGTGGCGGCGAGCGGTTCTCAGTCAGTGGGCCAGGATAGTGGACGTTATAATCTGGCTCGACACGAAAGATCCAATTCTAGCCCATCGTATTCGTATCCGCGGCCAATGGCATCCGGTAAAGGATAAGACGGATCAGACAATTTACGAGTTTTTGGAGGGTTATCGCGCCTGCTTTGCGCAGGTAATCTCCCAATTCACAGCCGAAGGAGGTCTAAAGACGATTAAGTTCGATACCCATCTGGGATCGGTGGATCAAATTGCGGATGAAGTCTTGGCGATATTGGAAGGAGAGTGGGGGGCATGCCGGCGTTTTGCGAAGACAGGCTAGCCGAACCTTGTGAGCCGAAGCTGGAGCAGGGCCCAGAACCAACGCCTAGACTCACCCAAAGAGCCTATCTAAATATTGCTGCCTCCCTGCTGGACTACACGGCTAAGATTGCCGTTGGCTTGCTGGTTACTCCCATTCTGGTCGGTGGGCTGGGCCGCTCTCTTTTTGGAGTATGGGAGATGCTGAGCCGGCTGGTTGGCTACATGTCAGCAACTGATGGACGTCCAACACAAGCCCTCCGATTGGTTGTTGCGAACCAGCAAAGTCTGCCTGACCTCGCTCTCAAGCGCCGGTCTGTCGGCAGCGCGATGGTTGTGTGGCTGCTCTTTCTACCGGTGTTGGCAGGAGTCGGGACAATCCTGGTGTGGTTCTCCCCAACGATTACTAAAGTGTCTCCTGACTTGCAACAAGTAGTCCGGCTTACCTGTGCCCTCTTGGTTCTGAACTTCCTCCTGAGCGGTCTTGTTGAGTTACCTGAGTCAATCTTAAGGGGGATGAATTTGGGCTATAGGCGTATGGGGTTGCAGGCAGGATTGAGCGTGGTTGCCGGGCTACTTACGGTGGGAGCCATTTGCCGTGGCTTAGGGCTGATCGGGGTTGCAGCGGCGCAGATTGCTCTTGCGGGCGTGACAGCCGTGTTCTTCTGGTTAGTGGCCAAGAAGTGTGTTCCCTGGTTCGGGGTCATGCGACCGACCAAAACTGAGATTTGGTCATTGCTTGGAATGAGCACCTGGTATTCTGCGGGGGACTTGATAACAAAGCTTCTCTTGGCGAGCGATGTAATCATCCTGGGCATGGTCGCCTCCCCATCGACTGTGACGACCTATGTCCTGACTGGCTACGCAGCGCGGACAGTGCTAGGGATTATGACCATTACTCTGGCTGCGGTTACTCCAGGGTTGGGCGGGGTGATTGGCCAGAAGCAGTACCAAAAGGCTTTCAGGCTGCGCAGGGAGATGATCATGATGAGTTGGTGCTTAGTGACAGCGATAGGTTCGACAATTCTGTTATGGAATCGGTCCTTTCTCTATCTATGGGTTGGTAGGGAGCATTATGCCGGCTTCTGGGCCAATCTACTCATCGTTGCAATTATGGTGCAGACGGTCTTCATCCGCAGTGATTCGTATGTAATTGACGCGACACTCCGATTGCGCGACCGAGTTCTGGTGACCGCCATAGCAGCCGTCGTTTCAATTGTGCTCAGTGTGCTCTTAATACCACGACTAGGGATTGTCGGTCTGTGTCTCGGGATACTGGGAGGACGCATGATACAGAGCGTTTCCTACCCATTCCTGGTCCGCCTATGCCTGGGCAGGTCTCAGGGATCGGGCCCAAAGGGTACGGCTCGTCCCGCGATAGTCATGGGTCTGTTGTTTGTTGCTTCGGGCTATCTGGGTCAGCGGTTACTTGCCCATAACTGGATTGAATGGACAACCTATGTCGGCGGGAGCTTTGGGATCATCCTCTGCATTGCGCTTGTGACTGGATTGTCCAATGAATCGAAAAGGCCATTAATTAGACGCTTTAGAATGATCTGGCAATGGGCATGACCAATGTCCGCTGCCCTCACTTGCAACCTATCTGCAGGAGGACAGACATGGGAATGAGGGTTTCCGCACTGATAACCATCTGCCACAGGTTTAGAACTCAGCTAAGTGTGCTTGTCTTGGGGGCAGCCGTTGGCTTGGCCATCATGATGGGATTTGCTCAGGCACTGCCGCAGGTGCGCATCGTCCATATCAATGTGGGTCAGGCCGACGCCACTTTGATTGTTGGCCCGTCACGCACACTTCTCTTTGACTCAGGCGGCGGCGGGGCGGGGACCCGTATCCGCGCAGTACTTGATTCTCTTGGCATCAACTCATTAGATTACTTCGTGGCTGGCCACTATCATAGCGACCACATTGGCGGAATCGATGAACTGATTAACGGTGGCATCCGTATCAACATTGCCAGTTATGATCGCGGGGGCACCTACGACCAGACCCAGCAGTACTACACTGACTATATCAATGCCGTCGGCGCCCTCCGCACGACCATCGCGCTCAACCAAGAGATAGATCTTGGTAGGGGGTGCACGCTGAAATGCATTGCGCTTAACGGCGTGACCAACCATGGCACGTTCCCGCCCACCGGCGAGAACGATAGCTCCATTGCCCTCGTGCTGCGCTTCGGCACATTCGACTATTTCATCGCTTCGGATCTGACCGGAGGTGTTGTTCCCTCACAAGGCAACGCGACCGCCAATGTTGAGTCACTCTGCGCCCCGGACGCTGGTGATGTGGATGTGGTCCGTGTTGATCATCATGGAGGTGGTGACGCGACCAATCAGATGCTGGTCGACATACTACAGCCGGAACACGCAATCATCAGTTTAAGCTATAACAACTCGTCCGGCTTCCCTGCGCAAGCGGTGCTGGACCGGCTCACGACTGCTACCATCTGGCAGACCCAGTCTGGCAATGGGGGCACTTCACCGATCGTACGCGTGGGCCGTAACATTACTTTCCTGACCGATGGAACTTACTATTCTATTAGCATCAGCTCCACCGGCGAGACCTTTACCTATATGACGGATGGAATCTCTGGGCAACCGGTTCCAGGACCCAACCTGGCAGCACCAAATAATCTGACAGCCACGGCGGTCTCGAGCAGCCAGATCAATCTAGCGTGGACAAACAATGCGATCGATGAGAGCGGGACCGCCATCGAGCGCTCAACCAATGGAACTAGCTTCTCAATAATCGCTGTGGTTACGGCAAACGTGACGAGCTACGCGAGCACGAATCTAACCGCCAGCAAGACATACTACTACCGCGTGCGCGCCTACAACGCCTCAGGCAACTCCACTTATTCAAACACAGCCCAGGCACTAACC
>QHZQ01000356.1:6493-6942 GCA_003224725.1 Acidobacteriota bacterium | reverse complement strand
TTCCGCTTCGTCTATCCCCAGGAAATGGCTCATCCGCAAAGCGACCATCAAACTCCATTTGGCAGAGGCCAGCACATCGAAGATGTTCGGCTTGTTGACAGTATCGGTGCTTTCGGCCTGGCTATGGCTGGGAAGATAACGGATCTGGAACTTGTCTTGCCCCCGCGGTTCGAGCATGGAGGAGAAGAATCGGGCGATCTCACTTACGACCGGGTAGTATCGCCGGGCTTTGTCCTTATTCCAGCCGCAGGCATTGAGGTACCGCTCAATCGCCAGCACCACCCAGCCGTTGACATGATGTTCATCCAGGGGCGGTCCGTAATGCGTATGTCCGGGCAAGTACGTCAGCATGCCGGGTCCGCCATGCCAGATGTACCGGGCGCCTTTCAACCAGAACACACTTCTCGCTGTCTCTTGGGCGATGGGCAGAACCTCCAGGAACCATTCGA
>QHZQ01000356.1:1908-6376 GCA_003224725.1 Acidobacteriota bacterium | reverse complement strand
GTAGTAAAGGCTACGGTAATACATCTGCTGCATGCGGTCATCGGGAATGGAAATATCCGATCTTGCCCAGAAATCAGTCCACCAGCGTATGCCTTCCTGCCTGAGAGCCGTATATCCCCTTTGTCGGGCCTCCTCCAGGGCCGCTTCAATCTGTCGTCTTGGATCTCCCAAAGAGCGATGACCATAAGCTAGGTACAGAACCGACTCTCCCGGCGGCAGGGTGACTCGATCTCCATCAGCCTGGCTGCGTTCTGCGTAAATGCCGGCTATAGCCGGGCAGTAAATGTTGGAGGCGCTCTGGGCGATAAGTAGGTCCCCATCTTGGGATACGCTCTTGTTCGCTTTGATCCTGAATTCAACTCCTCCCCCTGCCTGTACTCGGTACGCCAGCAGGCTGAGTCGCGGGTGAACCAGGCACTCTAGCTGGAATTTCTTGCCTTTGAACGCATATTCGGCGCTGAGAATTCCTTGCTCGATGTCGAGCCGCTGCGTATGGTCCTGCACTCCAACGGGGAAGTCCTTATCGGCCGGCCCAATGTAAAATTCGAAAGGAGAGCCGTGTGTTACAGAACTGACATTGAACTTTCCCTCAGCAATGGATTTCCTGGTCTCCTCGTTGAGCGGTTGCTTCTTTGGATCCAAATACGTCTCTTCCCAAAAATCCTGGGCTATAAACCTGGCTAGGAGGAGGCTGCGAATATCTTCCCTTTGCCCTTCAATGCTGCGTAGCTCATCGAACCACGTTCCGCAGAAGGGATCAAAGGTTCCGCCTATGTCACCGTTACCGATCAACAGTGGAATGTAGCCATCAAAGTCCCCTCTGAAATGCTGAACGATGGATTCTCTCATCTGTCGTCCTTCTGGAGCCGAGAGAGCGAACGGGCCTAGTAGGTTGCTCGCCGGCAGCGCCGTAGCCAACCCAACCGCTAGGCCCGAATCTTGGAGAAATTGCCTCCGCCCGTACTTCTTGACGCAATCGTCATTAACAGTCATGGAAAAACCCCGATTCGTAGGACCGGAAATCGCTCGAGAGTTTTGATCCGGGGATTCCGGCCCGTGCCAGACTAACTAAAAAATCACCTTAAGCGACAACTGGATAATTCTAGGCCCCCTGTATCCGAAGATTTTCCCGAATGAGTCCCCCGAGGAGAAATTTATATTCGGATTAGAAGGATTCACGTGATTGAACGCATTAAAGAGATCAGCCCTGAACTGCACTTTCGCCCCTTCGCGTGGCAGTGGGAAGTCTTTGAAGCCGGCGATATCGAAGTTCCAGAACCCCGGTCCGTAAACGATACCTCGACCAGCGTTCCCAAATGAACCTAAGGGAGGAAGGCCGAAGGCTGACGGGTTGAACCATTGATTAATGCTTGGATTCGTCAGCCTCGGGTTGCCAACTACGTCTGCTACATCCCCAGCCCCTCCGGAATTCACGCCGGCCAGGTCCCGGTTTTGTCCTGCATAAATTGTCAGTGGAAACCCGGTCTGGGCGCTTACAATACCCGTGGTGGACCAGTGACCCAAGGCATACCGGATAAAACGCCCTCCAAAGGTTGGTGCAGGGATATCGAGGACATAAGAGAGCACTAACCGGTGCCTTGCATCAAAGTCGGACGGCCCGCGGTACGCATTCGTGTCAAACGGGTTAATGTAGGCAGGAGAAGTTCCGTTCAAGACAGGAATGTTATCGATGGATTTTGAAAGTGTATAGTTTGCTTTCAACGAAATTCTAGACTTGAGGCGCCAGTCTACTCCTGATTGGAACGCGTGATAAGTGGAGCGGGCATCAGTGAGGAAAATAACGACGGAGCCTAAACCTTCAGAAGCGAAGGGTCTCCGGGCGTCGGTGTTCCCCGGTGTACTTTGACCCGGGATGAAAATCCCTGGGTTAACCTCATTGGCAGCTTCGAGTTTTGTTCCCTTCGACCCCACATAGCCCCCACGTATAATCAAATCAGGGATTAACTGGCGCTCGATAGTCAAGTTCCATGACTGCATGTAGGATGTGCGACGGTTTTCGTCCTGAAGGAACGTGGAAACAGGTCGAGGAATCGGTGTCGTTGGTGTCGGCGGCGGAGTCGGAAAGGGATTGCCGACAACGCTGAGCGGGTCAGTATCGGACGGTACATCGAAGAGCTGGATCTGGATGCTGAACGGTGGAACCTGTCCATTTCCAATGTATGCTTTCAGCGGTGGAAAGTCGTAGAACACGCCGTATCCGCCCCGTACACTCGTCTTGCCATCGCCAAAGGGATCCAGTGCGAAGCCGACTCGCGGTGCCAGATTATTAGTATCCGGAGGCTGATACCCTTTATTAACCCCTGGATCGCCTTCATAGACTATGCCCTTGGGAGCGAGTGGAAAACGCTCCGACTGGACTCCGGGCCTCCAGTTGCCACCGCGTCCCAACGTGTCATGAAAAGGCCAGAACGGCTCCCATCGAAGCCCAAGATTCAGGGTCAGCCGCGGGTTAACCTTGAAGTTGTCTTGCCCATAAAACCCATAGAGAGTGCCACGCATGTCGACGTTCTGCCCCGAGCCTTGCTCCCAGAAATCTGGTTTCCCCAGAAAAAGATCAGCAACGGGGTCCCCTGAAATGCTACCGTTATAATCCCAGTATCCATTTACTATGAACTCATTCGTCAAGGTGAAATCGTGCCGGGTGATGTTCCCTCCAACCATGAGTTGGTGCCGGCCTCGCACGTAAGTGAAGTTGTCCGCCACCTGAAAGGTATTGCGAGGAGACGTAAAATGCTGACCGGTGTCAGCGTAGAACCCGGGCAGGCTAAAGTAGACTTGTGAGGGCTCCCGCGACTGATAAATGTTAACTCCCATCGCCTGAGGGCTGAAAGGGGAGTCAGGGGGTGGGTCGCCAACTCTGTTCGTGTGGTCCCATGAGAAAATGATTTGGTTCAGAAGTTGAGGCCTTAGAGTGAGAGTAGCGTTGGCGGCGACACTTTGATAACGTGATTTGTCCGATCCCAGGACTGTCAGAATGTTATTGTCAGCAAAAACAGGCGGCTGGACGTAATCATCAAAGAAGTACCGTCCAGAGAATTGGTATTTGGATCCGACTTGATCAACTTTGATCGTCCACTCGTCAATGTCATTTTGGAACGGCCTTGTATAAAAGGTGCTACCGAGCGGCTGGCCGGGCAGCGGTTGGGGCACTGGGAGATAGTTGAAAAGGTTTTTTGCGAAATTACTCTGTCTCTCGAGCGGAATTTGATTGTTCGGGAATTGGATCCCAGTGTTTGGATCAATAATCGGTAAACTGACCGCTGAAAAATCCCCATTCCTTTGTTCGGCGGTTGGCAATATTGCAAACGCCGAAGTCGGTGCACTGCGAAGCCTGGTCCCCTGATATGAGACGAAAAAGAATGTGTGATCCTTCCCATTGTAAATTTTTGGGAGGACTATCGGACCCCCTAAGGTAAAACCGAACTGGTTGCGCTTGAGTCCATCCAACTGGTGTGTGAAGAAGTCAGTCGCATTGAGCTGCTCGTTCCTCAGGAACTCAAACACGCTCCCATGCAACAAATTTGTTCCGCTCTTCGTAATGATGTTGACTACCCCTCCGCCCCTCTTACCATAACGGGCATCGAAGCCGGTAGTTGTTATGTCAATCTCCTCTAGGACGTCGGGGTTCGGTATCGGGCCTCCGACATTCGTGTAGTTTTCATTCGCGTCTGAGCCATCCAGTGTAAAGTTGATCATGTTCTGACGCGACCCGTTCACGGGCGCAGCAAACCTGCCCGGAAAAGTGAAAGAGCCCTCATAACGGTCAATGGGCGCGTCAACAGCACCTGGAGTAAGCAGGACAAGCTGCTCGGCGTTTCGACCATTCAGCGGCAGGTCCGCAACTCGGCGCTTGTCAACTGTGGTGTTCATGGCCATCGACTCTGTATTCACCTTCTCTGTGGTCCCCGAGACGGTAACTGTCGTTGAGGCTTCTCCCACTTCCAAATGTGCATCGATGCGTAAGGCTTGCTCCCCCCCCAAGCCGATGTTGGATTGCACGAGCTTCTTGAATCCCGCGGCCTCAACAGTCAATTCGTAATTCCCGACTGTTAAGAGCGGGAAACGGTAGAGCCCGTCGGAAGAGGAGATTTGAGTCTTGACCAAGCCAGTCGCCAGATTACGCACTGACACTTGGGCCCCTACAATTACGCTTCCCGAAGGATCCGTTACAACTCCGAGTAAAGTTCCCGTGGCGACTTGTGCATTGCATGGCGTGGGTAGGAATGCAAGCACCATGGAAAGACCAAGCAGATGGTGTATCAGTATTTTTCGCCCGGTATTCATGTTAGGGACCTCCTTAATGTAATTCTCATATTTTTTGGATATCAATTGTCCTTGTTCCGAATTGGGTAACCTGGGTCGCTGTCGGCGTCGAGCTTGTCGTTGCGGAAGAACTTCCAAGCCAAGCCGTGGAACTCATTCGCCCCGAACGCAATTGGACGGCGAC
>QHZQ01000356.1:0-1895 GCA_003224725.1 Acidobacteriota bacterium | reverse complement strand
TAGCATCGATGGGAGGCCTTAACGGAGGGTTCCTGGGGCCAGCCACCTTGTCCACCCCCTGCCAGCATATACATTACGTACATGTGCTGCCTTTTGGAGGATCAAATTGTAGTTCCAGCGCGTGTTCTTGAAACTTGCGGTATCGGTAACGCACAATATCCAGAACCTTAGCGGTTGTCAATAAGTTTTTTCAATTTCTTTAATTCCGTGTTTCGAAGGCGGAAAGCATTTCGTGGCCGCCCTAGAGTAATCCACCCTCTATTACGGAGACCACCCGGCCAAGCTCCTGCGCATCACGACCCATATCGCCTTCTGGTGAAGGCAGCATTTCGCGGAATATGTGATATGTCGATCGCATGACAATCTGAGGGGATAAATAATGCGAGGCAGGTAAGGCGCGACGGCAGACAATATGGTCGATGGCGAAACGCATGGCGATCGCCCCTAGTAAGTACGGCTGCCCATAGATAGAAGCGAAAACGGTGCCTTTCTTGAAATAGGGAACCATTTCCTTGAACAGATCCGTGGTAATCAGCCTGATTCTTCCAGAAAGGCCGCGGGCAACAATCGCACGGCACACGGGGAGACAATTGACTGTCGTGACATACAAACCAGCCAGAGACTTGAATCTACCGAGCAAGTCAAAACACTTTTGAAAGGCTTCGTCCTCATCCTCGTGGGCTTCGACTACTTCGATGACTTCCCCTCCCTGGCAGAATTGAGGATAAGCATCAGAAAAACTCTGGGTGCTCGTGCGGTGATGTTCTACTTGAACCATACCGGTGATAACCGCGACAGTCGACCCGGGGCCAGCAAACTTGGCCATGAGGTCGGCAGCCAGTCTTCCGCTGAGCTCAGCGTCCAAACAGACGACGCTCGACCGGCGGCTAGCAGGGGCATCGGTGTCCACACAGATCACTCGAATATTCCTGCTCTCAGCCTCATCAATGATGGGAATGAGCCCTTGAGGGTCTCCAGGAGTAATAATCAGCGCGCGAAGGTCGTCATTTAGGAATTCCGAGACCGTTGCCACCTCTCGAAGCCCTAAGCGCTCTGTCGGGCGGTAGATGACCTGCACGCCCAGGTCCTCGTAGTGTTGCGATTCGCCTAAGATTCCATCACGAAGCTGATCGAAGTAGTAATGAATTTCACGAGGGATACAAACTCCTATGCGTACTCGGGCACGCCCCAAGGATAACGCCCGGGCGGCCAGGTTGGGTTTGTACCCCACGCGTTGAGCGATTTTGAGAATGCGCTCGCGGGTATCTTTGCTGATTCGGCCACCGCCATTCAGAGCCCGACCCACGGTCCCGATGGATACATTCGCAAGCTTGGCAATTTCCGACATGCCTATTTTCTTCATCGTCGGCGACCCAATAACCAGACATCCAGATTAATCAGGGTTCGCTGACTTCGTCAATTCCGTGCGAGCCCCTGGAAGATTATGTGGCTTCTCGCGGAAACGTGCCCGTCCCGAATTTCGGGAAGAGTGCAGGTCAAAAAAAATTGGGTTAGCGTTACCGCAAAACAGGCTCATGCTAACAGACCCTCCGGTCAGGGTCAAGTTGATTGTGAACACCACAGCTGTTTCGGAACTTCGTGGTGGGAGGGGTAGGACGCGCGGATTGAGGGTTGGATAAGGGGTCTTCAAAGGGAAAGGGTATTTTCGAGACAGGATTTCCCGCGGGATTTGGATGGGGCTGGGTGGCAAATGGAGCAGAAGTCCAGCGAGTCGGTACTGCATCAGCTCATGAAACGAGGTATTTCCGAGAAGGCGTCCATCTCACTCCTCAGAGACCTAAGACCAGACCAACAGGTCATGGACCAACTGGAATGGGGAGACCATCTGGTCTTCCATTCGCCCAACAAACATAAGTTCTACAATCCAGCCGGTC
>QHZQ01000071.1:26459-28455 GCA_003224725.1 Acidobacteriota bacterium | reverse complement strand
TGGCGTTTCGTTCTTCCGGCAGCAGGCAGGAAGACCTCATAAAGTTAGCGCTTATGAGGGGCGAGCCTTGGGTGGCTAGCGACAGGGAACCTCAAATGTGAGATCTCGGACTTGAAATGATGGATACACTGTATTTTGACTGCTTTTCGGGAATTAGCGGTGACATGATTGTGGGTAGCCTATTAGATTTGGGGCTTACACTTGACGGACTTTCTGCTGGACTCTCCCGCCTAAGCGTGAGGAACTATACACTCAGCTCCAAGAAGGTGGTTAAATGCAGCATTGCCGCCACCAAGTTCGATGTGCTAATGGGACATGAACACTCTCACCGCAGTTTATCGGATATCGAAAAGATCATTAACCAAAGTGATCTCAGTCCGAAAGTGAAGGAGCAAGCTACCAGGACTTTTCGTCGTCTGGCTGAAGCCGAAGCCAAAGTACACGATTCGGCAGTCGATCAAGTGCATTTTCATGAAGTCGGGGCAATTGACGCCATTGTGGACATTGTAGGAACGTGTCTCGGTTTTGAGATGCTCGGAATCGAAAAAATCTATGCCTCGGACCTGAACGTTGGCAAAGGTACTGTAGAGTCCGCGCACGGTACGCTGCCGGTGCCGGCCCCCGCGACGGCTGAGTTATTGAAAGGAGTTCCTGTTTATTCGAATCAAGTCAACGGAGAGTTAGTCACACCGACGGGTGCAGCCCTGCTGTCAACTCTTTGTCAAGGTTTCGGAAAACTGCCGCTCTTTCGTATTCGGAAAATCGGCTATGGTGCTGGGACAAAAGACCTCAAAGAAGCTCCCAATGTTTTGCGAGCCTTCCAGGGAGAGACAGTCAGCAGCTTTCAAGCCGGGAGGGAACTGGGCGCAGAGTCTTCTGCCATTGTGGTGGAAGCCAATATCGATGACATGAACCCCCAGATATATGGGCATCTTCAGGACAAATTATTGACAGTGGGAGCTCTGGATGTATTTGCTTGCCCGGTGCAGATGAAGAAGAATCGTCCCGGAATTCTGCTTTCGGTGGTCGCTCCCACAGAGCTGATTGACGAGGTTTCTGATGTTCTCTTCCAGGAGACGACAACTATAGGAATTCGTTATCAGGAAACCCAGCGCCGGGTTCTAGACCGTGAGGTAGAGCAGATCGAGAGTGAATTTGGAATGGTGGGTGTGAAAGTTTCAAGGCTTAAAGGAAGGATTGTCAACTTTTCCCCGGAGTATGAAGAATGTCGAAGTTTGGCCCTTAAACATCATGTTCCCTACAAATGGATCCAGTCTCGAATTATCCAACAATTTATGAATTTGCATGCAAAGGAGATTGCCTTAAAGCTGGAGGGGAACTCATAATAACTTTAAGCAACTGATTCTCGGTCTCAAACCCTTGTATCACCCGGCCATCTTTTCCGGAAGGGTCGAAGGAAAGCCAAGAATTTAACTTTTCCCTTTCTCGTCTGAAGGGCCGACGTCCGGCTCATTTTGTGATGAGCCTTGAGAAACTTACCTTGTGAAAACCTTTTATCTCACCACTCCCCGTTATTATGTGAACGCCAGACCGCACTTGGGACACACTTATACTACCGTTGTTGCTGATTGCCTGAGTCGCTATAAGAAAATGCAGGGGTTTGAAGTTTGCCTCCTTACCGGTACGGATGAACATGGGCAGAACATTGAGCGTGCTGCGGCAACACAGGGAACCACACCCAATGAGTTGGCGAACAACATCACCAAAGCCTATCAGAAGCTCTGGTCACGTTATGGTATTGAATATGATCAGTTCATTCGTACCACCGAGGAGAGGCACCACGCTGGAGCTTCCGAGATTTTTAAACGTGCCGCACAGAATGGGTTTATCTACAAAGGTGAATATTCCGGCTGGTATTGCATTTCCTGCAATCTCTTTGCACCTGAAAGCGCAATGGCGCCCAATTGCGAAGTTTGCGGACGGCCCACGGAAAGAGTGACCGAAGAAAGTTATTTCTTTCGGTTGTCTCAGTTTC
>QHZQ01000071.1:0-26363 GCA_003224725.1 Acidobacteriota bacterium | reverse complement strand
GAACTTCCGTGAAGTGGGGAATTCCTGTCCCCGGAGACCCTAACCATGTGATTTACGTTTGGTTCGATGCCTTGGTAGGATATCTCACTGGCATTGGTTTTGGGAACGGGGTCAACAAGGAGAACTTCGGTAAATTCTGGCCGGCGCAGGTACAGCTGGTGGGCAAGGATATTCTCCGCTTTCATGCCGTTTACTGGCCTGCTTTTCTGATGGCTGCTGGCTTGGCGTTGCCCAGGCAGGTTTTTGCTCATGGGTGGTGGCTGAAGGATGAGGTCAAGATGTCCAAATCGCGAGGAAACGTCATTGACCCCATTTTGTTACTGGAACATTTCGGGTCGGACGCAGTTCGGTACTTTTTGCTTAGAGAAGTTCCGCTTGGCTTGGATGGGAGTTTTTCCTATGAGGCTCTCATCCAGAGGGTCAACAGCGACCTGGCCAACGATTTTGGGAATTTGGTCTCGCGAACCTTGACCTTGATTTCTAAGAATTTTGCCAACACGATCCCCTATCCCTCTGCCTTTGAAGCGCGGAGGGCTCTGGTAAGGAAATCGAGCAGGCCACTCTGGACGCAGTCAAGGCCTACCAGGGCTACATGGATGAGCTGGCATTTAGCAAAGCTTTGGAATCTGTGTGGGAATTATTGTCGCGCGCCAACAAGTATATTAACGAGAGCGCACCCTGGGCATTGACGGAAGATTTCTCGCTAAGACCACGTCTGGCCACGGTTCTCTACACGAGCACTGAGGTCATCCGGATCGCTACCATTCTGTTGGCTCCGGTCATGCCAGAGAGCTGCAAGTTAGTTTGGAAGCAGTTGGGAATTAGAGCCGAATTGAGCTCCCAGAGGATTGACCAGCTCAAATGGGGGGGATTACCAGTGGGAGGTACGATCGGGGTAATCAATGCCGTATTTCCCAGGTTAGACAAAAAGATCTTGTTAGATAAATTATTCCAAGCGTCCATTGAAGAAACACCTGCAAAGGAATCCAAACTGGAAAAAGGCACCGAGCCGGAAAAGAAATCCAGTGCGTCTCCAGCAGTCATCACTCCCATAGCTAGCTCAGGCCAACAATCGGACAGCGGGGTTGTTGGGAATAGCATTACGATCGACGATTTTGCCAAAGTTGAGTTGCGCGTGGCTCAAATCCTCTCGGCTGAGAGTGTTCAAGGCGCTGATAAGCTGCTTAAGTTGATGGTCGATTTGGGAACAGAGACCCGCCAGATTTTGGCTGGCATCGCCAAGTATTACAGTCCTGAAACTCTTGTTGGCAAAAAAATTGTGATTGTAGCCAACCTTCAACCTCGCAAGATGCGGGGCCTGGACTCTAATGGAATGCTCTTAGCAGCGTCTGTTGGCGATGAGGGGAGACCCGTCCTAGCTACTTTTCTCGAAGATGTTCCCAATGGGACGAAGTTGAAATAGAGAACGTCATTGACTGCGGTCCGAGTTCAAGCATCAAGGTACGACCATCCAGTTTTCTCACCCAATGACCCGCTTCGCCTTTTTGCCGAGTCAAAGTCCACCGCGAATCTAAGAAGCCAATTCATCCTGGCGGTCAGTCTGGGGAAATTTCCTTGTCCTTGAGGTCAATTGGAATCTGCCATCGAGTTTCTTAAGAGTCTCTATCAACCTGAAAAGCTGGTTGAATTGATTCGTTCCGGGGGATATGCACTCCTGGGGTTGATTGTTTTCGCCGAAACTGGACTGTTTGTGGGATTTTTCCTTCCCGGAGATTCCTTGTTATTCACGGCCGGTCTCGTGGCATCGCAGGGTTTTTTTAGCATTAGCTATTTGATGGTCTTATTGAGTGTGATGGCAATTGTTGGTGATGCTGTAGGTTTCAGCATTGGGTTCAGAGCCGGTGTGGCTCTTTACAAAAAGGACGATTCTTTCTGGTTTAGGCGGAACCATCTCTTCTATGCCAAGGAATTTTATGAGAAACACGGTGGCAAGGCCATATTCCTGGCACGCTTCGTTCCTTTCGCCAGGACTTTTGCCCCGGTCGTGGCGGGAATAGCCCAGATGTCTTATCTCCGGTTCGCGGCTTACAATGTTTTCGGTGGGATCTTTTGGGTTTGCTCTATGACAGCCGCGGGCTATTATCTTGGGTCGATTCCCTGGATACGGCTGAATCTCGAAAAGGTGATTTTGCTCATCGTTTTTCTCTCAGTCTTGCCTATCTTGATTGAGTATTTTCGAAACCGGCGCAAAGCCAAGAACGAAGTGCAGGCCGGGCACTAGCTCTCACTTGGTGGCGAAGAAGTTCAAACTTCGGTGAAGTTTGTCAACGTGCTGGCCCCTAACCCCCAGCCCCTCTCTCCCCTGGGAAGGTGTGAAGGAATTGGGAGGGCGAACCTCCTGGTGAGCCATTGCCCCGGAAGTCCTTGCCCCATGAGGCTCGGCGGGAACCTCGCCCTCCCGATCTCGGCCGGTTTGAATTTTTTCACACCTTCTGGGGAGAGAGGGTGGCCTTTGATCCGTACTCGTGCTCTTACTCTTGCTCGATTATGACTATGAATCGAGCAAGAGCATGAGTACGAGCCAGAGCACGACTTTTAAGGTTGATCATCTCCGAAGGAGCTATTGGGTCTGTTATAAGCATGTTTATTGATTCTCACGCTCATCTGGAATCCCCTGAATTTGACCAGGACCGCAGCGCCATGTTGGAAAGGGCGAAGTCTGCCCGGGTGGAGCGAATCCTCGCCATTGGCAGCGGGACCGGTACTGACCTGGATGCAGCCGTCAAGTTGGCGGAGGGGTCCTCCTATCTAGATGCCTCGATCGGAATTCACCCCCATGAGGCAAAATTAGCTACCAGCAAGGATTTCGATCGACTGAAAGAGTTGGCGAGCCACCCAAAGGTTGTGGCTTGGGGCGAAATCGGGCTCGATTTTCATTATGATCACTCTCCGCGCGAAGTTCAAAAGAGGGTTTTTATCCAGCAACTGGTTTTGGCCCAGGAGGCCCACCTTCCGGTAATCATTCATACGAGAGAGGCGGAGGCAGAGACTCTGCAGATCTTAAAGCAATACTGGGGTCGTAGCGGGTCAGGTGGAGTCTTACATTGCTTTAGCGGGACGTTGGAAATGGCCGAGAAATGCATGGAGATAGGCTTTATGGTATCTTTCTCCGGCATGCTGACTTTTCCAAAAGCTCCAGCAATACGAGACGTGGCTAAGGAAATTCCCTTAGAAAGGCTTCTCATAGAAACGGATTCGCCCTTCCTGGCACCCATTCCTTACCGAGGAAAGCGCAATGAACCCGCCTATGTGGTCGAGACGGCCAAAGCCTTGGCGCAGCTCAGGGCGCTCAGCCTGGAAGAGGTGGCAGAAATAACGGCAGGGAATTACCGCCGGTTTTTCAAAGTGAATTGAAGTGGCCCTTGGAAAATTCATATTCGGTTCTGTTACACTTCTCTAAAGGATGCTATTATGGCAGCGCAAAATTCTTTTGACATTGTCTCCCAGATTGATCTTCAGGAAGTGGATAACGCCATTAATCAGGCCATGAAAGAAGTCGCCACTCGATTTGATTTCAAAGGTAGCAAAAGCAGGATTAGCTTGGAAGGCAAAGAGAAGCTCATCCTCATTTCTGATGATGAGTTCAAATTGAAGGGCTTGAATGATATTTTGCAGCAGAAACTAGTCAAACGAGCCGTCCCTCTCAAGGCCTTGCAGTATGGGAAGCCGGTTCCGGCTGCAGACAGCACTGTGCGCCAGGAAGTCAATCTGCAACAAGGGATCCCCACGGAAAAGGCCAGGGATATTGTCAAGATTATTAAAGACTCCAAACTAAAAGTGCAAGCGGCTATCAATGGGGATTTAGTTAGAGTCAGTGGCAAGGATATCGACACGTTGCAACAAGTGATCCAGATTCTCAAAGCTCGCGAGTTTGATTTCGACATGCAATTTACCAACTATCGAAGTCACTAGTGTTGTGTGCCTTGGTCCGTCATGCCGGGCATTACGAGAATTTTGTTCTGGTTTATGGAATCGTCGTGGTTCTCGTCCTCGTCGTCATGCTCGGCTTTTGGATTTTCGAGGGCGAGAACGAGAGCGACGACGAGGACGAACAGACAGGATATCAAGGCCGCAGCCCCTGTCTAGTTAGTTAGTTGCCCCGGCCGCCTAACTGCGGCATGTTATCACGCGTTGGAGAGACTTGGTCATGGCAAGGTCGGCTTTGGGACACTTTCCTAGAAACCCGGGAAGCTCAGTGGCCGCTCATCAAATCTTCAGCCTGGTCAAGGAGGAATTGCAGGAGGTGGAGAGGGAGTTCGCCCGTCAGAGCGCTTCTTCCGTGCAGACCATTTCCGACATTGGGAGATACCTGCAAGAAGGCGGGGGAAAACGCATCCGTCCTACCTTACTGCTGCTCTGTGCCAAGATGTGTGGAGAAGTTGACGAAGCCGCTATCAAGTTGGCTGCCGTCGTGGAGTTTATCCATACCGCCACCCTGGTGCACGACGATATCATTGATGGCGCTGATACCCGCAGGGGACGGTCCAGTGTAAACCATAAATGGGGAAATCCAACTACCGTTTTGGTTGGAGACTGGCTTTACATGCAGTCTTTCTTTGTCGCCCTCAGTCAAAGAAACTTTCATGTTTTGGATATTCTCATTGATCTGACCCAGCGCATGGTTGAGGGTGAGTTGATTCAACTCACTTTCAATGGAAATCACCGGATTACTGAGCAGGACTTATTGGACATTGCCAAACGAAAGACGGCCTATTTATTTTCAGGCTGCGCCCGAATAGGAGGAACGCTGGGAAAGGTAAGCCCAGCTCAGGAGGAAGCCTTGGCGCGTTACGGACTCAATGTTGGATTGGCCTTTCAACTGGTGGATGACATCCTGGATTTTAGTTCTTCCAAGAAGGTTTTGGGGAAGCCCGTGCTAAGTGATCTCAAGGAAGGGAAAATTACACTGCCTTTGATTTACGCGATGGATGTTTGTAGCTCGGAGGAAACGCGGAAAATAAAAACTGTTTTAGAGGAAAAGGAATTTAAATCAGTTTCCCGGGAAGACATTCTGTCCATCATCGAAAAATACGATACGTTAAGAAAAGCTAGAAGCCGTGCGACGCGTTTTGCTCGTGACGCTGAGGAGACCCTGGAACTTTTCTCCCAGTCGACTTTTAGAGAGGCTCTCCATGCCATCCCTCAATTTATTTTGGATCGAGACCGATAAGGCAACCCATTGGGGATTGGCGATTGAAGAAAAAGAAAGCGTTGAATGCACAACTCGCACCGTTTGGTTCCCTCTCAAGTTTGACCACCTCGACTCCCCATCTTTGGCTACAGGCACGGTGAATTTGGCGGCAAAGGCCGCGGTCTTTTCGTAGTTGTGGCTAGACTGGAGAATACGCCAATCGCCTCCGATAGGTTCATTGACCGCTACCACCACGGGTTGATCTTTGTGATTCCGGATAGTCACATTAAAAGCCATTTCTACCACACGATCGGACACCCTTTCGTAATCCGTCTGATTTCTTTCCGCCACGATATCAAAGGCCGTGCCCAGTTTCACACGAATGTTTTCGTCTTTGGGCGTGTGATTCATTTGGTCTTCTCCAATGAGTTGTTGGCCCCCGCGGGAGTCCGCTTTATAAACCCGTAAAACTCCTTTGGGTAAAGGGATTCCCAGGTTATTCTCTTTGGAATTCTTGAGCTCGAGGAAAGTCTGGATCTCGTCTTTAAAGGGCGTGCCAGGACTTTGATAATTGTGATAATAGAAGTTTTTCCCATTGATGACATACTCTTTTTTGATGGAGGCTCCCGTCCCGGATAGCAAACTGATCTGCTTGGTCTGGTTCTCTTTTAGTGTCGTCTTTCGATCAAGAGTATAGAGGTGATATTCAAAGAAGCTCTCTTCGGCAAACTTGGATTCTCTCGCCACCTCCGCCCGCGCTGCTTTGGCAAGGGAGACCGTCGCTGCATCGGCAATTTCGTTCACCCGGTTCAATTCACCCGCCACAAGCTGGAGTTTGGCATCCTTGTAACCGGTGCCGCTCTTATTATCGACTGTCACCCAGCCATTCAAGTTGGCTGATTTTTCATCCGCATTCAGAGTCAAGACATAGTCGGCTTTCCAGGTGATGCCTGAGGTTAAATAGGAGGCTTCCAAAGTTTGAGCATGATTGACTGTGTTGTCTATTTGCCAAACCAACGTCGGTTGAGCAATCAAGTTTTCGGGTAGTTGGGGAAAGATCAAGCGATCGGGATACATCCCTGTGATAACCTCCCCATTGACTTGCCAGACCGGTTGACCGTTATTGCTGCTCAATAATTTGGCTTTGATGGTTTGCTCACGAGTAGAATTGTTTTCGTTGTAGAGACGAACCAGAGTGACTTCTTTGCCGACGTACTTATCCAGCAGCTTCTGGGGGTTGAGAAGGTCATATTCATAGTTTTGTTCTTGCACGGAAAACTGGTTGGGGTTAGAAATCGACTTGATATGTACCGTAGCCGGATTGATTTGTGCCGCGACGTCCATAAACTTCAATTCGCTCAAGCCCGGGGACAACCCGATTTTACGCGTGTCCTTGACTAATCCGATGTTGGAATTGTAGATGGTCAACGAGAGGCTCTGCTGATCCTGGCTGGTGGTTGTTGTGCTGGGCGGACTGGCTTGGGCGACTTCGGAACGGAATTGTGGCTTCACACTGACAAGAAAAATCAGACCCAATCCTAGTGATGCGAGCTTAAGTTTCATCGTCTTCCTCCGTGAAAAATCTCCCTGCTTCATGGAAAAGACGTGCCTCGCAGGACTTCTTGCAACAAAAATCGACTGGAAGTTAGGGATAATAATTTTCCACAATGCGGCCATCCCTTTCTCTGAAAGGTCAATCTTTTTGAGGCGGGAGACGCAAATCTTTGTATAATTGAAAGATTCTGTTAGGGATAACTTTCAGTTTGCAATAGGCAGAAGAATTGCCGTTGCTTATCTAAATGAGGTAGAATGATGTCTTCCCTGAATACTGGATTTGTCGGTTTAATACTTCTGGGTGGTCTCAATATTGTTTTGGGAATATTGATATTGATTCTCAGTTTTCGCTTGTCAAAGCTTAACCAGGCGGTCTCTCAGGCGATTTCTGAATTGGAAAGCCGCGTCTCTCGGCTGGAAGTCATCACGAATTTATCCGACATTCGTCAGCCCAAGAAAACCTAGGAGGTGAAGGCTATGAGAAGTTTTGCGACGGAACTAAAAATTGGATTTTTGGCTCTCTTGGTCACTGTAGCCACGGCTGTTGTCATTCTTTTCCTGTGGCATCAGAACCACGATGTGAGCAAGCAATTTCTGAACGAAGCTCAAAAAATATCTGCCACGCTTCCCATTCTTGGGGTGACCGAAGGCCAGGTAGCCGAGTGGACCGAAGAAGCCAGAAAAAACGAGACGGTCAAAGGAGAAATGGACCAGCACCTGACCGAGCAAATCAACAAGATTCGAAAGGGGGAGTATACGGTCGAGGGATTCAATCAACACCTGTTACTTTGCAAGAAATTCTGCCGAGTGTTGATCGAGAAAATTTTCCGGGCCAATATGGAGGGAATCTCCAAAATGCCTCATGACGCAGTTTTCTTTGCTTTGGACCAGGACCTGGTGAAGACGGGCTATGGTCAAGAGGTGCAGAATTTTGCCAGGAAAAACCAAAAGCAGAATCTATTTCTGATGGGGCGAGCCAGTCGTATCGGAGAGCAAGGCTACAACAACGAACTTTCAGCTCGAAGAGTCAAAAGCGTCAAAGCGATCTTGAAAAAGTCAGGAATGACCGAAGAGCAAATTAAAACCTTTTGGCTGGGTTTTGAGGCGCCCCAGTTGACCAGAGAGCTGGCGGATCTCTATGGTATTGATCCGCGTAAATACGATGGAGATCTTTTCAAGCTCAATCAGAGTGTCCTATTGTTCGCCTCCGCTCCTGGTCAGTACTTTCCGGGAGTCGTCAATACCTTGCAACAACAGTTAACCAAAAAGACGCCTCCCATTGCGAAAGATAAGAAGGTTAAATCCAAGAAAGAAATAGTCACACCAGAAACGGAGAAGCCTTCCTGAAGATCAGAGTGTGCGCCGAAACGAACGGGCCAAACCTAAGTGCCCTACTTCGCAAATACCCTAGTTTTGAGCCTTGGTCGGTAATTTGAAAATAACATCCTCAAGGGGAATATCCATCTGTGCTTTTTCCAGGGTAATTTTACTAAACGTCTGGCCGTCGACCTTGCTTTCGATGGTGTGCGGAATCATGAGACCGTTGACCGGCTTGTAATCGCGGTAATAGGTTTCCATCAGGAACTCGGAGCCCGGCCGCGTCACTTTGGCCGTATTGAAAGTCTTGGTATCCAGGAAAATGTACCGAACGTAACCGTCCTTCGGTGAAAGTTTTAACTTGTAGGTTTCGTTGCCGTCCACATTTTCTTTGCCAACCAGCTCGACCTTGTTCCATTTATCCTTGTAATCAACCAGCGGCCCATCCAGATCCGACAATTCTTTGAGAAACATATCACTCATCTCACCCACCCCACCTTCGTCATCAGCCAGCATATCCGGATCTGTAGCCCCCGGCCTTAGTCCCCAGGAATTTTCCCCGTCATAAGCCTGGATGAGCGCTTGACCTTGGAGGAGGATTTCCGTGCGGACGAAATTGGGTCGTTTCATCTTTACCGTGACTGATTCTTCCTTTCCGGGACCCGCTGATCGTCGGTCTTCTGTCAACGGTGCCATCAACCACTTGCCAGCCAGTTCCATCGATTTGACAGCCTTCAGCTTTTCCAGTCCGCCACAGGCCTCGAGATGTTTGTTGACCAATTCGTCGACACTCTGGGCTAAAGCGGGGTGGGAAAGAACCATGGAACACAAAAAACTCACTATCAGGTGTCTTCGGATCATAGCGGCCTCCTCTATAAGGCTTGGGATAAGTTTAGCCCGTTATGTGGATGGAAACGAGTATTTTGTTCTCGCTTCTGGAATCGTCATTGTTCTCGTCCTCGTCGTCGTGTTCGGCTTTTGATTTCGAGGGCGAGTTTGAGGACGACGACGAGCACGATGTGCGGGGACATCCAGGGCAACGCCCTTGGTTAGTTAGAATCTCTCTGTTTGGTCGTTCCGACGATCCTTCAGCCCAGAAGAAATGCATGCTCCCATGGTATTATTCACCATCTGAGATGGGTGGATGATAAATGATTTGGATCAAGTTTTGATCCGGATCGCGAAAATAGAAAGAGCGTGCTCCGTCTCGATGGGTCCTGGGTTCTTTCTCCAAGCTGATTCCATGCGAACGAATTCGCGCTGCCCATTCGTCGACGTTCTCCTTGTGCTTGACGACGAACCCAAAATGGTCAAGGTTTCGGACTAATTCTTTGCTGCTCTTTGCACTATCAACCAGTCGGTGCAAAGCAAGATTATCTGGCCCGGACGTCAGATAGGCGTTATCAGGATCGGGTTGCCATTCTAATTTCATCCCCAAAACTCTCTGATAGAAATCGACCGATTTGGCCACATCCCGCACATTGAGCGCAACATGTCGAAGTCCTAACCATGAAGACATTCTGACTCCTCGCTGGACAATGAATACCCTAACCAAAATGGGTGTTGCTGTCAGTTGCAGACAGAACGGTTATATATTAAATTTACAATTTTAAAAACGCAAAAGTGAGCTTGCATTTCATGTCTGCCGTCCTGGAATTCCGAGGTCTAAGAAAACTTTTTGGCAAACAGGTTGTGCTTGAAGATATAAACCTGTCAGTCTGCGCGGGTGAGTTTCTTACCTTTTTGGGCCCCAGCGGAAGTGGTAAGACCACCTTGCTTCGTTTGGTAGGAGGGTTTGAGCCACCTGATGAGGGGCACATTTTCCTGCAAGGCGAGGAGATTTCACATTTGCCGCCCCACAAACGACGAGTCAATACCGTTTTTCAAAACTATGCCTTGTTTCCTCATTTGAATGTCTTTCAGAACATTGCCTTTGGACTGCAAAACGTGGGATTGGACAAAACAGAAATCGAGTCCAGGGTAAAATCGGTTCTGGAGATGGTCCAGCTCATCGGTTACGAACTGCGATTTCCGGGCCAGTTAAGCGGTGGCCAGCAGCAGCGTGTAGCCCTGGTTCGTGCCCTGGTCATGCAACCGGCTGTACTCTTACTGGATGAACCGCTCGGTGCTCTTGATCAAAAGCTTCGCAAACAGATGCAGTCTGAGCTTAAGGCCTTACAGCGAAAGGTAGGGCTCACATTTGTGTTTGTGACTCACGATCAGGAGGAAGCCTTGAGTCTTTCCGACCGCATCGTGGTCCTCAATCAGGGTCGCTTGGAACAAGTGGGCTCCCCGCAAGAAATCTATGATCGTCCCAAAAGCCGTTTCGTGGCGGATTTCATGGGAATGCAAAACATTTTTCCTCTGGCTTCGTTACAGGAAAATGGTGAGATCTATCGATGTTGGACCCAAGGGGGGCAAGAGATCCATGTTCCCAAGGCCAATCATCCAACCAGCGAGGTTCATTTCTTTGGGATTCATCCCGCCAAGATCCGGTTGAAAAGAACCCCCCCCGGGAATCATTTTGACAACATACTTAAGGGGATCATTCGACAGGGCTTATATCTTGGATCTACCCATACTTGGGCGGTGGAAGCCGGAAACTGTGAGACATGGATGGTGGCCCAGTCGCTCTATGATTCCTCAGATGAAGGGTTTTCTCTTCAGGATGAGGTTTACCTTTGCTGGGATGGAAACAATGGGGTTTTGTTTTCGTAATAGTTGGTTGTGCGCGATTGGTAACCCATTATGTGGATCGAAAGGAGAATTTTCTTCTCCCTGTAAGTCCGGAATTTTTCCAATCGGGAACCACAGGCGGTGGCATTCCCGACAGTGCGTTTCGAAGGCATATCACCCCAATTATGCACCATTGGCATTAGCCTCGGAGAGGCGCAAGATAATAGCCCACGGCGTCCGCCGTGGGATAAGGCAGATGGGTGAATCAGCCCCGGAGGGGCGACAGACAGGCGGAACAATTTATCTCCCATCCGGATTCTTTCGCCCCTGCCGGGGCTTGCCTCCTGTATGACGCTAACCCACGGCTGGCGCCGTGGGTTAGGATCTGACGCCCCTTCGGGGCTACTCAATGACTTCGACGATGCAAGGGCCCGGCCCTTGGCTATGTAAGCTTCAGAAACAATGCGCCGAATTTTCATTAGCCCCGTGCCCCGTGCTTCAGCACGAGGCTAATGAAAATGCACAGAAGGAATTTAGTGCATTGATTTGTGTTGTCTACTTAGTTTACTGACTGGCTGCTCCTTCATCAAACTCCGACGGCATGAACCCATTGACCATTGACAACTGCCCAATGAAGAGGGGAGATGATTCAAAAACAGCAGAGGAGTTATAGTCATGGCAATCCGATCCTTTGGATCATGCCTGCCTTTGTCTGGCTGGTGTTCAGCATCGGATTACCTTTGCTCATCATTTTGGTTTTCAGTCTGTCACGCCGCCAAACTTATGGGGGTATCGATCTCCGCTTCAGCCTCTCCAATTATTTGCGATCTCTCGAACTTCTCTATGGTCTCATCTATTTTCGCTCGTTGGGTTTGGCTGCGGCTACCACTCTTTTATGCCTCATCCTAGCGTTCCCGGTGGCCTATTTCATAGCCCTTCAAAGATCCGCCTTCATCAAGAATTTCCTCTTATTCTTGGTGACTTTGCCTTTCTGGACCAGTTTTCTCATTCGGACCTATGCCTGGATCATTATCCTTCGCACAGAGGGTCTCATCAATAACCGCTTGGTTGAATGGGGAATCATTAGCACCCCTCTCAATCTGCTCTACAATAACTTTGCCATCCTGGTGGGCCTGGTGTACGGAGAGCTGCCTTTTATGATCCTGCCGCTGTACACTGTTCTAGAAAAGATGGAAAAATCGCTTTTGGAGGCATCTGCCGACTTAGGTTGTTCCCCCTGGAAGACTTTTTTCAGGGTGCTGGTCCCGCTGAGCCGGTCTGGCATTTGGGCTGGAGTGATTTTAGTTTTCATCCCTTCTTTAGGCGCTTTTATAGCTCCGGATCTCTTAGGCGGAGCTAAGAGCATGATGGTGGGGAACCTTATTCAGAGCCAATTTGCCGTAGTTCGCGATCAACCCTTTGGCTCCGCCGTTGCCTTTTTATTGACTGTTGTGGTTCTTGCGCTTTTGGTCATAAGTTACAGAACCACCAAGCGGAGTGCCGAGCTGCGGATTCTTTGATGGCTTTCTCGAAGAAGATTCATCATCCTCAACTGTTTCTTGCCACCTTAACGGTCTTTGCTTTCCTTTACCTTCCTCTCTTGGTGCTGGTTCTCTTCTCCTTCAACCAATCGCGTTTGATGGTGGACTGGGAGGGTTTCACCACCCTCTGGTACCGAATCCTGAGCGCTGATAGCCGAATGTTGGACTCTCTAGCCAATAGTCTTTGGGTGGCGTTCTGGACAACTGTTGCCAGCTTGACGATTGGCATCCCTGCCGGCGTAGGCTTCTCGCGTGGGATTAAAAGGGCTGGTCCCCTTTTCGAACTCCTGGTCCTGCTCCCTCTGCTGATTCCGGAAATCGTCCTGGCTGTGGCCTTTGCCGCCTTTTACGGATTGGTCCGAATCCGTTTGAGCTTCTTGACGGTTGTGCTAACGCACGTGGCGTTTAGCCTGTCCTATGTGATTCTGCTGATTCGATCGCGTATGGAGCGGCTGGACCAAAGCCTGGTGGAAGCGGCCATGGATCTTCAGGCTTCCGGCCGCGTAGTCTTTTTTCGTGTCATCCTGCCACACCTTATCCCAGCCATCGTCTCTTCAGCCTTGATGGTCTTTACCATTTCTTTGGACGATTACGTGATCACCTCCTTCGTTGCGGGGGTCGGTAACACCACGCTGCCTTTACAAATTTATTCGATGGTCAAAGAAGGCATCACGCCTGAGATTAATGCCGTCTGCACCGTTTTGTTGGTAGTGACGCTTATGGCGGTTCTTCTCACACATTTTCTTCAAACTTCTACTCTTCGCCTGCGCAAAGCCCTGCTAGGTTTCTGTCTTGCCATTGCTGTGATAAGCAGCCCGTTGTGGTGGCCCACTTTGAGTTCCAGCCGGGAGCGACGCCAGACCCTGAACCTATTCATCTGGTCTGCTTACCTGGCGCCTGATACGCTGAAGGTTTTTGAACAGCGCTTTAACGCTCGGGTGGTATTCGATCTCTACGATTCCATCGAAGCCTTGTTGGCCAAATTGCAAGCGGGGAACACCGGCTATGATGTGGTTGTTCCCAGCGACTATGCGGTACACATCGCTATCAATCGAGGGCTGCTGAGTCCAATTGACAAAGACAAATTACCCAACTTTGAGAAGAGTCTGGATCCTCAATTTCTTAACAAATCCTTTGATCCCCGAAACCGCTACTCTGTGCCTTACATCTGGGGAACGACTGGGATTGGCTATCGCAAAGACTTCATCAAGGAGCCCGTGGAAAGTTGGAAGATTTTGTGGGACGAAAAATACAAGAACAAGATAGTGATGCTGGACGATATGCGGGAGAATTTTGGGGTGGCCTTGAAAATGGCCGGATTTTCGCTGAACAGCCGGGAAATTTCCGAAATACAGGAAGCCAAGAGGCTCCTCGAACTACAAAAACCGCTCGTTCGAGCTTACAACAGTTCGAACTTTCAGGAGATTTTGGCTTCTGGTGATGCCTGGTTGATCCTGGGTTGGAACGGCCAAATTCTCAAAGTAGCCCGGGACAATCCAAACATTGGATATTCCATTCCTCAAGAGGGGACTACCCTGTTCATTGATAACTTTTGCATTCCCGCCGACGCTCCCCACAAGGAACTGGCTCACCAGTTCATCAACTACATGCTGGAGCCCGACACGGCAGCTGCCATCGCAAATTATACGGGCTATGCAGTAGCCAATCGCGCTGCGGTTCCTTACATTGCCAAGTGGCTGATCAATAATCGGGTCCTTTTCCCAGACACAAAGGACTTAGAAAAATGCGAAACTATCGAAGACCTCGGAGAGGTTTTGCTCCTCTATGACCGTTATTGGACGGAGATCAAATCGAAATAATCCCATTATCCTGAAAGACGAGGCTAAGCCTGTGGCTGCAACCAAAAAACTAACCGCAGAGGCGCGGAGACGCAGAGAAAACTCTTGAACGCAGATGAACGCTGGCAAACGCAGATCGATGGTGTCATACTCAAAGTTTCAACCCATGAACCCAGGAGATCCAAGGCAATGGAGAGTTTCCAGCCACCGTGCCAAACATGCCCGTCGATCAACCACGAAATCTTTCCAGAAAAACAGAAGTTACGGTTTTTTAGGCCACCAAGCAGACAGGATTGGAGTTTTCATCAATAGCAGGGTCGACAGCAGATTTTATGTGCCCGTATTTGAGTGGACATAAATGGACCAGAAGATTCACGATAGTTTTCTTGTAGTTAAGTCCAACATCTGCCTGCTCTGCGTGGATCTGCGTTCTAAACATTTTCTCTCTGCGTCTCCGCGTCTCTGCGGTTTGTTTTTCTGGTTGTGCCAAAACGTTGTGTTCTTGATGTCTTGGTATTGATTACAACTTCGGATTTTGGGATCATTTGTCCTTGTCTCCTTCTTTCACCCAGGCCAAGTTGAAGGCCGCATGCTTGATCGACTTGCGCGGCTGTCCTTCGGGCAGGTGATTGAGGAAATAACTGTAACTGACGTGTAATAGACCATCTCGGGTTTGAATGATCGATGGATAATGAAAGGACCCCGGTCGTGCCGCTCGAGGGTCCAACTCCAAATGGCGTGTCCATTTCCAACGCTTGCCTTCATCATCGGAAATGGAGACCGCCAAGCTATGTCGCCCCTCTTCCGTGTCGTTGTAAACCAGGGCCCATAGACCTTCCTTCATATTGATGACCTCGCAGCCTGAACCTGGATTGGGGAGATCGGTATCCACCACAGGAGTCCAGGTGAGACCCTGGTCTGAAGAGCTGCTCACGTGACGACGTTTTGGTGGGGGACCATTATCCCTCATGTAAGCCACCAGGGTGCCGTCTTTTTTGAGAGCGATGCTGGGCTGGATGTTGCCTGCGCCTACCAGAGGAGAGCTGGTGCTCCAGGTTTTGCCCCAATCATCGCTAAAGGCCATGAGTGAAAAGGACCATCCGTCGGAATACAGAGGAACAATCAAACGGCCAGTGGGTAGAACCGTCGGATGAGCCCGAGTCATCCACCCCAGCCGATTGAACATCTTGTCGGAAGCCTTTTCCCGAAGACGTTTGAATTCCTGAGAAGCTACTGAGGCAAGGTCTTTGTTGACTAGGTACCTATCCATTGCCTCCCTTGTCTGTTGCGAAAAATTCTCAGGGATAAAGAGCATATTGTCATTCCATCCCCATTGCGGTGGACGATCTGGATCCTGGCAGTCTGTTGAAATGCGGTATTTCATCAAAGCCGTGTGGAATTCATTGGCCAGAATGACTGGCCAAAAAAGCCAGAGGCGCTTTTGGGGATCGATTATCATACAGGGATTGAGATCGGGAAAGTTGGGAGTGTCGGCCATGAGGAAGCGCGGCCGCCATGCTGTCTCGCCTTTGACTTTGCGTGCACCCAGTATCTTGACGTCGTCCGCTTCTTGTTCTCCGGAGCCGTTGTACCAACAGATCAGCAGATCTCCATTCGGCAACTCCACGAGGCACGAGGCATGGTTGTGCCAGGGCTCGAGTGGAAAAATCATCTCAGCCTTATAAAAGGGGGCCGTTGTTTCTGGAATCACTTGATTTTCTGCAGTCAGGCTCCCAGCCGGGAAGAATGCAGACTGGAGAACTAACCATGAAAAAAATTGAAGGACGGACTTTTTAGCCAAGCTCTTTCTTTGCATTCTTCGGCTGCGGCGGCTCAGTCCTTTCTGTCCCTATGTTGACATGAGCAAGGCGAATCTACCCATACACCGCCAAACGATAATATCTTGGAATTGACACCTGAGCGTTTAGTGTGTGAACGTGTAATCATGAAGGGGACACGATGAACTGGTTCCTGATTCTGTTTGCTATCTTTTTCGCCGCCGAGCACCTTCTCGAGTACTGCCTCACCTTTCTGAATCTAAATTTTGTCCGGCGGCATGAGAAGGAAGTGCCAAGCTATTTTCGAGACAAGATTACCCTGGAAGAATACCAGAAAAGCATTCGTTACACGCGGGATAAGGCTAGACTCGGGGTCATCAGCTCTCTGGTAGAGATTCCCATTTTTTGGGCCATGATCCTTTCTGGTTTCTTTGGGAACGTTGATTTCTGGGCTCGATCTTTCGGGCGCTCTTCCGTCGCAACGGGGCTCATCTATTTTGCTGTCATGTCGGCCCTTTTTTATTTGATCTCTTTGCCATTCACTCTCTATTCGACCTTTGTGATCGAGCAGAGATATGGGTTCAACAAAATGACCCTTAAGCTTTGGTTGACGGATTTTGTTAAAGGGCTTCTGCTCTCCCTTGCCATTGGTGTTCCCGTGCTTTCCGCCGTGTTGTGGTTCATGGATCACTATATTCACAGTCTCTGGTGGTTGTATGTCTGGGTTCTGCTGGCAGCCGTCCAACTCTTCATTACGTCGCTTTTCCCGGTTTTTATTGTGCCTCTCTTTAACAAGCTGACCCCGCTGGAAGAGGGTAGCTTAAAAGAGCGCATCAGGGCTATCGCGCAGAAGGTCAAGTTTAAGATGTCGGGAGTTTTCACCATGGACGGATCCAAGCGTTCGGCTCATTCGAACGCCTTCTTTGCCGGAATGGGAAAATTTCGTCGTATCGTTTTATTCGATACATTGGTGAACTCTCTGAGTGAATCTGAGCTGGTGGCTGTACTGGCCCATGAGATGGGTCATAATCTTAAGAAGCATGTTCGGACAGGGTTGCTGTTGGGGCTGGGCACCTCACTGCTGGGCCTGTACGTTCTTTCTCTCATAATTCGTGCGCCTTGGTTCTACGAGGCATTTGGATTTAAGACGCCTTCTTCTTATGCGGCTCTCTTCATCTTCGTCAAGGCTTCCGGGTCGTTCCTGTTCTTTTTGGAGCCGCTGTTGTCCATGTTGTCGCGGAAACACGAGTTCGAGGCAGATCGCTTTGCTGTCGAGGCCATCGGAGCAACCGAGCCCATGATCAAGGGATTGGTCAAACTCACCAAAGACAATCTCTCCAATCTCACTCCGCATCCTCTTTATAGCTTCTTTTATTATTCGCACCCTACCGTAATGGAACGAATTACGGCGCTGGAGAAGACCTAGGATGACTTGCTGCCGAAAAAGGTCAAGAATCGGTCACATTGTCCAAAGCGTCCCCTCACCCTATAGGTTTTAAGTTAAGAATGTGGGAGGCGCGCTCCGCGCGGCGACCAGAGCGGGTTTGACAGGAAACATAGACTGTAAGCCACAAACTCTTGATCGGCAGCCCCCTCCTTGGGGATCCTTGGGGAGAGCGGTGACCGAAGCGACGGCGGTGGAAGACGGGAGAGGGTCAACTGCTTACAAGACGCGACCCTCAGTGGGTCTGAGGCTGCTCGCTACCTGCCAGGACAAAGTCATGAACGATTTCAGCACAGGAAATGACGTCGGAAGCAATGACGTACTCTTCCAAGGAATGCAAACCGGCGCCTCTGGGGCCGAAGACGAGCGCTGGGATTTGAGCTTCGGATAGCAGGGCAGCGTCCGTCCAGAAGGACACCGCGCCCCAGTCGACTAGCTCTGGAAGTTTGGATTTGGCAAATTCATAAAACCGGCACAGGGTAGGGTGCTCACGGTTGACTTCAAAGGGAGATCGCGAGCACACCAGTCGAGCTTCTGCCTTGAACCGAGGGTTGCTTTCCTTGAGTTTTGCCAGGATGGCCGATAGTTCTTCTTCTACGGTCATCGCCGATTCCTTGGGAATGGTTCTTCTTTCGTATTTCAAAACACAGCGATCAGGATAACTGCTCCATTCGCGCCCGCCTTGAATGATGGAAGCATGCAGTGAGCCTGATCCGAGCAGGGGATGGCTCAATTGGGACTGTAAACGGCGGTCGAGCAGCTCTAATTCTTGAAGAATGGCCCCCATGGATCGAATGGCGTCTACCCCATCCCAAGGACGGCTTCCATGCGCCGCCATACCGTGAGTGGTGATCTCCAGCCAGGCAAAGCCCTTGTGGGCGCTGCACACCTTGAGATCTGTGGGTTCGAGAACCAGCGCGAACTGAAACGGCGCTGTCGCAGGCCATTCGCTGAGGAAAAATTGAGTGCCTAAACTTTGGTCCTCTTCGTCCGCCACCGCTGCCAGAACCACCTCGCCGGAGAGCCGTTGAACATTCTGGGAAAGAATCAACAGCGCCGCGATAGCAGCAGCCAGGCCCCCTTTCATATCCTGAGCGCCACGAGCATATATTTTCCCCTCTCTTTGAATCGGTTCCAAAGGGGAATTCATCCCTTCCACGCTCACCGTATCCAAGTGACCATTCAACAAAACTCTCGGCCCGGGTTTGACTCCTCGCACTATGGCCACCACGTTGAAGCGGTCCGGCGCCACCGATTGCAGCTCGGCTGGAATACCCTGCTGCTTTAAGAAGGCAGCGAGGAATTGCGCAATCTCGCTTTCTCCGGCGCCTCCCGGAACCAGGCTGGGATTGACTGAATTAATGCGAACGAGGTTTGAAAGAATTTCCAAAGCTTGATTAAAGGGTTGGCTAGAAGGCATAAGAAGTCAGCTGAACGAGACAATTTTCGTTTCCACTATGCATATCTTTCTTCAATGAATAACGGGTCATCTGATTTATGATTATGTGCTGAATTGATAATCAATGGTAGTTAAGAATAATGGCAGCGAGGTCTTATGCCAACTATCTTTAAGGCAGCCGTCCTCAAGGAATTCCAATCGCCCCTGGAAATGCACCAATACCCTCTGCCGACCTCCCTCGAGCCTTTGGGGGCTCTGGTTCGAGTGGAGATGGCAGGAGTCTGCGGGACAGACATCCATCTCTGGAAAGGTCAGTTACCCATCCCCCGGCCCAACATTTTAGGTCATGAAACCGTAGGACGGATAGAAAGATTAGGCGACTCGCTCAGGCAGGATTGGACAGGCTTGCCATTGCAGGCAGGCGATCGCGTCACCTGGAGTTCCTCGTTGGCTTGCGGCCAATGTTTTTACTGCAAAGAGAAGCGGCAGCCCACGCGCTGTTTGAATCGTAAAGCTTATGGCATTTCCTATAATTGTGAAGAGCCACCTCACTGCAACGGAGGCTACGCGGAGTACATCTACTTGCGCCCAGGCTCGGCGATTTTCAGGTTGCCGGAAGCCCTATCGACCGAGCGAGTCATTGGTGCGGGCTGCGCTCTGGTGACAGCGATTCACGGGATCGAACGGATGGGTATTGACTGGCACGATGTCGTCGTGATTCAAGGCATGGGCCCCGTAGGATTAGCCGCTCTGGCCCTCGCCCTGGATCACGGAGCAAGCAAAGCCATTGTGATTGGAGGTCCGGAACATCGACTGAAGACAGCTCGAAGCTTCGGGGCGAACGAGTGTATTAATATCGAAGAAGCTAGCCGGTCCCAGGATCGAATCGAAAGAGTACACCATCTGCCTCGGGGCTTCGGAGCTGACGTGGTCATCGAATGCGTGTGATCGCCTGAATCGGTCCCCGAAGGATTGGAGATATGTCGAGACGGTGCCAGGTTCCTGGTGCTGGGACATTATGGAGATGCCGGACCCGTGCTGCTCAATCCTCACCACATTACGCGTAAACAACTGGCGATTTATGGTTCCTGGGGCAGTGAGCCACGCCATATGCGCCAGGCGTTAGAGTTCTTGCAAGCCCGGGGGGATCGATTTCCTTTTGAACAGTTGGTGACTCATCGCTTCCCACTGGAAAAAACCACGGAAGCGCTGGAGACCACAGCCCGTTGGAAATCGACCAAGAGCGTGGTAGTTCCAGGAATGGGAAAATAAGGAACAAGGAAAAATGAAAAAGGCAAAAGTGAGCATTTGGTTGCTGCAACCGGTGGTCTCTTCCCGTTCACCTTTTGCCTTTTTCCTTTTACCTTTTTTGACTTTGCCCGCCCAGGCTGCAATAGACGTTTGGGCAATCGGCGAGTGTATTCGAATCAATCCTGAGACGGGCGCGGCTTATGAGGATAATAAAGTCTACCGAGGGGATTTGAAGGGCGATTACCGCAATCAAAATCTGGTCTGGGACCGTGGCTTTCCAGCTTATTTTAGGGTCAGAGGACCTACGCCAGATTAAAGTCTCGGTCAGCGATTTGCGAGAATCAAAAACGAAGACCGTTATTCCGTCCAAAAGTCATATTGAAATTTTCCGGGAGTGGTATGTCCAGATCACCAGGAAGACAACCGATGAGACCACCGCCAGTGCAGGCCACACACTGGGATTGGGATGGTATCCGGATGCCTTAGTCCCAATCAACTCGGGCGCTGGCTATGGTCAACCCTTTCAAATTCCCGACAGACTAAACGAGGTTCCCGGCCAAAAGAATCAGACCTTTTGGATCGACGTCTACATTCCGAAATTTGCTAAGCCCGGGATCTACCGGGGCAAACTTACGGTTCAAGCCCAGAGGTTCAAGAAGGATCTAAGTATCCAGCTTCTGGTTAAGAACTTCGAACTTTCGGACAAGTTCCACCTTGCTGCTGATCTTAACAACTACGGAGGTATTTCACTTCGAGGGCCAGAGGCCAAGTTGCGTTACTACCAGATGGCTCAAAGGCACCGCCTGACCGTGAGCGAGCTTTATTTTGCTCCCAAGGTGAAAGGAGAAGGGAGCCAGATGCGGGGTCTCTGGGATGAGTACGATCGCGACATGGCGAAGTACCTAACCGGCGAAGCCTTCACGTCGAAATACGGATATATAGGGCCCGGCGAAGGCATGCCCCTGGTTCACATGGTCCTGCCTTTTGAGGTTTTGGATGGGCACGCCTGGCCCATGGACGGCAAATATGCCGAGACGGAACGTTACAACCAGTCGGTGATCGCCATGTTTGCTGATTTCGAGAAACATTTTAATGGCAAAGGCTGGAGCAAGACTCAACTGATTGTTTTTTATCAAGGCATGGACGAGCCCAAGACAGAACGGGCTTTTGACCAGATTCAGTATTATGGGGAGCTGCTCAAACGCAGCAAAACACGGCAGCTCAGATATCGGACGGATTTAAACCAATTAAATACCATTGGGCAATTTATCCGGGGATGGGACACCTCGAAGATTATTCGCCTGCTGGGTGATGTGGTCGACATCTGGTGCTGCACCGGAGATTTTCGGCGGACCAATTTCGACGTGTTACTGCCTCGCTGCGGGCCGCCCCATTATGAGGAAGCCTGGTTTTACCAAAACCGGGAACCCAGTGTGGGCGCAGTTCATATTGATGAGGAGGGCATTGGTTTTCGCACTTGGCCGTGGATCGCCTGGAAGTACGGGCTGCAAGGATGTGTCTATTGGGAAATCATGTATTACGGTCAATCTAAGGATCCCTGGGTGGATCCCGATTCCACGACAGATCCGGGCAAAACACTGAATGGTACCGGCTACCTTTGTTACCCGGCGAAGCCAGGCGTGCCCGAGCCAATCACCAGCATTCGGTTGAAGTCCTTCCGGCGCGGTTCTCAGGATTACGAGTATCTTCGTCTTCTATCAGAAAAGAATCGCGACGGGCGCCACCAGGCTGAACAGATCGTCCAGACCGTCTTGTTCAGTGCCTTACATAAGACAAAGAAGAACTATGGTGAGAAGGGAGACTGGAGCCATAACCCGGAGGATTGGGAACGCGCCCGTCTGGCGCTGGCAGAGGAGTTGGAGAGGAAGTAAATTCATTTCAGAGATCGGAGAGTTCCACCACCGATATCATGCATTGAGGTGCCACCAATTCTGATGGTAGATAACCCCGCTCCCTACCCGCTCTCCCGTTTAAGGGTGGGGGAGGGCGGTATTTTTTTTGTAGGCCCAGACGTTCACGCCTGGGCTCTAGAGTTTGGCCATTTTCATTGCCGCGTAGCGGCACCTGAGGGTAGGCCGGCCTTTCAAGGCCGGTTTCGGCAACCCAATCCCCTAACCCGTCGCAGAGCGACGGATGAGATCGCAAACCCTAATGGTTTGGGAGATTCAAGCGCCGCTGACGCGGCGCGGATTCCTTACGTGGGCACCAAGGTACCGGCCCTAAAAGGTCGGCCTACAGTCAGGCGCCGCGACGCGGCGGCGAAACAGTGTTTGTGTGCCCAACAAATGTCACCGATCGAGAAAACGCTTCATGGTCGGGACTTGACAACTATAGGAATGTCAATACGCGTCGTGGTCTCGACATTTTTGGTAGCCACGATTAAACGCGTCGGTTGTGTTTAATCGTGGGCAGTTCGGGGATCTCCCGCACAAACCCACGATTGCCGCGAAATACGCGGCAATCGTGGCTACCAGTCGAAGGCTCTCATTTCCTGCTTGTAAGGAAACAGACGCTTCGTTGACATTTCCACCCTTTGTGGAACGAAACGTTCGTTTCTATGGGCAAAGCCCGTTGATTCGTTTGAATTCGCGAAACAAACGTCCAAGCCCCCTTCAGGGGGCTGAGGGTGGAGGGGCTCCCCCCAATGTGGTGGCCGTCCTGAGGGACAATACCTGGCCACATGATGCCGGCTGTGGCCCCGGCCTAATCTTTGTTTAGATTTCAAATTTCAAATTTGATAAAATTCTGTGAATTCCTGAAATAAGGAGTCATCGCATGCGAGAAAACCTTGAAAGAGAGACTTTGAGCCGGCGCGACTTTTTGAAAAGTTCGGCTGCTGTTACCGCCAGCACGGCGATTTCAACGTTTGGCGCCCCTGCCATTATCCAGGCACAATCCTTAATGAACCCCGTGAACTATGGGTTCATTGGTTCGGGCCGCCAGGGCTGCAATCATCTGAAACACCTGAGCACGATTAAAACGGGTCGCTGCGCCGTGATCTCTGACATTTATCCGCCCAATCTCAAAAAAGGCGTTGAAACCATCGGCGGCAATCCAGAAACCATTCCGGACAAAGATCCTTTCGCCTATCGAAAACTTTTGGACCGAAAGGACATTGAAGCCGTATTCATCGTCACGCCCTACCACCTGCATGTGCCGATGATCCTGGATGCCTTGAGCGCCGGCAAGCATGTGTTTGTCGAAAAGTGCCTGATGAAAACAGAAGATCAAATTCCCAAAGTCTATAAAGCTGCCAATGCCCATCCCAACCTGGTATTGCAGGTTGGTTTACAGAGGCGCTATAGCACCGTTTACCGAATCGCCATCCAAATGGTCCACAATGGCGTGTTGGGAAAAGTGCAAACCATCCGTGCCCAATGGCACAGAAATGGCAGTTGGAAAATACCTGTCCCGGATCCGAGTTTGGAGAGATTTCTTAACTGGCGCGTCTACAAAGAGTACTCTGGCGGGTTAATGGCGGAATTGGGTTCGCATCAGGTAGACGTGGCGGACTGGGCGTTCCAGTCTGAGCCCGTGGCCGTCAGTGGCGTCGGCGGACTGGACTATTGGAAAGATGGTAGAGATATCTTCGACAACGTCGCTGTCATATTCGAGTATCCTCAGGGCCAAAAATTTGTTTTCACCTCGATCTGCAATAATGCCCACCTGGATTTCTCCGAGGTGATTATGGGGGATGAAGGTACCATTGAAATCACTTTGGGGAACAACAGCGGCCGAGCGACGTTCTTTCATGAGAACAAACCAGCCGACGCTCCGACCAACAAGGTCAAGTCAGCCGATACCAAGGAACAAAACTGGTGGGCTGGAGCCACGGCTGCCAACCGCGGTGCCAGGCAGGGAATTCCCCTCTTCCCGGAAGCTCCCAAGCAAAACCCGGGCTTCATAGCCAAAGAAATTGAATATGCCAAGAAGTGGCTGATTTCCATGGGTGTATTAGAGATGGATCGGGAGAGAGATCCGCTCACTGTGGAAGAAGAAAGTTTCTTTGAATGTGTTCGAGAGGGCAAGAAGCCTCTGGCCAACATAGATATCGGCGCCGCAGATTCACGCGCTGTCATTTATGCGAATCGTGCCATGGAACTTAGGCAGAAAGTGTTCTGGCCTAATCAGCCCTCCATTCCCTTGGAGTCTCAAATTTCTAAAAAGCTTTGATTTCCCGCCATGCTCCAAGTCAGGGCTGTTTCCAAACGGCCCTGACAACTCCCCGGACGGACACCATTTTTGGAGTGCGCTGGCTTGACGGCGCTTGTGGTAGGCTGCGGCTTGGCGCAGGCAAAAGGTTTTTGGAGCCAGTCCTGGCTCCGACCGGCTGCCAGCGGTGGCGTCAAGCCGCCACCAAAGAAAGCGCTGTCAAGCCAGCGCACTCCAAAAAGCCGTCCGGCCGCTTACCAAATTCCTCTGAAAATCCCCTTTCGGGAGGGGCAGAAGGCGTCAGCCTTCGGGGTTGGTCCTTCCGGTTCGGGACAACCCACCTGCTCCTTCCCAAGAGGGGAATATGGATTTTCATGTTTGATGGTGCGCCCAGCAGCATGAGAGGCTCTTCTGTGTCCAGAAGAAAGGTGAATGTGATCAGCTCGCCAAAGGGGGAGGGGATTGATGGCGTCTTCCTTGAGCGCCAGAGATTCAACTGATTCGCGAACGTGACATTTGAAATAGTCGGCAAGATTAGTCGTGTCGAGACGATTACGAAAGGCGTACGGTCCGGGACGCTGGCGGAAGATGAAAGGAGTTGCCACGGTTCGTCTTCGTAGTGGTAGACTACGTTTAGCGGAACTTCAGTGGTATGAAGCACACGGCATTGGTAAGAAGGAAATCAAACGCAAACGATATTTGGATTAAAGATTAGCTAACCGATAAGGATTGAGGCGACGTTGCGGCCGACCTCCGCCGCGCTGCGGCGGTTGACCCCGAGGGCGTTAAGGCGGGCTTGGAGGAAGGCATCATGTTTAAAAGATTATTTGGGCGACGCAATGATGAGACAGATTTACACATGCCTGAAGTGGATGAGTTGCCCAACATTGAGGAGCTATTTGAAAAGGCCCGGAAGGCTGCTGCTGGAGAGGGAGAACAGGCACCAGAGCAACCAGGGCAGCACGTCATCGTGGTAACACCTGGACGAATGCTTATGTTTCAACCGTGCCCGCCTCCCGGCTCGATGCCGTCCAGCCAGGTAGCCTCTATACAGCAGATGATTTCTCCTAAGGTGAAGAGAAATGTCGCTGCAATTGCGTATACTGAACTCAGTGCTCTAACATCAGGCATATCAAAGGCAGTACCGTTTTTTGGGTTTCTTTTAGGTTTCGCATACATCGGGCATGCGGTGTGGGTTTTCGAGGGACATCCCTCAGCGTTGACGGCCGGTTGTCGGGGTGCGGATGTGCTGATAGTTGACGGCGGCATGGTCCCTCACCTGCAAAAAGATTGGATGGCCATAGCTTCTAGCGTGATGAGAACTCCGGAAATATATGTGCATGATCGAGCGACATATTCGCTTCGAAAAGTATCATAGCTCTGTGACCATCGATGCTGCCTGATAACTCCTCAACCGGGAATGCCCTGAAAGGACAGCAGAAGGTAGCCTGGGGCAAGCGGAGCGGGCCGCCCCAGGTAAGCGCTAACTTTGTGAGGTTTTCTCATAGTCCGCCACCAGAAAATAAACGCTAAGAGCGCCAAGTACGCCAAGGAAGAAAAAGCATGATTGGATCCCAAACTTGATCCGTGCTGTGCCCTCGGCGTTCCTGACGATTTCGTAGGTGTATTGAAGGTGTCACCTATAAAATCACCTCCCATTCTCTCTTAGTTACTTCGTCGGTAGTCACCAGGCACCCTCCTTAGCGGTCTTTGCGTTTCCAAGTTTTTGGGGCGGTGTTCAAAATGGACCATGGTTACAAATCCCAAGTTAGCGCTTATGGGGCCAAGCCCTTGGCGTAGAACAATGCGTCTTCCAGACACGAGGGATTAGTTGTTGGCCATGCGGTTCTTCAAGACGCCCGCCTTCCTGGCCCGTCCGCACAGGGGACCGACTCCAATTGAGACGAAGTCTCAGCTCAGACTGTGGAGGAATGTTCCGCGCACGCCTTTTTTGAAGTTGATTACGGCGTCGAGGAAAACTCAATTACTATTGAGAATGCCGTTAAGAAAGTCTAGTCGGCAAGTGGCTTCACGCAGCCACGTCATATCCCTTTCCATCCTCTTCCTCCTGGCCTTTCCAACGCAGGCCAAAACCAAAGATCCTCCACTCCTTCGTTACGAAGACAGCCGTGTTTCAATGGCTTGCACTTATACGATTGTGGTCTATGGAACGGATGCCAGGCAGTTGCCTCTCATTGTAAGCGCGGCGCTAGACGAAGTTGATCGCATCGATAACCTGATGAGCAACTATAAGCCGGAGAGTGCTCTATCCCGGATCA
>QHZQ01000355.1 GCA_003224725.1 Acidobacteriota bacterium | reverse complement strand
ACGGATTAGAGCGCTGACTTCAAGGGTACAAACAGACGTTTCATGACACAGTGGCAAGGGCGTGGCATGAAACGTCGGTTTGAGCCACACCCCCATTGATTGTTCTCCCTCTCCTTGTGGGAGAGGGTGGCGCGAAGCGACGGGTGAGGGTCAACCACGTTTTTCGGTGCCGCAAATGTCCAATCTTTGATGTACCTTGTGCCTTTGCGGTTGTCTTTGGGAGTGGTCATCAATAAGCGTTTCGATGATACAGTCCGCGGGTTAGTGTCAGCAGGATAATCTTCAGATCAAACCAGAGTGCCCAGTGTTGCATGTAGTAAAGGTCGTACTCAATTCGTTTGCGAATCGAGGTATCTCCCCGCCAGCCGTTGACCTGAGCCCACCCTGTAATGCCACACTTCATGTAATGTCGCACCATATAATCAGGGATTTCCCGTTTAAAAATCTCGACAAAGTGCGGCCGTTCTGGACGGGGTCCGACCAGACTCATGTCTCCTCGGAACACATTGAGCAGTTGCGGCAGCTCATCGAGACTGGTGCGGCGCAGAAACTTGCCCGCCCTGGTAATACGCTCATCTTGGGGTGTGGTCCATCGCGTATCGCTTATGTGGCGGCTGACCATCTCCATGGTTCTAAACTTGTAGATCCAGAATTTTCTCCCGTTTAAACCCACTCGCTCCTGTCTAAAAAAAACTGGCCCGGCCGAGCTCCACTTGACCACCAGTGCAATGAGCAACAGCAACGGTGCCAGAACAATAAGCAGGAGCGTGGAAGCCGACAAGTCAAAAGCCCTTTTTAAGAAAAGATAATCAATTCGCTCCGTTGGATAGACACGGGCATTGATGAGCGGAATGCCATCGAGGTTATAGACCTGGGCCTGAGGCTTTACAACCCTAAAAAGATCCGGAGCCAGGTTAGTTAAGCGGTCGCGCAGTTGAAACATAAGAGGAAATAGGCCCAGAGTGGAAGAAAAGATAGAATGTGAATGCCGCAGATATCCCCAGAATGGCAATCACGACTAGCAGAAGGGAATAGCCCAGTTGTGCAATGGCATATCCGGTAATCCAGACGGCAACTGCTTGGACGAGGAACAGCGTCATGTAACGAAGCGCTGAAACCATGTTTCGCTCCGCCGGCGAGACGGAATCCATGATGAAATTTTCTAATGCCGGTTCACACATCACTTGGAAGCTCAGATAGATCAAATATATTAAAGCTGCCAGTTGCACATCAGCTATCAGGACAAGCAGAGGCAAGAAACCTGCCGCGGCCAACTGCATGGAGAAGATAGCCGGGACCCTGCCGAGTTTACGAATCAGCCAGGGCATGCTCAATACTGCTGACAGTTGGCAAATCTGTGACAGTGAAAAGATGAGGCCGATTCCTGGCAATGATTGGTTGTATTTCCTGGAGAAAAATACATTGAAGAAGGGAGAGAAGCTGCCGACAAAAAAGCTCCAGAAGATCAGCACGATCAGAAGACGCAGAATAAACGGTCGACTTTGTAATTGCCTGAGGAAGCTGTTCGTGTACAAATTGGGTGCGCTGGCTATGGGCGCGCCTGCGGGATTTTCTTTTAACCTCAGTAACAGGATAGAGCTGGAGAGAACTAAAGCTGAAGACGCATACAGCCAATATTTCTTTAGCAAAAAGTCGGGCGGAGCGGGCGTACCGAACCATGACCACCAATATCGGGAAAGCCCGGCTAAAAGTCCGGCCATGGCGCCCATGCCAATGGAGATTCCGTAAGTGAGGCTAAAAGCGCGGCTTCGTGTCTCAGAGGCGGTATTTTGAGTCAGGAAGGGGGGAGTGGAGACCATCCAAATTCCTATGGCTGCACCGCTCAGAAATGCAAAAAGGGTCAATAACCAGGCAACATCAACCGACGATCGCAAGAGCAAAGAGATTCCAGCAGCTATCACACTCACCTGAAGCATTCGGTTCAGTCCGTATCGATTCAAGAGCAGGCCTGCTGGGACTGTGATGGTTAGACTACCTAAAGTCATTGCCGAAGAGATTTGTCCCATCACAGCTTCATTGAAGCCGAGGTCAAGTAAGTAAAGGTTATAGACCAGGAAAAAGGACATTAACCCTAGAGACCAAATAGCCCCGGAGGCAAGATAGAGCCAGAAATTTCGATTGAATTGGGCCATCCCGGAATTCAATTGTAATAAACATTCATAGCGGCACTAACAGCGGCACCGCGTTCCAGACTCATACTTTGCTGGGACAGCACCTGTTCGAGTGCATTCAAGAAGAGTAGAACATTATTTCGATGGGAAGAAGAGCCCATTAAGCCGACACGCCAAATCTTGTTCTTGAGCGGACCTAGACCACCGCCAATCTCGATCCCAAAATCTTGTAGCAATTGGGTTCGAACTCCGGCATCAGAGACCCCTTCTGGGATCCTTATGGTGTTAAGACTCCAGAGCCGGTCGTCCGGTTTGCACAGCATCGTTAATCCCATGGCCTCCACGCCAGCCACTAATGCCCGATGATTGAGATGGTGACGTGCCCAACGATTTTCCAATCCCTCTTCATGAACAATCCGCAATGCTTCGCGCAAGGCGTAGTTCATGGAGATGGGAGCTGTGTGATGGTAGGTGCGTTCGTCTCCCCAATATTTCTCGACCATTGTCAAATCCAAATACCAGCTTGGTACTTTGGATTTCCTTCTTCGTAAAACACTCACTGCCTTTTCCGAAAGAGTAATAGGCGCAAGTCCAGGGGGGCAGCTCAAGCATTTCTGGGTCCCACTGTAGGCGAAGTCCACCTGATACCGATCGATCTCAACTGGATGTCCCCCCAATGAAGTCACGCAGTCCAGCAAAAGAAGAGTTTCCGGAAATTCGTCCAGGACTTTGCGGATTTTTGGAAGGGAAGTCAGCACACCCGTTGACGTCTCGGCATGCACCACGGCCAGGATTCCGGGATGCGTCTTTGTCAAAGCTTCCCTGATCTGATCAAAATCAAACGACGCACCCCACGCCGCTTCAACTCGTGTGAGAGCTCCACCACACCTTCCCACGATATCGCTCATGCGCTCGCCAAAAACACCGTTGACACAGACCACAACTGAATCCCCAGGCTCCACCAGGTTTACAAAAGCTGCTTCCATGCCGGCGCTGCCGGTTCCAGAAATTGGGATCGTCAATTTATTTTGCGTTTCAAACACATAGCGGAGCAGTGCTTGGATGTCATCCATTACCTTAAGGAATTCGGGATCGAGATGGCCGACCAGCGGCGCGGACAGAGCCAATAAAACTCTATTGTCAGCGTCACTGGGCCCGGGACCGAGCAAGATTCTTCTAGGTGGATGAAATTCGTTCATGAAAGGTCCTTTCAAGAGTCAGTTGGTGGTGATGAAGTTCAAACTTCGGTCAAGTTTGTTTGCCTGCCGTCCCCTCACCCAGGGAGCCTTCTCAAAGCTCCCACCCTCTCCCTTGGGGAGAGGGTGGCCGGCCGGCCGGCGGACCGGGTGAGGGGTCAGCTGCTTCGGGAGCCCCGGCCCTTGGCGGTATGAGGTTGCTTGCTACGGTTACTTGGAAGTTCACGAATCACTCAAGTTTGTCTTTGTCGCGCAGAGCCGCAGAGGTCATTCCCCCAGCTCTCTGTGAATGGCGATAGAAGCCTCCACCGAGCCTGCAGAATGAAGATATCCATCTCAACCAATCGAGGATAGAAGTTCGAAGACCGCAAAACTTGCCTCGCGATCCTCGATTCTCTATCTTCTATCTTCGACCTTTGTGCCTCCGCGTCTCTGCACGAGAATTGTCTTGGGTCTCGGCGGTCTCAGAAGCAACCACACAGCCCGAAGGTCAGATGATTCCCAACCGCTTGCCAACCTTCTCCAGGACGTCCAGAGCAAATTGCAGTTGCTCCCGGGAATGAGTGGCGGTCACGATAGTTCGTATGCGAGATTTGGCTTCGGGTACCGTCGGATAACCGATGCCTTGAGCAAATACACCTTCCTTAAAAAGTTCGTCAGAAAATCGCATGGCCAGATCGCCTTTTCCGACAATAACAGGAGTAATAGGAGTTTCGCTGGCACCGGTATTGAAGCCGAGGCGACTGAGGCCTGATTTAAAGAATCGCGTATTTTGCCACAACCGCTCTATGAGCCGCGGTTCTTTTTCCAGCACCTCAAAAGCCGCAATACAGCAAGCCGCCACACGGTGGTAAAGGTGCTCGATTAAAGTTCTGGTCCCACAGACATACCCCCCCAAAGAACCTATGGCTTTAGAAAGAGTGCCCACTTGAATATCCACTCGCCCATGAAGCCCGTAATGATCGACGGTGCCACGTCCATTCCTGCCTAGAACCCCACTGGAGTGGGCATCGTCAAGCATCATGATGGCTCCATACCTTTCGGCCAGTTCCACAATCTGGGGCAGCGGGGCAATGTCACCCTCCATTCAAAAGACACCATCTGTGATAACCAGCTTCTTGCCTGGGTGACGCTCGGTTTCTTGAAGGATTCCTTCCAGAGCGGACAGGTTTTTGTGAGGAAAAACTTTGATCTCGGCGCGTGAAAGTCGGCAGCCGTCAATGATGCTAGCGTGATTGAGTTCATCCGAGATAATGATGTCTTCCTTTCCCAAAATGGCGGAGACCGTTCCTGCGTTGGCCGCAAACCCAGATTGGAAAACGACACAGGCTTCCACCTGCTTGAACCGGGCAATCTTCTCCTCCAGCGCCATATGGATTTTCATGGTCCCGGCGATCGTACGAACAGCCCCTGATCCCACACCGTACTCCTCAGTAGCTCTTAAGGCAGCCTTAACAAGTTCAGGGTGGGTATTGAGTCCAAGATAATTGTTAGAAGACAGATTGACAACCGATTGACCATCGAATTCTGCTTGCGGGAGTTGCCGGCCTTCCAAAATCCTCAATTTTCGAAATAGCTTCTTCTGATGTAACGATTCGATTTCTTGTCTAAGAAAATCATGGAGAACTTTTGCCATAGGACGGCCGTTTGTCTGAATTGCATGAAGGGGATTTCGCGAAGGGAGCGAATCGAGTTAAATTAGTTTACCGAGAGCTCAAGTCAAGGGCAGAAGGTTCACGCCGTTGGTTCAGCTTATGTTGAACTGTTCTTCCTCACTGAAGTTTAATCCCAAGATGTCCGTCTTGATGGTAATTTCCCCGCGGCCATGAGACATGAAAATCTCGACCTCTTGATGATTCTTAGCCTGATCAGCAATTTGGATTTTGGCGAATATTTTTTTCGAAATCCTTTCAGCAATCTGTTTGGAGGCCTTTCCATCAAAGCCGCTCTTGCTCGCAGCGATCTGAATGAAGTCAAAGAGGATTTTGTCAAAGCCCTGCGCTAGAGGCACAGTAAGCTTAATGTCACCTGCCGCTTTAAACTGGATCGCGTCATCCATGGAACAGTCCTCTTCTCGATAACCGAATTAATGTTAGCATATCGAGAAAGCTTCTGTCACTGGCGTTGAAGGCTCATGCAAAGACTCTCATGCTAAGAAGTTTTAGACCTCAGAATGCTCTCAGCTTCGGGCTGAGTCTCTGTTACTTGTGTTAATGAGGCTGAGCACTTGTGAGTGCAATATTTTGTTAGAGGCCAAGATTGTTTTGGAGCTTGAGTTCCATTCACGGCCGGCAAAGTCGGTCACTTTGCCGCCTGCTTCTCTGACCATGAGCGCCGCCGCGGCAAAGTCCCAGGGAGTTGAGCTATTGTCCAGGAATGCGTCGCAAGCTCCGGAGGCCACATATCCGATATCAGAGCCCGCAATACGAGTGAATGCCCGACAGGAAGGAAGCAGTCTCTTCAAAATCTGGGAAATTTGTTCAGCCTGAGGCTCCGTCTTCCCGTAGCTGTATCCGATGATGGCTTCTTCCAATTCTTTGATCTTGGAAACCTGCAGTGGCTTGTGAAGGCGAAACCGATTATTTCTCCGGAAGCTGCCTTTTCCCCTCCAACTCATAAATAGATCGCTGGTGAAAGGGCAATAAGACAGGCCCAGTTCTATCCTTTTCCTGATCTGCAGCGCAATCATGACGCTAAAGAAGGGAAGACCGCGGTTGTGGAAGGTGGTTCCATCCAACGGGTCCACAATCCAGGATAATCTGATCCGTTATTTTCGGAATATTCTTCTTCCTCGAAGAGAAAACTATGATTCGGAAAAGAACGTTTTAGATGTTTCTTAATTATTCGGCAGGACTCTAAATCGGCAGACGTCACCAGGTCATTTCTTCCTTTGAATCTTCGGAAGTTTTCAGCCTTTTCCAGGAAGTATTTCATGAGAATTCTGCCAGCAGCCCGGGCTGCCTGGAGTGCAGTCTCAGCCAATTTGTTCCTGGGTTCCACGGAAAAGTTCAGTCGCACAGAATTTTCCTCATTTTATTTGGGCAACAAAAAAGGCGACCAGCTTGCGAGACTGGTCGCCTCCAGGAAATCAGATTTGTGTTTAATACATGTCGCCGCCGCCAGGAGGCATGGCTGGCTCTTTCTTCTTCTCCGGAATTTCTGAAACCAAAGCTTCCGTGGTGAGCAGCAGTCCTGCCACCGAGGCCGCATTCTGCAGTGCAGTCCTGGCCACCTTGGCAGGGTCAATAACCCCGCTGGCCACCAGATCCTCGAATTCACCGGTCTCAGCGTTCAAGCCAAAGGCTTCGCGCTTATCTGACTTTACCTTTTCAACCGTGACCGCGCCTTCAATACCGGCGTTGGCGGCAATTTGTCGCAAAGGCTCTTCCAGAGCCCTTCGAACAATATCGGCACCAATCTGCTCATCATCTTCGAGCTTCAATTTTGCCACCGCCGGGATGGCCCGAACAAAGGTCACGCCGCCACCTGGGACAATGCCTTCTTCCACGGCGGCACGCGTGGCATGCATGGCGTCTTCCACACGAGCCTTTTTCTCCTTCAATTCGGTCTCGGTGGCTGCACCCACTTTGATCACCGCAACGCCACCCACCAGTTTTGCCAATCGTTCTTGCAGCTTCTCCCGGTCATAGTCCGATGTGGTCTCTTCAATCTGCGCTCGGATCTGTTTGACGCGGCCTTCAATCTCCTTGGGTTTGCCCGCTCCTTCAACGATTGTGGTGTTGTCTTTGTCGATGACGATCCGCTTGGCCCGACCCAAATCCTCGATTTTCAGGTTTTCCAGTTTGATGCCTAAGTCTTCGGTAATGGCTTTTCCGCCAGTCAGAATGGCGATGTCTTCCAGCATGGCCTTACGTCGGTCGCCAAAGCCGGGAGCTTTAACGGCGGCGGCACTTAAGGTTCCGCGCAGTTTGTTAACCACCAGGGTGGCCAGAGCTTCCCCTTCCACTTCTTCCGCAATAATCAGCAACGGCTTGCCGAGCTTGGCCACTTGCTCCAAGACCGGGAGCAGATCTTTCATGGTACTGATTTTCTTTTCATGAATGAGAATGTGGGTATCTTCCAGAACGCATTCCATCCGGTCCGGGTCGGTCACAAAATAGGGAGAGAGATAGCCGCGATCAAACTGCATGCCTTCCACGATCTCCAGCGAGGTCTCCATTGTCTTGGCCTCTTCCACCGTTATGACCCCGTCTTTCCCCACCTTATTCATGGCCTCGGCGATGATGCTGCCAATCTTACTGTCACCGTTTGCCGATATGGTCCCCACCTGGGCAATCATTTCGCCCTTGACCGAGTTAGCCAGTTTTTTGATTTCTTCCACGACCGCTTCAACTGCTTTGTCGATCCCCCGTTTCAGAGCCATGGGGTTGGCACCGGCAGCCACCGTTTTCACCCCTTCACGGAATATGGCTTGTGCCAAAACGGTCGCCGTAGTCGTCCCATCGCCTGCGACATCACTAGTCTTAGAGGCTACTTCACGCACCATCTGGGCACCCATGTTCTCCAAGGAATCAGGTAACTCGATCTCTTTGGCCACGGTAACGCCATCTTTAGTAATGGTGGGTGAACCAAATTTCTTGTTCAGCACCACATTGCGACCCTTCGGCCCAAGGGTAATCTTCACCGCATCTGCCAGCTTATTCACTCCTTTTAAGAGTGCCTGGCGAGAATCTTCACCACAAACAATCTGTTTTGCCATAATTTGCTCCTTAAGATTAAAATTATGATGTTTTCGTTATCAAACTATTTCGAGGTGGATTTCGTCTTTGCCGCCCCTTCGGTCACGGCTAAGACATCATCTTCGCGCATTATCAGAAATTCTTCTCCATCGATCTTGACATCCGTACCGGAGTATTTGCCAAACAAAATTCGGTCTCCTTCTCTCAGACTCATCTCCAATCGAGTGCCATTTTCCAAGATTTTTCCGTTGCCTGTCGCCACCACCACTCCCTCCTGCGGCTTTTCCTTGGCTGTGTCAGGAATGATAATTCCCCCTTTTGCCCCATCGTCGGGGTCCACTCTTTTGACCAAAATCCGATCGTGTAACGGCCTTAGCCTCATAGACTTTTCTCCTTATTTGTTAATAGGTTACAGATAGTTATTAGCACTCTTCGGCAAAGAGTGCTATTCGCAACTGTATTTTATAATAGGATGAGTTCAGTTTGTCAAGAGTAAATTTAAGGCTGTTCTCTGAATTGACAAAGGCGCGCTCAGGTTTTATAGAGTTATACGTATGAGCTGAGGGTAATGCCTCGAAAGGATCTAAAGCGAATGAGCAAATACGAAAACGGGGTCGTAGTTTTTCAAGACCCCAAATCTAATGAAAACATAAAGGTGCCGGAAACCATCCCGGTTCTTCCCATTCGGAACACGGTACTGTTTCCATTTTCCATGCTTCCACTCACAGTTGGCAGGGAGAGTTCTATCAAGATCATTGAAGACATCAGTTCCTCGGATAACCAATACCTGGGGGTTATCGCTCAGCGCGATCCATCGTTGGATGATCCACAGGAAATTGATCTATTTTCAGTTGGAACGCTAGGTGTGATCTCCAAGCAAGTCCGAGTCAAAGACAATAATCTCGTGGTTATCGTGCAAGGGCTGAGGCGGTTTCGTATTAAAGAATACGTCCAGACTCACCCTTACTTTAAAGCAAGGATAGAGCCTTTGGACGATATTGTTTCCGTTCAAAATGAGTCAAGAGCGGAAGCGATGCGTCGCAGCATTGAAACACTCTTTCAGCAGATAGTCACGCTATCTCCCGGGCTCTCTTCTGACCTGGTAACGATCGCGCTTAATCTGCAGGATATATCGCAGTTGGCTGATTTTATTGCCTCGGTCCTTTCGTCTCTTTCTACCTTACACAAGCAGGAATTCTTGGAGACTCTGGATGTTTGGAAGCGTGTGGAGAAATTACATTTGGAGTTGACGCGAGAAGTCGAGATCCTGGAACTTAAGGGAAAGATTCAGTCTCAGGTTCAAGATGAAGTCGGAAAGAACCAGCGTGAGTTTTATTTGCGGGAACAGCTCAAAGCCATCCAAAAGGAATTGGGGGAAGGGGATGATGCAATTGGCGAAATAGAGGAGCTCAAGAAGAGCGTTGAAGAAGCCAAGCTTCCAGAAGAGGTCAAAGCCGAAGCTCTCAGGGAACTCAAGCGCTTGGCCAAGATGCTTCAGGCTTCGGCTGAGTACACCGTTTCCAAGACTTATTTGGATTGGCTAGTCTCGCTGCCTTGGAACAAATTGGCAGAGTCGGAGATCAATATTCAACGGGCACGGGGTATTTTGGACCGCGATCATTATGGGTTAGAGAAAATAAAGGAACGGATTCTAGAATATCTGGCGGTTCTAAAGCTCAGACCGGAAGGGAAGGCTCCCATACTTTGTTTTGTCGGACCTCCCGGAGTAGGTAAGACCTCCCTTGGTAAGTCCATTGCGGACGCGTTGGGCCGCAAATTCGTCAGACTTTCTTTGGGGGGAATTCGCGATGAGGCTGAAATTCGAGGCCACCGGCGAACTTATATAGGTTCTTTGCCGGGCCAAATTATTCAAGGAATCCGCCGAGCTGGAGAAAGGAATCCTGTTTTTATGTTGGATGAAGTCGATAAGATTGGGACTGATTTTCGTGGTGACCCTGCTTCCGCGCTTCTCGAAGTCTTAGACCCAGAACAAAACCACAGCTTCAGGGATCACTATTTGGATGTTCCTTTTGATCTATCGAGAGTCCTTTTCATTACCACTGCCAATATTCTGGACACGATCCCTCCAGCTTTACTGGACCGAATGGAAGTGATTGAGATGCATGGCTATACTGAGGAAGAAAAGTTAAAAATTGCCGAGCACTACCTCATCCCACGACAGGCACACGAAAACGGCGTGGCACTGGGGGAGCACTTGCAGTTCTCGGACGATGCCCTTCGTCATTTGATTCGGTATTACACCCGCGAAGCCGGTTTGCGAAACCTGGAGAGAGAAATTTCCAGAATCTGCCGTAAGCGGGCTCGCCAGTTGGTTGAAGGAAAAAAAGACTTGGTGAAGATCGAAGTAGATACATTGCCTGATATATTAGTGGCTCCCAGATTCATTCTGGAAGATGAGCCTCGACCCCCACGGGAGGAGATGTTCTCTTTGAAGAAGCGAGTCGTATGAAGGGTAAGAAGAATTTCACCACGACGGGCCAACTGGGTAGCGTCATGCAGGAGTCTGTAAAAGGGGCTCTTACTTGGGTGAGAGCCCACGCTAGAGAACTAGGAATTGACGAAGACTTCTTCTATAAGAGCGACATTCATCTCCATGTTCCCGCCGGCTCAATCCCAAAGGATGGTCCCTCTGCAGGGGTAACAATGGTCACCACGCTGGTGTCACTGCTAACAGGACGTCCTGTTCGACCCAGGGTTGCTATGACCGGAGAAATTACTTTGACGGGTAAGGTTTTGCCTGTGGGCGGAATCAAAGAAAAAGTTCTGGCGGCTCATCGCGTAGGCATTCAAGAAGTAATATTGCCCAAGGAGAACGAGAAGAATGTGCGTGAGGACTTGCCATTGGAAGTAAGCAAGGCACTCCGTTTCCACTTCGTGAGTTCGATCGCTGAGGTCATGAAGGTGGCTCTCAGCCTCGAGTTGAAGAACCCAACTGCCCCTCGGCTTTTGGGAAGCAACGAGCGTTTAGGGAGCAACGATAAAGTAATCAGTCTCAATTGAAACTCCGAGAGGCTTTTGCGGATTCCCAGGCATATTAGTTTACATAATATACATTATCAGACGTTTCATCACGGCCAGAGTTTTGATTGAATCTCGTGGCTGCGTGGATCTGGGATCACATCCACCGGCATCCGGTCAACAAAGGCAATAACCTTAAATGCAATTTTCTCATCAAGGCTTTTCGCAATTTTTTGACGACTGATTTTCAATTCGACGATGTCAAATGCTTTCACTTGGTAATCTGGTGGTTCTAACAGAATGCTTTTGTCGGAGTCTTCAGTCATAACCATAATGACTTCGTCTAAGTGCTGCGTATTAATCCTTAAGCGCAAGCGCAGCCGGTTAAGCTGAACCTTGAGTTCTAGGTCCGTTATAGACATCTCTGAGAGCTTGTTGTGGAAAGAAACTCGTAGATAGACAAATTGGTTGTCGAAACCATAAAGAATTTCATCGACCAGTTTCATCGAGCTATGCATCGTGGTGAAGTCATGATAAGCACGAATGCTGCCTGCTCCAAGCCATTCGAAGTAGCTGGTCACCCTGCCATCGATCACTGGAGTAATTTGGCTGCTGGGCTCAACCCAGTTCACTCGAGGCGGATGTCGCTTGATCGGTTGGGAAAGCGCATCGGGCGGCTCGGCCCCCAATATCACATAGATGTTTGAAAGATGCTTCCGATAGAGCGCATCGAATTCACGATCATTAGCTGAGCCGTGCTCATCGCCGTACCACCAGCACCAGTCACTGCCCTCTGCAATGTAAAGTTCTTCTTTAGCTTTGGTGAGAACATCTGTTGAAACACCTTCAGTTGCCATTTTCTCGAGGAACTCTCTGGCGTCGTAGAGATGCTCCCAAGCCAAATTATCTTCAGGATGTCCTATCCAAACACGAAAGTTGGAGTTGATCCAGGAGCCAGGAAATATATGCTGAATTTGCGGAGGAGATTGGAATTGACTGGTTGCCTGCTGCATCGTTACCGCGTCAGAGGATCGTCAGAAATACGCTGGTACATCTCTGCCAGAAACTCTCTTCCGTTCTCCCAATACGACTCCCAGGCGTTTTCTCCATCCAGGATGACAAATACAACAGGCTCCATGATGCCGCGGCGTTGAGCAGACTCGCCGGCTTGTTTTAGCTTTCCCACAAAGTCCCGAGCCGCCTCAGGTTGAGGCACAAACTGGTACGAAAAGCCAATTAAATCTGAAAGATAATGGTCACGAAATGCCACCTTGATGGTATGTTGGTGCGTGTTTGAGGCATATTGATACGGACGATATAGATTCTCGGGTTGATCTAACCTCCCTCCGTCTGAACGATTGAATCCGATTCCCAGGGTTCGGGCAATGATCCCTTCGTCAGTAGCAGTCCATTGAAAACCTAACTTCGATGCAATATCGAGAACGGCATCTGATACGGAACCTTCTGAGGGCCATAAGCCGACAGGTCGAACCCCAAATAACTTCTCATAGAACTCGGCAGCTTTGGTTAGCTGGATTTCCGCATCCTCCGGATACACAAATCGCTTCTGCGGCAACTCGCTTGTGGGAAGACTCTCCCTGGCAATGCGCGAATCGCATAACAAAGGAAGAATAGGGTGGTAAAAAGGGGAAGTTGAAATCTCAATCTGCCCATTTTCCTGGGCTGCTTTGTATTCAGGAATTACCTTATTGATCAGTTCGAGCTCTTTCTTCCTTACCATCAGCTTGTCTTGTTCACTGTAATTCCTGGCTTTGGCCACTAATTCTCTGATGGCCGGGTCGTCGCGCAAGTAGTATTCATCGAACCAGGCTAACTGCGACAAGACTTGAAGATCCAGGTATTCTTGATTTGAGAGGCGCTTGGAAAGTCGCTCTATTTCCTCTTGGCTTTGAAAATGACGCACTTTTTCAAAAATTTCCCGGTAGCGAGGTAATCGCTTAATCAATGTGAATTCATTTGCTTGAAAGAAGTAGCGCAAGAGAAAACTCTGCTCTTCTGAGGATAATGCGTCGGCGGGCTTTGATGCCAAATAGAAAAAGGGGTCGTGGGCCTTACCATCGGCATAATCTTGGATTTGGACTAGTAGAGATGGCGCCAGATTGAAAGTCAAATGTACCTTCGGAAAAAATCGCAACAAATGAACCATCCCGTAATAATCCTTCAGAGCATGAAAACGTACCCACGGGAGAGCATATTCATTGGTTACTAAATCCTTATAAAACGGCTGATGCATATGCCAAAGAAAGGCGACCTTGGTTTTCATAAGTGGTCTTCCGTTTTACAACTATTGAGAGTCTTTTTAGCCCGTGCTAATATCGACCGGGTTTGAGACTCACCGGGTTTCCGGTTAATTTTCAACTTGTTATCATACAAAATTTCCTCCTAATATTCGAGTAAAAGCCTGGGCTCGGGTGGCAATGAAGACCTTAAGACGATATGTTTTCCTCGAAATCCAAGGTCCGTTTTTTCTGGGTCTTCTGGTATTCAGCTTCGTCCTGGTAACCCGAGCTACAGGGAAGCCACTGGAACTTTTGGTCCAGAAGAACGTGACCTTACAAGAAGTCCTGTTGATTTTCATTTACATCCTGCCTGGGGTTCTCACGTTTTCGATTCCCATGGCCGTGCTTTTGGGGATTCTAATTTGCTTTGGTCGTCTTTCAGCCGACAGCGAAATCACTGCGATGCGATCCAGCGGAGTCGCTATCAAGAATCTCCTGTTGCCGGTAGTAGCTTTCTCAAGTATCGCCTGGTTGGTTGCCTTGTCGAACTCCACGTGCTGGGAGCCAAGGGTGAATTGTCGCTTCAAGTTAATGAAGAACGATATTGCCTTAAGGTCTATTAGCACTGAAGTCCGGCCACGCGTATTCGAAGAGCAGTTCTCCAATAAGGTTTTGTATATCCAGGATATTACCGCCGACAAATCACGTTGGAAAGGGATTTTTCTCGCAGATATCTCTAACAAGGATAAACCAGAAATCACCTTGGCCCGAACGGGCAACCTGATCAGTTACCCTGACCTACGGAAACTGCAGCTTCATCTTTCCGAGGGAGCAGTTCATTCCGTCATCAACAAGAGGCCGGAGGTTTATCGCCTGACTACTTTCGACCAAACCGATATTCCTGTTGCCTCCATTAACGGACCCCCAGAAGATGTGCTGCATAAAAAAATCTCTGAAATGGATATTTGGGAGCTACTCCAGAAGGGATCCTCCAGTGACACCGATCAGACCTCGGCCGAACGAGAACGCAGGGACAAGGCTGTTGAAATCAGTAGGAGGCTGGCACTACCTTTCTCCGTTTTTATTTTTGCCATATTGGGAATACCGTTGGGAGTGATCGGCAAACGAGGGGGAAAATCCTATGGCTTTGTCGTGAGTCTCGGGGTCTTTCTGGTTTATTACCTCCTCTTCTTTCAGGGGATGAACTTTGCCAGAAACGGTCGAATTCCTCCCTGGGTCGGTCCATGGATGGCTAACATGATTTTCCTATTATCAGGGATTTACCTGCTCTTGACAGCAGACAAACATTTGCAGTGGAGCCGGTCCTTTCAGCAGCTGTCATCGGTCCTATCCCGAGAACTCTTTGGCCCATGGAGGCAGAAGGAAGAAGCTTTCACCCTTAATGGGTTGTTTAGTAATCTCAAAACCAAGCAGAGAAAAATCCGGACCGCTTTGCCACTCATTATAGATAAATATGTCATCAAAGGATTTTTTGTTTATTTCTTTCTCGTCCTGGCTGCATTTATGATCATCTTCATCGTCTTCACCTTCTTTGAATTACTCAATGATATTGTGGAAAACAAAATCCCCCCAAGCGTGGTGTTCAATTACTTTCGGTATTTCTTGCCCCAGATTGCTTATTACATGATTCCCGTCAGTATGTTAGTAGGCGTTTTGGTGAATTTCGGCGTCTTGACGCGCACTTCCCAAATCATTGCCATGAAGGCTTCTGGGATTAGTCTGTATCGCCTTTCGTGGTCCCTTTTGCTCGTAGCCGCGTTAATCAGTCTCCTCTCCTTTGCGCTTCAGGAATATATCCTACCCTCCAGTAATCAGAAACAGGATGCTTTGCGCAACGTCATCAAAGGCAGAGGCCCTCAAACCTATTCTCGTCCTGATCGAAAATGGATGATGGGTCAAGAAACCAAAATCTTCAATTACAATTTTTTTGACGAAGATCGAAATCTATTTGGAGAAGTTTCTATTTTTGAGTTTGACCCAGTCAGTTTTGAAATCAAGCGTCGGCTCTTTGCTAATCGAGCCGTCTGGGTGGATGACCAGAAAACGTGGATCTTTGAAGAAGGCTGGTCGTATGGATTCGAATCTCAGCGAACCCAAGAGTTCCAAAAATTTCGTAGGGCCCGTTTCCCCGAGATAACAGAGCGTCCTCAATATTTCAAGAAGGAAGTGAAAGAATCTTCACAAATGAATTATAAGGAGCTCCGAGAGTATACCGAGGATTTAAGACGGAGCGGTTTTGACGTGGTCAAGCTGACGGTGGCCCTGCATAAGAAGTTGTCATTTCCGTTGGTCAGCTTGATCATGTGCATGATTGCGATTCCCTTCTCTTTTTCTACCGGGAGACATGGATCCCTCTACGGTTTTGGGCTGAGCATTTTGATTGGCATCGTGTACTGGGTGACGCTGAACTTCTTTGAACAGGTAGGTGGAGCCGGCAAGCTCGTCCCCTTCCTGGCAGCCTGGGCCCCGAATCTCATTTTCGGGGCGAGTGGAATTTATCTGTTATTCACCATCAGAACCTGAGTCACAAGCATTTCTTGCAACCAATGCATTAGGCAGCGTCTTTGCTTTTTAAAGCGATGATGTGTGCGACTTCCTTGCGCGACGCACCGAGGCCCAGCAAGACGCGTATGAGGAGGTCGAGCGAAACGGAGGCGTCGGCCGCCTCCATCTTTGCAACCCGTGACTGACTCGAATTGATGAGCTTGGCCAACTGACTTTGGGTAAGCTTCCGGCGCAGCCGCCTGGTTCGGATGTTCCTTGCCAAGGCTAGCTTCATTTCAATGAACGCCAGTTCGTCCGGGCTAAGCTGGAGAAAGTCTGCGGTAGACCCCACTTTCCAGCCGGCTGCTTCCAGTCTGTCTTTCTTTGTCTGCTTCACCGTTTTACCCACCTTTGCTCACTTCGTCGTATGTCTTAAGT
>QHZQ01000354.1 GCA_003224725.1 Acidobacteriota bacterium | reverse complement strand
ATGGTTAGATCGTGCCGCGAGCGGCGAGCCAGCAGGTCTCAGATCCCTGGCCCGAGGCCGGTAGGATCGAATGCGATCAACATGGGCACTCGCGTGTTATAGGCCGTAACCAGCCACAACAACCCCGTCTTAAAGACCTCAACATTTGATATTGTGAATGCGCCGTAGCGAGTTAACCTAGGCCACCGAGTTAATTTACCAAATTAAGCACCAGGATTGTGTTTCGGATTCGTAAACCGTTAGTCGCCCCATCAGGCGGCACCGACGGAGAGCGACTGGCGGGAAACACCCCGATTGAAGTTACTTGCCCGCAGGGGGGAGCCAAAGCAGCAAAGGCCTTTTCCTTACACTAGGAGTCTGTCGGAGAAACACAAGATGTTGTAGACAAGTTTTTAATAGGCACTATAATATGTGCCATGAAAATCTTTAGACCTTACAACCCGGAGCAACTGTTTCTTTTGCCGCCGGCCCTGCGCGATTGGCTTCCCGAAGGGCACTTGGCTCTGTTTCTCAGCGATGTGGTCGATGAGCTGGACTTGAGTCCTATTTTCTCGACCTATGAAGAAGGCGACGGTCGCGGGCAGCCGCCGTTTCATCCGGCGATGATGGTCAAACTCTTGTTGTATGCCTACTGCATGGGCAAGCCCTCGTCGCGGAAGATCGAGAGAGCCACCTATGAGGAGATTCCCTATCGGGTGCTGGCGGCCAATCAGCATCCGGATCACGACAGCCTGGCGGAGTTTCGCAAGCGTCACTTGAAGGCGCTGGCCCGCCTGTTCCAGCAGGTTTTGAAGCTGTGTCAAGCCGCGGGGCTGGTGAAGCTGGGGCACGTAGCGCTGGACGGGTCGAAGATCAAAGCCAACGCGTCGAAGCACAAGGCGATGAGCTATGAACGGATGAGCGAGGCAGAACAAAAACTGGAACAAGAAGTAGCCCAGCTGTTGGCGCAAGCCCAAGCCGTCGACGCGTCCGAGGATAGGCAATACGGCCCGGGGCGGCGGGGAGACGAATTGCCGGCGGAACTGGCCCAACGGGAAACCCGGCTGAAGAAGATTCGCGAGGCCAAGCGGGCTCTGGAGCAGGAAGCCCAGGCGCGAGCCGAGCAGCAGGCCGAGGCGGCTCGCGCTCGCATCGCCGAGCGGCAACGGCAAGAGCAACAAACCGGACAGAAGGCCAAGGGCCCTTCGCCCCACGTCTCTGACCCAGAACAGGCCAAGCCCGAGCCCAAGGCCCAACGCAACTTTACCGATCCGGATTCGAGGATCATGAAGGACGGGGCGACCAAGAGCTTTGAGCAGGCCTACAATGCTCAAGTCGCGGTGGACAGCCAGGCCCAGATCATCGTGGCGGCCGCCGTCACCCAACAGGCCAACGACCAACAACAACTGGTGCCGATGTTGGAGCAAGTCGAGCAGAACCTGGGGCAGAAACCGGAGAAGGGCTCGGCGGATGCGGGTTATTTTAGTGAAGCGAATGTGACCCACGATAAGTTGAACCCCATTGATTTGTATGTGGCCCCCGACCGAGAGAAGCCTACCGAGTCGGTCCCAGAGAGCCACAGCTCGCCTTCTGCCGAAGCGACGGTGCGCGAGCAGATGCGGCAGAAGCTGAAGACGCCCCAAGGGCGGGCCCTTTATAAAATGCGCAAGGCCATCGTCGAGCCCGTCTTTGGCCAGATCAAACAGGTGCGGGGATTCCGGCGTTTCTCGTTTCGAGGCCGAGACAAAGTGTCGGATGAGTGGCAGGTGATTTGTCTGACCCACAACCTGCTGAAGTTGTTCCGGGCGACGCTCTGTCTGCAAGTAGCTTAAAAGGTCACGACACTGCATCCGACCCAACCTCCCAAGCATGAAAAGCGACCGCACCAGCCTCAAAACTTAGCGGCTGGGCTCGCAAAGCTGCTCAACTTCACTTGACTCGTTTCACTCTTGATCAACGATGCTCAACCAATTTTCTTTCTCCGACAGACTCCTAGTCCCACTAGGTGGCGACGAAATTCACATTTCGGTCAAATTTGTTAAGCTGCCGTCCCCTCACCCCCAGCCCCTCTCCCAGTGGGAGAGGGTGGCCGAAGGCCGGGTGAGGCGTCCGTAGCCGATAGAACTGCACTCCTCGGCGGTCTGAGGTCGCTCGCTACGCCTAGGCGTGACAATTTTTTAAGGCTTTTTGAAGATGTCGCTCCTTATCTGCCGCCTGGGTGTTGGCAAGTCGGCTATACGGGCCGGCATGATCGGAGAGATTGGGACCGAACGCCACCATATCACGCCCGTACTTAGCGACCTGACACGCTCTTGTCAGCGGTCGACCAGAACATGCAAATGAGCCACAGCTTTGGAGCCTTGCTTGTTGCTGCGCTCCACACGGACAAGAAAGTGTCCCGCCTTTTTGTAGCGATGGACAGTCACCGCGTATCCCTCCGGGGCAAGAGGGTTGACATTGCCGTCTGATTTAACGGTCACCGGTGGGCTGCCATCTCCAAAGTCCCAGGTTTCGTTGCCGTCAGTGGTACGAAAAGTACGCACCTTGAAGGTAACTGGGTCGCCTGGTTTGATGTCGAAGGTCGGAGAGTAATTCGCATGAATCGTTGGGGGAAGTTGCTGGGGAGTTTCCTGGTCGATGACTTGCACAATGGCAAAGTCGTAGTCGACATTGCCGTCGGCATCGGTGACCTGGAGGATCTCGCTGTACGAACCTGGTCGTTCGTACCATCGTTCAACTTGCGCTCCGGAAGCCGTCGTCCCGTCGGTAAAGGTCCATTGGTAGCGCAACCCGTTCCCGTGAGACAGGCTAGCGTCGAGCAGAACCTTCCGACCAGACCACGTCAGATGATGCGGCCGGGCCACTGCCAGAAGCTTGGGCGCGTACTGATGGTGATAAGAGGCCCAAAGGAAAGCATACCCTTCCTGTATCCCCCATTTTCCCGAAGGCTGCCGGCTATGGATGTCGAAGTGGAGATGGGACCAGCCGCCACTGCCGCCTTCCTTCCCCAGCACGCCTATTCTCTGACCCATTTTCACGGTCTGCCCCGGTTGTATGGCTGCGTCAATGGTCTTCAAGTGGCTGTACCGGTAGTACCAGCCCTGATCATCCAGAACATAAACCACGTCGTAGCGCGGGTCTACAGGGGTGTCTTTATGTCCCGGCTGCACCTGCAGCCCCGATGAAACCGTCACGCCGTCCGTGGCGGAAACCACCTCGACGTTGCCTTCGCTTCCCCCGATGTCCAACCCGTAGTGATAGTAAATCTTCCTGGAACCAGGAATGTCTCCTCCGTCAACGAACACAGGCTCGTTGGCCATCTGCGTGGCACTGGCGAACCAGCGCTGTCGCACGGGATAGACAAAGGTGCCTAGAGGAATCCAAGGCGAACCGGCCGGCCAGAGCCGCAGACGTACGTCTCTGGCCAGTCCCCAATTGTCCGTCTCGCTGTCTCGGAGATAACCTTTAGTGATCGGGCAATCGACTTGGATACCAGCGATTGTGACCGGCAATTGATATGTGGCAGAAGTCAGCGTTACGCTCTCGCCATTGACCTCAACTCTGACGTGTGCGCGGCGGACTGCTGAAGACAGCTCGTCACGGATTTCCTCAAGATGCAGCACCTTGATGTTCACCTTTTTTCCGTTGCTTACTTCGACCTCCTGTGACTCGCCGACATTGAGTTCAACCGTACGGAACAGTGGACCCTCAGCAGCAAATGGTTTGCTGCCCGCCGGTATCATCAATATGAAACCTGCGGCCAGCAGGAGCTTAACAGGCCCAAGTATTTTTTCCATCCCATGATACTGTCTCATAGCCACCGTACCGGGCGTTGGACCGCAAATTGAAACAGCTCCTCATAGAGAAGCATTTCGATGGCAAGGATTTGTTCGTGCGTGACGGGAGGACCCTCCTTCACACCCGATGGACACTCATGAACGAAGGCCGCACCGCCACAAGCGTGGTGCAGCGCGCTTGCCAGATTGAAGGAAGGTGGAGGGAAAGTAGCACCATCTTCTTCAGGTTCGGGACCGCCTTCGCGGGCTGGCAGTCCCGCAGTGCGGTAACGTGCATAGAGGCGGTTCGCAAATGTCCGGATGGTCTCCTTGACGGTCCGCGGGACGTAGGCCGTGGGCTCCACCGAAGGGCGGCTATTATGCGAATGAAGTGAGACAATGAAGTCGGGCGACTCATCTTGGGCCAGGCGCAGGTAAGCCTGTGTTTCCGCTGCCATCGGCTCGAACCAGTCGTCATGCATCAAATTGATGCCGTGGTCGTTGAAATAACTGCCTAACTCGCCGACCCGAGCTCCCTGCATGGGGTGGAACCGCTTGACCATCGGCCATACGTAGTTGGTTCCATCTGCCCGAGTACCCATCCCGACACGTTCATGTACCTGAGGATCCGCTCCTACCCAGCTATCTTCAGAACAACGAGCGCGGCCGTCCGGATTACCGACAGGCACTATA
>QHZQ01000353.1:8256-12032 GCA_003224725.1 Acidobacteriota bacterium | reverse complement strand
TCGATGCACATAAGGGGCTAATACCAGTAGTGCATAATTTGGGTATCAAGCGTTCACCCCTCTCCCCAGGGAGAGGGAATAATCTAATAAATTAGAGTCTACTCTCCCCTCGCCCCCACTCGGGGGAGAGGGGAAGGGGGTGAGGGGGATCGCCTCAGTGGTGCACATAGTCTAGATATTAAGCTCCTCTCCGTTTTGTGTTGCGAAGTCTAGCGGGTACGGGTTCTGGCTCAAAATCTTCGATCTGGCGCTCGCCCGGATCAAGGGGCCGTTTCAGCACTGGCCAGCCTTCTCACTTCGAACCCTTTCCAGATTTCGTAGATCGCCGGGTAGACCAACAGTTCCAGAATGAAGGACGTAAAAATGCCACCAATCATGGGAGCGGCAATGCGCCGCATCACGTCGGAACCGGCACCCGTTGACCACATGATGGGAACGAGCCCCATAAACATCACGCCTACGGTCATTACCTTTGGCCGAAGGCGCTTTACCGCGCCATCCTCAATAGCTTCCTTGAGATCTGCAATGGATTTCATTTTTCCTTTGGCTTTCCTTTCTTCGTAGGCCAAATCCAGGTACAAGAGCATAAACACGGCTGTCTCTGCATCCACTCCCAGCAGCGCAATCAAACCCACCCAGACCGCGATACTCATGTTGTAATTGAGGACGTAAAGTAACCAGATAGCACCTATGGCTGAGAAAGGCACCGCGAGCAAAATGATCACCGTCTTGGCAATCGAGCCGGTATTGAAATAAAGCAAAAGGAAAACAATGAAGAGAGTGATCGGTACCACTAACCAGAGACGTTCAATGACTCTTTGCAAGTATTCGTACTGGCCGCTCCAAACCAACCGGTAACCGGCTGGCAACTGAACCTTTGCGGCGACGACACGCTTAGCTTCTTCCACGTAGCGGCCCATGTCGCGTCCTACCACGTCTACGTAGAGAAATCCAGCCAAAAATCCCTCTTCGTTCTTGATCATGGATGGGCCGGTCCGCAGAGTGATGTCGGCGAGCTGATACAACGGAACCTGAGTTCCTGTTGGCGTTGGCACCAGCACCCGGCTTAGCTTGGTCAGGTTGTCGCGAAGCTCGCGGGCGTATCTGACATTGACCGGGTAGCGTTCTCGGCCTTCAATGGTGGTGCTAATATTTTTGCCGCCAATAGCCGACTCAATAATGTCGTTCACATCGCCCACGCTAAGCTCAAAGCGAGCCGCTTCTTCTCGCTTCACCTGAAAATCCAGTTAGTAGCCACCGGTGACTCGCTCGAAAAACGCACTCCGGGTTCCCGGAACACTCTGCAGAACCTGCTCCAGCTCCAAGCCGATTTTTTCGATGGTTGGTAAATCGGGTCCGAGTACTTTGACTCCAACCGGTGTACGCACGGCCGTCGTGATCATGTCGATGCGCGTGCGGATGGGAAACAGCCAGGCGTTGGCAAAGGAGGGAATCTGCACCGCGCGGTCCATCTCATCGATGAGATCTTCCCATTTCATGGGGCCTTCCTCGGGCCAAATCTTTCGGAGCCCGCTCCTCAGCAACTCGGGGGCCCAAGAGGAGTACCAGCGATCGCGCCGCACCTTCCTCCACTCCTTTTCAGGCTTCAACACCACCGTCGTTTCTACCATGCTGAGAGGAGCAGGATCGGTAGAGGTTTCCGACTTCCCAATCTTCCCAAAAACGCTTTGCACCTCGGGGAACTGCCTGATCAGCTTGTCTTGAATTTGGAGGTATTTGCCGGCCTCCGTCACTGATATCCCAGGCAAGGTGATGGGCATGTAAAGAATCGTCCCCTCGTTCAGCGGCGGCATAAACTCTGATCCTAGTTTTTCGAAGATGGGGACAGTAGCCACCACCAGCAGGGCCGCCAGCGTAATGACCAGCCACTTGTGATTGAGCACAAACCGCACTGCAGGATGGTAGATGCGCATTAAAGGGCGGCTGATGGGATGGTTTTCTTCGCTATGAATTTTTCCCACCAGGATGGCATTGGCGATTTTGGCGAGCCAGCGGGGACGGAAGCCGAATTCTCTGGTGCGCATGAAGAGCAATCGCATTGCGGGATCAAGCGTAATAGCCAGTACCGCAGCGATGGCCATGGAGAAGTTCTTGGTAAAGGCCAACGGTTTGAAGAGCCGCCCCTCCTGGTACTGAAGAGCGAAGATAGGCATAAAGGAAACGGCAATGACCAGAAGAGAAAAGAAACTCGGCCCGCCCACTTCCTTGACTGCATCGATGATGACACGCGTTGCACTGCCCGGGCGCCCTTCCGCTTCCCAATGCTCCAGCTTTTTGTGGGTTTGTTCGACCACGACAATGGCCGCATCCACCATGGCGCCAATAGCGATGGCAATCCCGCCCAGCGACATGATGTTCGAGGTTAATCCCGTGCCGTACATGGGAATGAATGAGAGGAGGACGGCTATCGGAATGGTAATAATGGGAATGGTCGCACTGGGGATGTGCCAAAGAAAAATGAGGATCACAAGACTGACGATGACTAGTTCTTCGATCAGGGTGTGTTTGAGCGTATCGATGGACCTTTGAATGAGGTCGGACCGATCATAAGTCACTACCACTTGGACACCCTCAGGAAGCGAAGATTCGGTTGCTTTCAACTTGGCTTTGACACGCTGGATGACCTCCATCACATTCTGGCCAAAGCGCACGACGACGATACCCCCAGTTACTTCGCCTTCACCATTGAGCTCTGCAATCCCACGGCGCATATCAGGGCCAAGCTCGACTCTGGCAATATTCTTCACGAAAACTGGAGTGCCCATTCCATCGGAGCCGACCGCCAGGTTTTCAATGTCTTCCAGAGACTTGATATAGCCTCTTCCCCGCACCAAATATTCCTTGCCGGTGAATTCTACCACCCGCCCCCCCACCTCATTGTTGCTGTTGCGAATGACATCCATCACTTTGTGGAGGGGCAGGTTATAAGCGAGCAATTTGTTAGGATCGACGTTCACCTGGTACTGCTTCACAAACCCACCGACCGGCGCCACTTCGGCGACGCCCGACACGCTCTCCAGCCAGTAACGCATGTACCAGTCGTTGAACGAGCGCAACTGCGCGAGGTTGTGCTGACCCGTCTTATCCACCAGGGCGTACTCGAACGCCCAGCCCACGCCTGTGGCGTCGGGACCCAGTGTCGGAGTAACACCTTCCGGAAGTTTCCCGGTAATTTTGCTCATATACTCGAGAACGCGGCTCCGTCCCCAGTAGATGTCAGTGCCCTCCTCGAAGATGACGTAGACGTAGTGATTTGGGCCTCAACGAGATCCGGGCTGCGCCCCGGCCATTCCGTGTAAATGATGACCTGCGGATCGGATAGGTCTGGAATCGCATCCAAGGGCACGTTGCTCATGCACCAGACACCGATCACGACCAGGGACAAAACTAAAGTGATCACGAGCCCGCGATGGGTGGCACAGTATTCGATGATTGCGTTAATCATGTCTTTGAAGCGCTCAGCTATTAGCCCTCAGCTTTCAGTCTGCGCCGGCTCAATGTTGAATGAGTCAGTGCTCCCGATCCACCTGTATCCGCCAAAAGTCCTGCTCGATCGCAATCCCGCTTGCTGACGGCTGATTGCTGACCGCTGAATGCTCACTGCTTATCGTGCCGTCAGTGTCGTTTGAACCGAGCCCATGAGCTTGTCACCCTTCTTGACCGAGATGGTAGCTTGCCAGGTCCAGGCCATCGGAACGTCGATTTTGCCGGCGTACTCGCCATTGCCCGAGTGATTCAGCATGGCCTTCGAAGTC
>QHZQ01000353.1:0-8185 GCA_003224725.1 Acidobacteriota bacterium | reverse complement strand
CTGACCCACCTTGGCCACTTTCGGTTCCACAAGGTCGACTTTCAAATTCGACGTAGCGGCGGTAGATTTTCTCATTTCCTCGCCGCTGGGCTTCCCCATGTTGGCAAAGGCCCCTTTCAAGCGGCTTTCGGAATCAAGAATGAAATTGGCGGCTGTCACCACGCGATCTCCTGCCTTCAATCCACTCTCGATGGCATAGTAGCCACCTGCTTCCGCACCCAGCTTCACGGGACGCGGTTCAAAGTAGCCGTCCCCTTTATCGACGAACACATACTGTTCAGATCCGGTGTTCAGCACTGCGTCTTCTGGCACCACGAGCTGTTCTCCCAAATTGATTCTCAGCTTCACATTAAGAAACATATCCGGCTTTAGAACAAAGTTGGGATTAGCAAACTCAAAGCGGACTTTCGCGGTGCGACTTTTGGGATCCAGGTAGGGATAAGTAAAGGTGATCTTCCCCCTTAGCGATTTCTTTTCTGGGACGTACGGAAACTCGATCTCCGCTGTTTGTCCCACCTTTACAAAAGGCAATTCGTACTCGTAAACTTCCCCAATGACCCACACGGTGGAAAGATCAACAAGGGTATAGAGGTCCATTTCAGGATTCACGAATCTGCCATGATGGTAGGCCGCCCGTTCGGTAACAATGCCACTGACCGCGGAATAAATCGTTAACGCACGTTTTACTTTCCCTTCTTTTTCCAGCGTCTCTATTTCGTCGTCGGTAATGTCCCAGAGACGCAATCTCTGGCGAGCCGCCTCCAGAAGACTCTCCGAGCCGGTCGAGACCCACTGGAAGGAGCTGCTTTTCAAAGTATTTCGGGATCTCAGGGCCAACAGATATTCTTCCTGGGTCGAGACCAGGTCGGGACTGTAAATCGTGAATAGTGGATCGCCTATCTTGACAATCTTGCCCACATAATCGACAAATACCTGCTCTATGTATCCCGTCACTTTGGTATGGATGTGAGTCAACTTGGTTTCGTCATAGGCCACTTTGCCGACGGTGCGGATTTCCTTCACCAATGACCTCAAAGCGGCCGGCACGGATTGGACACCAATGAGCTGCTGGCGCTGCGGCGCAACAAAGATGGTATGGCCCGAAGAGGATTCGGGTGCGGCCTGACTTCCAACGCTTGAAGGCATAGGCATTCCAGGCATTCCCGGCATCGATGGCGAATTTCCCGCCGGCTTTCCTTGACCGTTGGATGGAGCTTTTTCAAGCCTCACCAGTTTCATGCTGCAAATGGGACAATTGCCAGGCTTGTCAGACTTATAAGTGGTGTGCATCGGACAGTAATAGGTTTCTCCCTCCGTGCGCCCGTGCCCAGGTTCGCTTCCGAGAAATTGACCGAATCGAGTTGCTTTCCCGGGGCCTTTCCAGAAGTAGAGTCCCATGCCCACAATCGCAACGAGAACCACAACCCCGGAAAGGCCCCTACGAAACATGGATCGCTTAACAAAATTCATCATCTACCTCCTCAGCCTATAAGTGCGTCACACTCGAACCAGAACTGGCCACCGGCCACTGCCCTCCGCCTACTGCCTACTGAATCTTCACCCCCACTAATTCCTCCAGCCGGGCCAGTGCCTTCTTCTGATGGCTGAGCTCTTTGTAATAATCCATCTCAAAATTGAGGAGGACTGTCAGGTTGTTAATCAGCGTCAGAAAGTCAATTTTGCCTGTCTCGTAGCCCGCCATGGCAGATTCCAAGCTAGTAGCAGCCTGAGGGATAATGCCTTGTTCATACAAAGCCAGCAGGCGCTCAGCTGTCTTGGCGATCAGGAACTGGTCCTTGATTCCGAATGAAAGTTCTTGGAAAGTCGCCTGATGCTCGTGTCGGGACTGCACCAGCTTGCTGGCGGCTTCTTCCACTCCCAATCGCTGTTTACGCCAGAAATAGAGTGGCACTTTCACCTCGGCCGTAGCCATGTAGTAGTCCGGAAATAGTGAGCCCGTCTTTTGATATTGGAAGGAGATCCCGAAATCCGGGAGGTACTCCTTGCGAGCCAGGTTCAAAGCGAAGGCGTTGCTGTCCACTATTTCTTGGCGGCTTCTCAGCCTGGGTGCGTTCTCCTGCGCAAGCCGATTGAGCTGTTCTAAGTCGTAGCTTAGTTCTGACTTTCTTAACTCGGCGGGCCTGCCCATTGGCGCTGTGAAAGCGCGATTCAACAGGCTATTGAGGAAAGCTTCCTGGCTGCCTTTCTGTTGTTCGAAAACTTCCAGACGCTGTGCCAGAAGAGAAACCTCCACCTGGGCTTTCAAGACATCTTGCTGCAGGCCTGTCCCCACACGGTACTTGGCCTCGGCGATCTTGGCGAACTTCTCTGAAAGATCTTGATTCTTTTGAAGGATCTCGATGGCCTTATGGCTAAAGTAGAGGTCGTAGTACCCCTGTTTCAAACGGGAGATCACTAGCAGTTCGGTATCTCGCACCATCTGCTTCTCGCTGTCGGCTTCCTTCCGAGCAATCTGCTTCATCAACGACAGTTTTCCAGGAAAAGGAAGTTCCTGGGAAACGCCAACGCCCAGGTAAGCAAACTCGCTCCGGTTCAAGGTCGATGCGGGATGGCCAACTCCAAAATTGGTGAAATTGAACTTCGGCTCAGGGAGGGTGCTCACCTGAGACGGTCGCTTAGTTGCCGCATCAAATTTCCACCGCACGGCTAGGATCTCGGGATTGTTTTCCAAGGCTTCCGCGATGAGCTCCTCCAGAGTGACCACCGTTGGCTGCTGGGCCTGAGGTAGTGGCAACTGAAGAGTGGCCGTAAGACCGGTTGTGGTGCTGGTCTTAGACGCAACCTTTCCGGGAGGCCACTTCAACTCCGAGGATGAGGAAATAACCTTACGTTGAGCGAATGCCAATTCACCCCCGTGGAAGACAAGAACCGTCATTAGGCCAAGGGTCAGAGAGTTTGAACTCATGTTCAGGCATCCTTCCGTGAAGTTTGAACTTTGCTGTGCGAGAGCGCTCCCCACACATCCTTTTCGAATTTGTCGTGAGAACAACATGACTTTGGCTCCTTTACCTTGAACGGTCATTAGGCGCTTGACCGAATTCAGACCTCAGGAGGCAAAGCCACACAAGGTTCTTCACAGCCTGAAAACAGGCGGCCGAAGACACACACGCCTGTTTAACGGCCCAACAGAAGAAGGCCTCGTGGTCAGGAACGAAAGGAAATAAGTGGTATTAAATCAGGAGGGCAGAGGTAATCTTGTAGATTTCTGGTTGAGGAAGCTTGAGCATCTGGGCAGGAGGTACGGCGCTTTCAGTTAGAAGCACCCCAACAAACCAATTAGCTAGCGGGTGACTATCGAGCAGAACGGAGTCAAAGACCTTTTTTGCCAGAGTCAGGTCAGCGAGAGGGACTCCCAGAGAAGGTTTGGACTGTTTATTTTCCCGGCAGCATTTGTTGGGATCCTTGGAGTCCCCGGAATGCTGGCACATGTTTTTGCAGCAATCCTTCGGATCCAGGTCCGAGGCAGTCCCGCAACCCAGGCCAACAATGAGTGAGAACAGACTACCCGTTAAGATCCAACTCAACCCTTTCCTTGTTGTTTTCAGCGTCGGCATATTTGTTGTCAGAGGAAGACTGCCACTCAAACTCGTGATGAAGTTACCATGGCACCGGACACAGAGTCAAGGACGAAAACTTGGGGCACTTGGGCCAGTCTAGTGTTTATGGCTCGTCTTCTCCTTGTGACCCTCATGATGTTCTGGGATGGCCAGCAGGATCTCTCGCGCGACCAGCTCGCCGGTTGCCAGTTTGGTAACGAATACCGTTACTTGATCCCCCTTCTTTAAATCCGCCCTTGTGGCCGGGTTGTTGCCTCTCTCAAATTTTGTCTTGTCGGAAATGGTAACTGTTTTGGCGCCTGCAGGCGTTTTCAGTTCAATGTGATCGTTAGCAATGGACACAATTTCACCTTGCACCCCTTTGCCTTTATGCTTACTGGGATCATGGGCACTGGCGAATGAAGGGGAAAGGAGTACGACGAACAACACGGTTCCAGACAATTTCTTATTCATGGCCAACCTCCTTCATGGTCTGATGAAATTCCTACTCTTTGGGTTTCCCACACTTGAATTAACGTTCTTCCATTCGACCTGCAGTCTCCACTCTATCGGCGCCAGACATTCTCATGCCCGGTGCCCCCCGGCGCTTCCAATCCGCCGGTGAGGAGTAATCCTTGAATCTCGACGGCACTGCTCCAAGTGTTGACGAGGGCCGTGATATAGTCCTGCTGCAACTGGAATAGATTTCGCTGCGCAATCAGCACCTGCGGATACGCGGCCGCCATTTGCCGGAAATTGTTGAGGTAGAGGTCGTACGCTTTCTGAGCCCTCGGGATCATCTGGCTGCGATAACTTTCAGCCGTAATCAACGAGTCTTGGTATTCCTTGTAGGTCCGGGCCATTCGCAGGCGCAGAGACAGTTTCACTCGCTCAACTTCGCGTTGCGCCCGTTCCAGGTTGGCCTTGGCTGCAGCCACGTTGCCCTGGTTACGGTTGAAGAGCGGGATTTCCACTCCCACATCAAAGAAGCCCTCCAACCCCACCGGTTTCGCTCCCACCTCGAGCAGTTCGCGGTTTTTGAGCAATCCGCCACGGGCAACCACGTCCGGGACTTTCTCCACCTTCGCCCGACTGAGCATCGCTTCTTCCCGGGCAACGGCTACTTCGGAAGTTCGAATCTCAGGGCTTTCGCCGAAAAGTTTTGTGAGGGCAGACTCAAGTTCTAACCTCGGAATGTCTTCCAGATTTCCCTCCAGCGGAGCTGGCTGGAGGGACGGTGTGCCAACCACCGCGGACAGTTCTCGCCAGACCCGCGCCTGGGCTGTTTTTGCCTTGGCAAGATCGACCTCTGCCCGTTCGGCCTCAATCTCCGATTCGAGGAGGTCGGGTTGATCGGCAGCTCCGACGTTGGTCAGCTCCTTCGAGATCTTCACCGCTTCGCGGGTTAGATTTGCCAGCTGCGTTTGCACTTGGACCCTGCGTTCGGCCCCTAAGGCTTCGTAATAGAGGGCGCGGACCGTGTTCAGCACTCGCTGCTTCTGGGTCCGAGCCATGGTTTCAGCCTGGATGCGCTCCTGCTCGGCAATGTTTCGGCTCTTCCCCAGCTTCCGGGCAGTCACAAATCTCTGCTCGACATACACGCCGAATTCACCACCTCGAATGATCGGGCCTGGTGTGTTTTCATCTCCAATCGCCCCAATGGTTGGGTTCGGGTAGAGTCCGGCTTGAAGCCTTCTTCCTTCGGCTGCCCTAACGTCAGCCGCTGCCTGTGCCAGAGTCGGGTTGTTTTCCAGAGTCATCCTTTCCAAGTCTTCAAGTCGCAGGTGCGCCTGGGCAGCGGCAGAAAGGGAAGGCTTTGCGGTTTCCACCGAAGCGCCCGAGGAGGCTGGGTGCTGATGCCGGTGTTGTTGATCAGTCGCCGTCCCTTGGCCTCCACGGGTTGATTGCCCTGTAAGAGACGAGGGCAGACTGAGAATCAATAGAAACCCGACTGTTAACCCAATCGTTTGTTGAAGTCTCATCATCCACTCCTGTTGAACTGTCCAAAGAAGTCTCTCTCGGTCAGTGTTTGTGCTGATGCATCGGCTTCCTCTCAGCAGGCTTCTTCTCCTCCTGAGATTCCTGCTGTTTCATTTCCATGATCTTGTCGTAGAGGTCGGGAGACAAGACCCGAACCAGCGTCATCATTCCTGTCATGGCCCGATCCCAGGTGGGGCGAAGGCCATACAACTCAGGCTTATCGCGGACCCATTGCGATGTATCCATCCACATGTCCTGGGGATAGCCGGGCACTTGCTTTTTCACGGGATCGTCCACGGGGTACATGTCATCGCCACCATGCGTCTGATGACCTTCATGGCCCTGAACCTGATGTCCCTGGTGCCCCCGTGTCTGAGGCTGCTGAGAGGATGGTTCATCCCTCGGTTGTTGGGCCGCCACAGACGAGCCCACCAAATGGGTCACTGGCCTCTCCCTTCTGGCACTCTCGCCGATATCGCGGCCGAACGAGGGCCCAAAGTCTTCGGACATTGCATCGCCATCTCGGAGCATTCCCATTCCGTTCTCCATGCTCATGCCCGTATGCATGCCGTGGCCAAGGTGGGAGATGGGACCAACCATCGAGACCATCTGGTTCATCATATGGTGGGGCAGGTGACAGTGCAGCATCCAGTCTCCAACGTACTTGGCTTCAAACTCCATCGTCCGTGCTTGTGCCACACCGACGAGTTCGGTATTGCCGGGGATCCAGGCAGCCTCCGGAATTCTACCGCCTTCGGTCCCAGTGACCACCCAGGTGTTGCCGTGCAAATGCATGGGATGATGGTCCATGCCCAGGTTGACGATTCGAAGTCGGACCCTTTCTCCCAGCCGAACTAGCATGGGAGTGCAAGCCGGCCCCGACTTCCCGTTAATCGTCAGCCAGTTGAACTCCATCGAAAGAGTGTTCGGCACGGTGTTGTTAGGTAGAAGTGCCCACTCCTGGAGGATGAGACCAAAATCTCTGTGAGCCTTCGGCCGGTAGGGCTCTTTGGGATGCAGAATGAACAAGCCAATCATTCCTGCCATCTCCTGCATGGGGAAGTGAGAGTGGTAAAAGAAGGTGCCGTGCTGGTGCAGCGTGAACTCGTACACGTACTTCCCGCGCGGCATGACGGGGTCCTGCCCCAGGCCGGGGACCCCGTCCATTTCCATCGGCACTTCAAAGCCGTGCCAATGGACGGCGGTCATTTCAGGGAGTTGGTTCTCGAAGATAACCCTGATACGGTCCCCCTCGTTTGCTTCAATCGTAGGGCCGGGAACACTGCCGTTGTAACCCCAGGCATCCACGACACGCCCCGGAACAAACTCCGTTCTCACATGCTCAGCCACTAAATGAAACTCTTTGGCCCCGTCAACCATCTTCCAGGGCAACTTCGGAAGGTCAGGGGTCCCCACAGGTATGTTCTGGCCTTTGACAGTCTCACTCTGAATCTTCAGTTCTTTCCTGGAAGGCTGGGTCTGAGAATGCTGCAGGTGTTGCAGGTGCTGGGCGTGAGAGTTTTCCTGAGCCTCCAAGGCTTTCGTGCCTGCAACGAGTCCTGCGCTCATGGACCCGATTCGTCTGAAAAAATCTCTCCGGTTCTTGCTCATGGATGTTTCTCCTGTGAAAATCCCCTCTCGGGAGGGGTAAGGAAGCCTTTAGCCTTCAGGGGTGGGTACTGCCCATCTGGAACAACCCACCCCTACACCCCTGAAGGTGTGAAGAAATTCGAACGACCCCCTCACCCGCCCTCCGCGACCGCCGTCGCTTCGGGCACCCTCTCCCCGAGGGAATTAAATCTAATGTTTACTTTCCCCTCGCCCCATCGGGGGAGAGGGGCCCAGGGGTGAGGGGGCGAGTCCAATCCTTTCGATATCTGATTTTTTCACACCTTCCCTCCCGCGGAGGGGAATCAAGTTCTTTCCTCGTGGTGCCCATTTTCATGCTCTGTGGCGCCGGCCACGCCGGCATGGATGGATCCTCCGATACTTTTAATGCCCCGGCCGCTGGCCGTCCTCGTGCGCGGAAGCGGACGAATCGGCGTTGCCACCTTCCTTTTCAAGTCCATTGATCTCCTTCATAAACTCGATTTCCTGCGGTGTGAGCTTTGGAAGATGCCTGATGAAGAGGACCAGGTTCCAATTCTCTTCATCCTCGCCACCCCAGCCTGGCATGCCGGTAAAGCGAATACCGTTCTTGATGATGTAGAAGATTTCTCCGTCCGTCAGTTCCTGCGTCCCCCTCTCGCGCATGTCGGGGGCCGGAGGGTAAAGACCGGAATTAATCTGGGTTTTCCCGCTCCCGTTGTTGGCGTGGCAGATGGCACAGTGGTCGGCAAAGTGGTCCCGGGCTTCGGCAATATTTAGTGGTGTGGGTTCGAAGGGATTCTTGAGACCTCTCGCCCCTGGCGGTGTCGCGACGCGTCGGGCGTGTTGTGCCAGGAACGCTTCCAGCCTGGTCGGCTTTTCCCGCGCACTGAAACCATGGGATCTGACGAACCAGTACAGCCAAACGCCTCCTGAGAGCACAAGGGCCATGAGAACCCAGATGACAGTCCTTTTTCGTGCGGACATATGGACACTCCCGAGCCTAGTGGATTTTGTGTGAACGAGGAGAGGGAGGGCTCTTGTGCGCGGCTAACGACGTC
>QHZQ01000330.1 GCA_003224725.1 Acidobacteriota bacterium | reverse complement strand
GATAATGTTCTCCTGTCCAGAATGCCCTTGCGCCGAATGGATGCTGAAACTCTGTACGATTCTGTTCTGGAGGTGGCGGGGCGTCTGGATTTGACTCAATTCGGTCCGCCAGCCGAGATTGAAGTGAACCCCGAGGGCGAGGTGATTGCGAAAGGCTCGAACAAAGGCTGGCGGCGCAGCATTTATGTGCTGCAGCGACGCAAGACCCTCTTGACCATGATGGAGGTGTTTGATCTGCCCCCGATGGCGCCTAACTGCATTGAGCGGCGGCAATCAACTGTGCCGACCCAAGCTCTGCAGATGATGAACAGTGAAGTGTTGCGCGAGCACTCCCGTTATCTAAGTGGCCGCCTTATTGATTCCTTTGCAGAAGACCGAGACAAACAGATTGAGGGACTCTATCTTCGCGCTCTGGCTCGCGGGCCAACCCCAGAAGAGATGAGAGTGGCAAAAGAAGGTCTGCTCGAATTGGAAAAGCAGTGGGGACCCCACTTGGAAGGTACCAGATATGAAGCTCCCAAGGTGTCCACCGCTCGATGGTTCGCTTTAGCCGGGTTGTGCCAATCGGTGCTGAGCTCAGCAGATTTCTTATATATCGATTGAGAATCGAGTCAAAGGGGACGATTGCTGTTCTTCACACCTTCGGGCGAATTCCCAAGCGACCGTAACGAGTTTGAGGCAAACAATGCTCGAAAAAGACAAACTCCTTCAGAAAGACTTTGCGACTCTTTCGCGTCGAGATTTCTTCTCGCGGTTTAGCGACGGCTTGCACGGTGCAGCCCTTGCCTGGCTTTTGGGCTCGGACCTGTTCTCGACCAACCCATTGCAGGCCGCGCCGGAAGAGGAACGTCGGGTTTACGATCTGAAGCCTCAGCCTCCCCAGTTTCGCCCTAAGGCTACGTCGGTGATCCACCTTTTCATGAACGGAGGCCCCAGCCAGGTCGATCTTTTCGATCCTAAGCCAACGTTGAACAAGTTCGCAGGATCGGCGCCAAGCCGTGACATTGTCAATGAGATTGAATTTGCCAACGAGGTCGGGAGCCTCTTACCTTCGAACTTCAAGTACTCCAAACATGGAAAGTCAGGCATTGAGGTTTCCGAGCTGATGCCTCATCTCGTGAATTGCGTAGATGACATCGCTTTGATCCGATCGATGTACGGAGAACATTTCAACCACGAACCCGCGCTTTACCTGATGCACAGTGGCCGAACGCTGCCCGGTCGCCCATCGCTAGGATCTTGGGTCGTCTATGGATTGGGGAGCGAAAACCAGAACCTCCCCGCTTACATCATTCTGGATGATCCCAAGGGTCTTCCGATCAACAGCATTCAGAACTGGCAATCGGGTTGGCTTCCGCCCGTCTACCAAGGAACACGCTTCCGATCGGAAGGCTTGCCTCTTCTCAACCTGAAGCCACGCGAAGAGCTGCCAACTCCGCTGGTGGAGGCTCAGCGGGCTTTGTTGCGCCGCATGGACGAGTCGCATCGGCAGAAGCATCCGGGACAGCCTGACTTGGATGCGCGGATCGCGAACTATGAACTGGCGGCGAGGATGCAGATCACCGCTACCGACGCCCTGGACCTCTCGCAGGAAAGTGAACAGACCAAAGAGATGTATGGTCTGAACCAGGAGATCACGGCTTCCTATGGAAGGCGCTGCCTGATGGCGCGACGCCTGGTGGAACGGGGCGTTCGGTTCGTTCAGATCTACATCGAAGGACAGATCTGGGACGCTCACTCTGATCTGGAAAACAGCTTGCGTTACAGTTGTGGCAAGACCGACAAACCGGCTGCAGCACTTCTCAGAGACCTGAAGCAGCGTGGTCTTCTGGACAGCACGCTCGTCATCTGGGGTGGCGAGTTTGGAAGGATGCCGCTGTCCCAAGTCAGGGACAACACGGGGTCTGCCGGACGGGACCACAATCCCAGCGGTTTTTCCATTTGGATGGCCGGGGGCGGAGTGAAAGGCGGCATGGCGTTGGGCGCGACTGATGATCTGGGGCACAAGGCCGTCGAGAATCGCGTCAGCGTTCACGACTTTCATGCCACGATCTTACATCTCCTCGGTATGAATTACCGTGATCTCGTCTACCAGCGGCACGGTCTCAATGAAAGGCTCACCGATCAGTTTCCAGCACGGGTCGTTTCTGAAATTCTGGCGTGAAGTGAATATTTTCCCGGTCGGTCTTCTCACCCCTGTAAGACTTTTGGTCGCTGATGACTCAGCAGGGTTGAAGCTTCGGTAGCTAGGAAAATTCCCTAAAAAGACAGTTTCAATTAGCAAGGAGGAATCATGAAGAACATCTTGTTGGTAGTGGCACTCTTGGCGATGTCTCTCACAGCTTGGGGGCAGAGCACGGGTACGATTACGGGAAACGTGCTCGACGCCAGCGGTTCCGCCATCCCTAATGTCAAAGTCACAGCAACGAATGTTGACACCAATGTGGTGAACTCCGTGCAGTCCACCGGGGCCGGAGTCTATTCGATTCAAGGTCTGGCTCCCGGAAAGTACCGGGTTGAAGCTGCAGTGGCCGGTTTCAAGACCTTTCGTCTTCAGGAACCCGTGGTGGTCTTCACGGCCACGACCTCGTCTCTGGACATTCATATGGAGGTCGGGGAAGTCACGCAGACTGTAGAAGTCTCGGGTTCAGCCACAACTCTGCAATTGGATACCTCGGAGGTCTCTGCTGAAATCGATTCCAAAAGCCTGTTTGACCTGCCGTTACAGCTTTCCAGCGCGGGAAGTGCCGGAACGACCGGCCGTCGGACGATCGATTCGTTCATTACCCTGACGCCGGGTGTCACCGGCGACCAATTTTACAAGTCGATCAATGGTGGGCAGACTTTGAGCACCGAGACGATTATTGATGGCATCAGTTGGCAGATTAACATCGTGCCTGGGTTGATTGGAACCTTTGGTCCACCCTACGAAGCACTCGAGGAATTCAAGGTACAAACCACTCTCTTTCCTGCCGAGTATAGTCGTGGCTTGGGAGTGACCAATTTCACCATGAAGTCGGGTACCAACAGCTTTCACGGCAACGCCTTCGACATTCTCCGCAACGACGTTCTTGAGGCCAACTCCTTTTTCGCCAACTCTGCCGGGCTTTCCAGACCAATCGTGCGTCAAAACGAATATGGAGGGAGTATCGGCGGACCTGTCGTAATTCCCAAGGTCTATAACGGCAAAGACAAGACGTTCTTCTATTTTGCTTACACTGGCTTTAAGCGTCGTGGCGGCTCTGGGTTACAGAGCAATGTGACGCTGCCAACGCCTGCGATGAAGGCAGGGGATTTTTCCGATTGGTTAGACCCGGCAAAAACTGGAGCCGGGATCCCGATCGTGATTTATGATCCGAAGACTACGCGTTCTGACGGGCAGGGCGGGTTTGTAAGAGATCCATTTCCTGGGAACATTATTCCCGCCAATCGGATCAGCGCCGTGGCCGGCAGGGTTATCCCCTTGATCCCAGATCCGGAGCTCCCCGGGCTCGATAACAACTGGGTGTCGAGGAGTAAGAGTCCTGTGGACGACTGGGATTGGAGCGTGAAAATTGACCATACGTTTTCGGCGCGTCATAAGTTGAATTACAGCATGTGGATACAGAAAGACAATACATCAGACTTTGGACCCGTGCCCGGCACGCTGGACCACGGGCAGATCAATGATGAAGCGGGTCGTGGAGTCCGGCTCAATTACGATTTCTTCATCCGCCCCAATCTGATCAACCATCTCGGAATGGGCTACGGCCGGCGCCGTTCGGATTTCTTTCCACCGGCAAGCGTCGACAAAACAAACGACTATTTTCAGATACCGGCTATTGGCACCTTCGCAACCGCCAATGCCACCCCGAACTTCAATATTGATGGCATTACATCGCTAGGAACGCAGTGGGCCACGACTCTCGAAAGGGGAAACACCTACAATCTCGTCGATAACGTGAGCTGGATCAAGGGAAAACACTCGGTCAAGACGGGCATTGACTTCCGCAAGTACCAGTACAACACCTGGTACCCGCAATTCGGCCAGGGCATTTTCAATTTCGACAATCGCCTCACCTCCCAGCCCAATTCTCCCGATTTCGGCATTCTAGGCCAGCCCTTCGCGAGTTTCCTCTTGGGGCAGGTACAAAGCTTCAACCAGGACAGGGATATGTCGCGCCGGGGCTTCCACAACGATTACTACAGTGCGTTTGTCCAGGATGAATTTAAGATCACACCAAAGTTGACTTTGAGTTACGGCGTGCGGTTCGAAGTTCCTATGCCGCTCTCGGAGCAATACGATCGGCTCAGTGCCCTCGATCCTAACCTTCCCAATCCGGGCGCCGGAGGACGGCCCGGGGCCCTGGCGTTTGCTGGGTCTGGCCCGGGGCATACTGGGAAAAAACGTTTTGCAGATACCCACTACGATTGGTCACCCCGATTTGGTGTGGCTTACCAGGTCAACGAAAAGACGGTTCTTCGAGCCGGTTATGGCATCTTTCACTCG
>QHZQ01000329.1 GCA_003224725.1 Acidobacteriota bacterium | reverse complement strand
GACGGTCTGAGGAGCTTCGTGCTCTGATCCTTCATGGTATTAGAGGAGGCCAGTGACGAAAAGCGCCGCACCCACCTACTATGAAGGGCATAATCAAAGGAGGCGACCTTTGTCAAAACTCTTGGTGAACGTCAAATCTCAAGATTCACAGTTTCCCTGTTCATCTGTGTCACAGGCCAATCTTAAGAGGAAGTATTGCAAAAGGGTCTGGTTCATACTATCCACCATCCTGTGCTTAAGGTCCTTGGCAGTCTCAACAGCGTTAGCCCAAACGACCTTGCCTGGCACCAAGCCATTGACTCTCCAGGGAGACCTGGCCGCGCAGATGGTTGACGGAATTCACTCCTTCTTGCTGCGTAAGACTGAGCAGGCCGACAAGGAGCGGGAACGACTCTGGGAATCTCAAGACATGAAGGAGTTTCAGCACTCCGTACCTCTCAAAAGGGAAAGGTTTAAGAAAATCATTGGCGCCGTAGACCCTCGAGTTTCCCTTACGACACTCGAATTGGTAGGATCGACCTCCGTCCCGGCGCAGATTGCCACGGGAGCCGGTTATAAAATCTTCAGCGTGCGCTGGCCGGTTTTTGAGGGCACTACTGCGGAGGGTTTATTACTGCAGCCGGACCGCCAACCGGTGGCGCGTATCGTGGCTTTACCTGATGCCGATTGGACGCCTGAGAGGTTGATAGGTCTGGCCTCGGGAATCCCTCCGGCTGCCCAGTTTGCGCAGCGTTTGGCCGAAAATGGTTGCCAGGTTGTCGTTCCGGTGCTGATGGATCGGCACGACACCTGGTCGGGCGCCAGATGAGTGGGTGGCTTATGAATACGCCAAGGTCCGCGCTTTTACGTGATGATGGGGCTACCCGACCGGACTGCCATTGAGTTCTTCAACGGACCACATACCATTCATGGAGAGGGTACGTTCGCCTTCTTGAGGCAACACTTAAGCTGGCCGAAGTGACGCAGGAACTTCTGCCACGTAAACCTGAGGAAATCCGGAGACATCGGAAGTGTAAATAATCTTCGTTTCATCTGGACTCCAGGAAGGATGAGGATGAGTCCATTGAGGACCGTAGATGCTGTCGGCTTTCATTTCCATCCAGCTCAAATGGGTCTCCCGTTCTTCAGCTTGATCAGGGGTAGACTGAATCCAGTCCTCGGCCAGTGCATAACGAGAAGTTTTCCACTGAGTACCCTGATTGGAGCTCTTAGGAAAGCAGACCGTATGTCGCCGGCCTGTAGCCACTTCAACGATTTGAATGCCGATATCAGGGTGATTGGTGTCGCAGACCACCTGAGTTCCAGCGCCATTCGGAGCAAGGTGCCAGGCGTTGAAGGAAGCAATGGTGGAGATTTTTCCGTTTTTCATGTCAAACCTTTTGAGCGCAAGGGGCCAGAGGCTGAAGACCAAATCGCCGGTGGACCCGAGGAAGGTCTCATGCACAATAAATTCCTCGTTGCCATGTTGGTAAAGGCATTCCACCTCACCCGAATCTCGCCGGACACAATGCATACGAGGAGCCGGATCACTGGAGAATTCGATGAGCTGTTCGTCTTCGGGATGAAATTGGGGATGAACAATCGTCCTGGGCCAATGGAGTAGCACCTTGTGCTCTGACCCATCGGTAGCCATGAGGGCAATGCCTGACCGGCCATTTTGTTTGATGGCTGTTACCAGCCATTGGCCGCTGCGGTTCAGATTACACTCCCCAAGCTGGGCATTTTCATAACGAGCCAGGCAAACTTCCTCGAGCGTCTCCCGATCGAGACACCAGACTGAACCCCGGCGTGTAAAGTAGATCTGCTTGCCCGCCGGCGAGAGACAGGCTGAAAAGGGATGCAAGCCTTCTCCCTCGGTTAACTGTCGGATCGGTCCGTCGGGAAAGGCGAGTTCGTAGAGATTAGGCTGGCCATCTCGATAGGAAGTGAAAACGGCCTGTGCGCCGTCAGGAGTGAAAGAGCGATTCAAGAAATACAAATGGTGATTGATACAAGAATAGGTTGTCAGTTGATGAATCGTGGTTCCGGTTTGATCGTCGATCCACTGACGGTGCTCTGATGGAAAGAGCTGGCCTTTACCAAATCGCAATCTCACTCACCCTTAAGAGAATCGCCTCTGAAAAATGTTGAACGTGGGAGGCGCTGTCCTCAGCGGCGGCCTCGGGAACATGCTCAGTCGCCGCGCGGAGCGCGCCTCCCACGTTTTCATTCCTGAAGATCGAGCTGGTTATACCAGCGCTCGAACCTCAAATGGGCTGCGGTATTGACGCGTAAGCAGCAGGCTGGCCTCTTCATCGCCGAGAATCTTCTGGGTAGTGGGTTCGAAATGAATGGTCCGGCGGCTTCGATAAGCAATGTTGCCCAGATGACATAAGGCACTGGAAAGATGCCCTTCTTCGATATCCGCAGTCAGAACATCGCGCCTTCCACTGCGGACCGCATCGATGAAATTTTTGAAATGGTCTCCTTCGCCGGAGCCCTTCGGGCCCGGCTCTCTCTTCTGTCCCAGGTAGGTTCTGTACCTGAAGTATTCCAACTCCATATACCCTTCAGAGCCGTAAAAGAGGACCCCGACGTTATTGCTCCCGCCGGCGCCGAAGCCCCCTTCGTAATTGGTAATCCAGTGGCGGGTTTCAAAGTCGAGCATTTTGCCTTCATCAGGATACTCGAAGGTGCAACTCAGCGTATTGGGGGTTTCCTGATCATCATCAAACATGTAATGTCCTCCCATGCTTTGAATACGGGTGGGCAAGCCGACGCCGAGTCCCCAACGGGCCATGTCCATTTCATGAACTCCTTGATTGCCCATATCGCCATTCCCATAATCCCATTGCCAGTGCCAATCATAGTGCAGTTGCTGGCGAAGGAGTGGCTTTTGCGGAGCAGGACCTAGCCACAGATCATAATCAATGCCAGCCGGGATGGGCTGGGCGCCATTGACCTTGCCGATGGAGGGGCGCCATTTGTAGCAAAGCCCCCTGGCCAGATAGACCTTGCCGATAATTCCCTCTCCGAGTTTCTGAATGGCTTCGCGAACCGCAGGTGAACTCCGGCCCTGGGTGCCGTGCTGGCAGATCCGGTTGTATTTCCGGGCTGCTTGGACCAACTGCTGTCCTTCCCAAATATTGTGGGAACAGGGTTTCTCGATATAGGCGTGTTTCCCGGCCTGCATGGCCCAGATGCCTCCTAGAGCATGCCAGTGATTCGGTGTGGCGAGACTGACGGCATCGACTTCCTTGTCGTCGAGCACCTCCCGCATGTCGCGATAACATTTCGGCGAATGACCCGAGAGTTTTTCATATTGACTGGCTCGCTCGTGCAGAACGCCGTCATCGACATCGCAAAGGGCAACTATCTTCACCCCGGGTTGCCTGTGGAAGCCCAGGATGTGTTCCTTGCCCCTCCCGCGAGTGCCCACTATCGCCACGCCCACAGTATCGTTCGCGGCCAATGTGTTTCGACTATGGCCGAACATTGCCACGGCGGCGAGACCGCCAGCCGCCTGAGATGAGGTTTTCAAGAAGTCACGACGATTGACACTTTGATTCATGGAGATAACCTCCTTAATAGAATAGTTTTTCTCTGCGCCTTTCCTGTAGCTAAATTCGAACCTTTGATCTGGCTGAACAATCCCAGGGCCGACACCATTTTGGGGTGCGGTAGCTTGACACCGCTTTCTTTGGTGGCGGCTTGACGCCACCACCGGCAGGCGGTGGCAGCCAAGAGCGATCCTCCAGCGCCTCTGGCCTGCGTCGAGCCGCAAGCTACAAAAGCGCTGTCAAGCCAGCGCACTCCAAAGAGCTGTACTGCTGCTCTATATTTGAATACAGGCAAAAACCTTCAGATCCCCAGGTAGCGATCCCGGCCCCTAACGAGAGCCTCAATTTTACGATCGGCCACCGAACGCTTCAACATCCATAAGCCACAATCCGGATGAACCCAGCGGGCCCTGTTGGGACCCAATTTCCTTTCGGCGACTTCAATCTGCCGGGCAATTTCATCTGCACTTTCGACGTGATTGACCTTGACGTCAACCACTCCTATTCCGATTTTGATCCTTGAGTCCACATTTCTCAGGGCATCCAGGTCCTCAACTGGCCGGTGAGCCAGTTCCAGGACAAGGTGGTCCGCATGCAAAGCGTTGAGGAAATCGACCAACAAACGCCACTCTCCTTTTTGAACCGTCTGGCCGCCATAGTTACCGAAACACAAATGGACCGCCCGTTCCGTTTTCACCTGATCGAGAACCACATTGATGGCCCTGGCCGCCAGAGCTCCGTCTTTTGGATTGCCGGTAATATTGGCTTCGTCCACCTGCAAACAGGCGCAGGGTAGCTCGGCCACCTGTTCTGCCATGACCTCAGCAATCGCTCGTGTCAGAGCTTCAAAGTCACGGTAATGTTTATCTAACAAAGTGCGTGACAACATGTAAGGGCTCGTCACGGTAAAC
>QHZQ01000363.1 GCA_003224725.1 Acidobacteriota bacterium | reverse complement strand
GCCGTCCATGCCTGGCATGAGCACGTCCAGCGTAATAAGTGCCGGGCGCAGCCGTTTGGCGAGCCGCAGGCCCTCTATCCCGCTGGCTGCCGTCACCACGTTAAATCCTTGCCTGCTCAAAAAATGAGATAGGAGATTCTGTACCCCCGGGTCGTCATCAATCACCAGAAGAGTGTTCGAGCTACCAGGAGTCAACGTAGGCGTGTCGACGGACAATGGCGCCCCGTTTTCATCAACGGTTCCTTGAGCTGGCGTAGCTGCGACGTCGGCTGGAAGCCGGAACGTGAAGTTCGAGCCCTTGCCCAAGGTGCTTTCCACTAAGATTTCTCCTCCCATCATTTGGCAGAATCTACCGCTGATGGCTAATCCCAGCCCTGTCCCTCCGTACTTACGAGTTGTCGAGGGGTCCGCCTGGGTAAATTCCCGGAAGAGTTTCGTCACTTGTTCCGGAGTCATTCCAATTCCCGTGTCACTCACACAGAAGTCTATCCAGTCCCGTTCAACCTCTGACTTCCGGGCAACCATGAGACGTAGGGTCCCTTTCTCTGTGAACTTGCACGCGTTGCTCAGCAGGTTCAGCAGCACCTGGCGAACCTTGGTCACATCCGCCCTCACAGACCCCAGCTCACCAAGGCACTCCACTTCGAGTCGATTATCATTTTTGGCCACCAGAGCTTCAACAGTCGTAACCACTTCTTCGACCATCTGAGATACATCGAAACCCTCCAAGAAGAGCTCCATCTTGCCGGCCTCAATTTTGGAAAGATCCAAAATGTCGCTGATCAGTGACAACAAATGCTTCCCAGCTGAATGAATCTTCTGCAGGTCGGGAATATACTCAGTTTGAGCCTGCTCTTCGGCCAGTTCCTGCAGCATTTCGCTATAGCCAATGATGGCGTTTAGCGGTGTGCGAAGTTCGTGGCTCATGTTCGCTAGAAAACTGCTCTTGGCCAGGCTGGCTTTCTCGGCCTCATCTTTTGCTTTCAGCAGTTCCTTCTCTGCCCTTTTAAGTTCCGTGATATCCCGGAAAACCACAACGCCGCTATGCAGGACACCCTCGTCACTCTTCAGCGGTCTGGCGTTAAAACTCAACCAGATTCCCTCCGGCGCTTTGGAATGTCGAATGAATATCTCTGTCGCGTCCACCTCTTCACCCCGCATGGCCCGAGCCAGGGGGATTTCGTTGGTCGGATAGGGGGTTGCCGTGTCGGGCAGGTAAAATCCGGAGCGCTCGGCCCAGTTCTCAGTCGTCGTGTCCGACAGGTCACGGCGGAGGATTTGTTCTGCAGCCGGGTTGAAGAGCAAGAACCTGCCGTTTTCGTCAGCGACGACCACGCCGTCGCCCATGCTATGGAGGATGGACTGCAAGATCCGCGTCTGGCTCCGCAACGCTTCCTCGGAACGAGCCAGTTCGTGGGCGCGCTGTTCGGCAGCAGCACTCCGCTCGGCCACACGTTCTTCCAGAGTTTCGTTGAGCGTCTTCAACTCTTTCTCCGATTGCTGGATGGCTCGCATTTTGCCTTTTTGCACTGTTCTCACGGTCAGAACGGTGAACAGCAGGGTCAAACCCAAAATGATGACTAATTTCCAGGTCGTACGGATCGAGGCCGTCTGAACGTCCGCCAGCCTGAGTTCAGCCTGGCGTTTGAAGAGATGTTTTATTTCCTGAAGGTCGTTCCGGACATGGTTAAAGGCGGGAATACCTTCCTCCAAGTCTCGAGTGACAGCGTCTTGGGTGCTGCCTTCCAGAATCGACGCAATCACCTCATCCCGCACCTGCAGAAACGACCGCCAGTCCTGCTCCAGCCGCTTGCCCACCTCCAGTTGGCGAGGCTCCCGAGCTACTTCGAGGTATTCCTGAATCATCCCCGCAACCCGTTCGTCCGCTGCCCGTGACTGAGTGGCGTAATCCACTTGCAGATTGCTGTCCGTGGTGGTTAGCGAATAGAGCATGCTGCGGCGTGCTTCCTGGGTCTGGTACTGCAGTTCTCCGATGAGGGCCAGCCCGTGCACCGACTCGGAGTACATCTGTCGGGTTTCTTCGTTGGCTTGCCTTAAGACCCGGACGACGAGCCCACCCACAGCCACCAGGCAAAAACCGATGACAACGAACGCCAGTTTGAAGCTGTGTTGCTGGCAGATCCGGACTAGTCTGGTGATGGTTTCATTGGGGTGGAGCATAGGAGTGGCCTTCTTCAAATCTACGGCAACAGCACCCTGAGCTTGTAGCCAGGATCACCCGGAGCTTGGTCGTCAATGTGAATCGGTTTCACGGAATCGTCCAGCTCGTCGAAGCGAATATAAGCAATCGCGCCGGGGACGTTCAGAACAAACTTCTTGACGCCCCGCGCCGTCGACAGCAGCTTGGGAGCGGCCAGCACCTCGCCCGTGAACCTTGCCTGCAGAAAGTGGCGGTTGAAGTCTCGCTCAGCCATTCCATAGATGGCTCGGAGCACGACGTCGCGTTCAGCTTGTCCAGGTTCACGCATGACGATGGTAATCTTTCTGCCATGGGGCCAGTAGCTCCGCTGGCCCAGGAATATCTGGCGCAGGTCCACATAGGAGAGATCATCGACTGGATTAGACTTGTTAACGATGATCGCCAACGGCTGGTCTTTCGGATTCGGTTTCTGCGAGCCGCCAGACGCCTCGGAACCGTTGGCACCGCCGTCGGCAACGACCAGCCAACTGGCGAGAAGGAGGGCAATCGTGGAAAGACTGGAGGTTGTTCTCATCATGGCCTTTCCTCCTAAAAGGTAAATGCTAACTGCGCTGAGATTGAGTTAATGGCGTCCAGTTGGCGTCTTCCCAGGCGGTCATACTGCAGCTTGAAGGCGGCAAATTCGTCGATGTCGAAGCGCACACCGAACGAGGGGCCTTGGCGGCGGCCCAGGGTGCCGAAGACCGGATCGCCACTGGGTGCGTTCACATACTGATAGCGGAAGTAAGGCCACACCCGATCGAAACGCCGCGCTCCCTGGACGTAAAAACCAGGGGTGTGATAGACCAGGCCGGTGTTACCAAGGCCATTGCGCGCCACAATGGCTTCACTCAGCCACTCATAGGACGAGGTCCTCAAAATGAGGTGGGCAGCCATCAGCGTGTGTCCTACGCTAGGAGATCCCGGCGGCATGAGCCGGTCCCGATAGACCGAAAAGCCGGCCTGCAATCCAGGACTCCAGGCAGGACGGGCCAGAATCCCCAAATTGAATGCCTTGTGGTTGTCTTCGTCGGTGAGGTTCTGCGTTGGCTCGGCTGTTGTCGAACGTGAAGCCTGGCCGTTTCCAATTTCTGCCAAGTAACGCAGCCCCAGCCCCCCGGAGGGAATCCGGCCGTTGACGCTGACGCCGACGTTATGAATAGGTATCAGCCCGCCGCTAGGGGCAAAGATCAGCGGTCGATTGATAGCGGTCTCAAACCAGGCTCCATGATGGTATTGCGTGTTGTAGTAACCGATGGCCGTGTGATAGCGACCCGCGGCAATGTTGAAATAGTCGCTCGGGCTGTACTGGAGAAGGATTCGTTCCACATTGGTCACAAACCGGTTATCCGAGTTCACCTTCATGACGATTTCGGCTAGCACGCTTGTCTGCTCGGAGAGTCTGGATGTCGTAAACAGGTCGACCTGCCCGAGTAAGAAGGCCGTGTGAGCTCCTTTGGCATCGCTCGCTCGATAGCCGACATCGGCAAACCAATGAAGCTGTGACCGGGGCGCTCCCTGTGGCAAGCCTTCATCAGCAGTCTTCTGGTGGATCGATGAGACTTCCGTGGACACCTCGCCGCGGTCTTCTGGTTTTCCACTTTCGACTACGGCGGCTGGTTCCAACGTGCGTGTGGCGCTCTTGGAGAGCTCTGCTTTCAGTTGGTTTACTTGCGACTCGAGCTCCTCGACCCGCTGAACTAAATGCTTGATGGCTTCGCGCTCGTCCTGCGAAAGAGAGCCCTGGCCTTGCGCCCAGATCACTGGCGCCACCGCCAGCGTGAACCCTAAGGCTGCCAGCGATATTCGAGGCCGCAGACTTGCCAGACTTCTGGATTTTGAGGATCTAAGTAGTTTCATAAAAGGTCTCCGTGCCGGCCAAGGTTTCAGGACCAAGCTTATCCAGAAATCGGCGGTCAAAAGCCTGTCCTTTCTGAAAATTGGGAGTCAAAGGTCACCCTTCATTCATTCGTCAACAACGTCAATTTTCTTAATAGTTAATCTTGAAATTAATTTCTCCTCGGAAATGCATGAACAGTCGGCAAGGAACATGCG
>QHZQ01000362.1 GCA_003224725.1 Acidobacteriota bacterium | reverse complement strand
TCGGCGATCACGATGCAGTCGAGATCGGCGCGATAAACTATCCGCCACGTGGCGTTCTCGTCCTGTATTCTCAACTCGTGGCACCGACGCCCGATCGAGGGCATCGGGCGTGAGTGCGGCAACGACAGCTTCTCACCAAGTTGAAGGCGACTCAGCATAAAGCCGGCCTCGAGTCGGGCCGCTCGGCTAAAGGGTGGTGTCTTGATCTCACCCTTGAGCCAGACGAGGGGCTTGACCGAGGTAGCCATGGCCAAAGTCTATGTCAGATATGACATATTGTCAAGTTTCTGCTTTGAACAGGTAAGTGGGGCCGGCAAGCTCGTCCCCTTCCTGGCAGCTTGGGCCCCGAATCTGATTTTCGGGGCGAGTGGGATTTATTTGTTATTCACCATCAGAACCTGAGTTGCATGTCCCCTTTCCCGGGATGAAAACCAACAGGCTCTAAAAAAATTCAGTGACGCCGAAGATTGGCTCAGTGATCCATAGACCGAAGTCTTTGCTACTCCGCCCAGGCTAAGTCCCTTCTGACCACGACATCAGATAGGCTTCTTGTTCAGGAGTGAGAGAGTCAATGCGAGTCCCCATCGACTCGAGTTTCAACCGAGCAATTTCCTTATCAATAGCCACTGGCACCACATAAACCTTCTTTTCCAGGGTCTTATGACTCTTGCTCAGGTACTCGACAGAGAGGGCTTGATTGGCAAAGCTCATATCCATAACCGAAGCGGGATGTCCTTCGGCGCTAGTCAAATTGATGAGCCGGCCTTCCCCCAGTAAAAAAATCTTGCGCTCATCCAGCAAGTTATACTCTTCCACAAACTCGCGAGCTTCTCTGTGGCTTTTCGACAATGTTTCCAGAGCAGGAATATCAATTTCCACATTAAAGTGACCAGAATTACAAACGACGGCACCGTTTTTCATTTTTTCAAAATGTTCTTTTCGTATCACTTTCTTGTTCCCGGTTACTGTGATGAAGATATCCCCCAAAGCTGCAGCGTCCGACATGGGCATCACCTGATAACCATCCATCACTGCCTCAAGGGCCCGGGTCGCATCCACCTCGGTAACTATCACCTTTGCTCCCAAACCGCGGGCACGAGCGGCAATACCTCGGCCACACCAACCGTAACCGCAGACGACCACATTTAAGCCTGCCAGCAGAAAATTGGTCGCCCTGATAATGCCATCCAAGGTTGATTGACCGGTTCCATAACGATTGTCGAACAGGTGCTTAGTGTCGGCGTCGTTGACTGAAATAATAGGGAAACTCAGCACCCCATCTTTTGCCATGCTGCGAAGTCTAATGACCCCGGTTGTCGTTTCCTCAGTTCCGCCAATTATATCGCCCAGGAGCTCTCGCCGATTGGAGTGAATTGCGGAAACCAGGTCTGCACCGTCGTCCATGGTTACGTGGGGCTTGTGGTCTAAGGCCGCCGTAATGTGGGAATAGTAAGTCTTGTTGTCCTCCCCTTTGATAGCAAAAACAGAGATGCCATGATCCTTGAACAAGGATGCGGCAACATCATCCTGAGTACTGAGAGGATTTGAAGCGCAAAGCGTTACTAGGGCGCCCCCATCCCTCAAGGTAGTTACCAAGTTAGCCGTTTCTGTGGTGACATGGAGGCAAGCAGACACCTTTAATCCTTTTAACGGCTGTTCCTTCAAAAAACGCTTACGAATCAGTGCCAGAACCGGCATGGAGCGTGATGCCCATTCGATGCGTCTCTTGCCCTTTTCCGCAAGACTGAAGTCTTTGACATCGGCCCTGGTTTTTGTAGCTGTTGACATATGACAAATGACCCCTTTGAAAAAGATAATTTCCTTCGGAAAAAAGCCACCCTACCACATAGATTTTAGAGAGTCAATCGCTGAAGTAGCGAAAATGCCAGTAAGGAGCCGGGACCGCAGAATTGGCTAGCTGAGGAAGTACTTCCCTTCTTCTTTTAGTTTTTGAGCGATGGCTTGCCGCAGTGAAATTAGATTGAGAGGCGTGTTTTTGGTAAAACGTCGCAAGGCCGCCAACTGAGTCCTCAGTTCATCGCCTTCGGAAACAGCAGCCAGGATCTGTTTGGCCTTGTTTTCCACTTCAGGTAAAGCACTGTGGACACAAATTTGAACCGCTTTAATTTGAATTTCCAGCTTGGACGCGCCATAGCGGGCAATTCCCTTTAGAACTCGGAGTAACATACTCTCCATCGCGAAGATCGCGATGACCAAGTCGCTCAACAAGCTGAGCACTTCCTGCTGGTCGGAGATGGAATCGCGATGTTTCTGGACTGCCACTCCCGCCGCCAGCAGCAGGGTTTTCTTACAATTGGTAAGGATTCGTCTTTCGCCGGACAGCAGATCATTCTGTTCTTCTTCAAGAGAAGGAAAAGAAAGAATCTCGTTCAGAACATTCCGAGCCGCAGCCGTCAGCGGGAGCTGTCCTTTCATGGCCCGCTTCAATAACATTCCTGTAATGAGAAGACGGTTAATTTCATTCGTACCTTCGAATATGCGATTAATCCGGGCATCGCGATAACAACGCTCCACTGGATAATCTTGACTATAGCCATAACCACCATAAATCTGAACCGCTTCATCAACGATGAAATCCAAGATTTCGCTATTGGCGACCTTAATAATGGAACACTCGACGGCGTACTCTTCAATGGCTTTCAATATTTCTGTGGTAGCCAGAGGACTGGATTGGTCAATACTTCGCATGGCAGTGTCGATCATACCCACTGTCCGGTACACCATGCTCTCGGCGCAAAAGATGCGCACAGCCATTTCGGCCAGCTTATGTTGGATGGCTCCAAAATCAATAATCGCCTTTCCAAACTGGTGGCGCTCCCGAGCATAACGAATGGCTTCATTGGTTACATACTTGATCCCACTGACGGCGCTTGCCCCCAGTTTGAATCGGCCAAAATTGAGAATGTTAAAGGCGATGAGATGGCCTCGTCCGATTTCACCTAAAACGTTTTCAACAGGAACTTCTGCATTTTCCAGGATAAGCGTTCGCGTCGAGGAACCGCGAATGCCCATCTTATGCTCCTCCGCACCCGTGGAAGCTCCAGGGAAATTACGTTCAACAATGAAACAGCTGAATTTCTCACCATCCACTTTTGCAAAAGTGATGAAGACCTGAGCAAAGCCAGCATTGGTGATCCACATCTTCGTGCCATTCAAAATGTAGTGTTTGCCATCAGGGCTCAAGACGGCTGTCGTCTTGGCCGCCAGGGCGTCCGAGCCAGACTCAGCCTCGGTTAAGGCATAGGCTGCGATCCATTCGGCGGTAGCCAGTCTTGGAAGGTATTTGGCTTTTTGTTGCTCGGTCCCAAAATAGATGATGGGTAGAGTCCCGATGCCTGCGTGAGCACCAAAGGTAGTTGCAAAGGAACCATAGAGCCCTGTCTTCTCAGAGACAATTGTGGTACTAATTTGATCCAGTCCTGCTCCTCCGTATTGTTCTGGGATCGCTGCCGAAACCAAGCCTATCTCAGCCGCCTTGCGCAGAAGATCTTCATTGATTCCTTCTTCTTTGTTCTCCATTTCTTCAATGCGAGGCAGCACTTCATTTTCCATAAATTGCTGGGCCGTTTGGGCAATCATACGATGTTCTTCGGTGAAATCTTCAGGCGTAAAAACGTCTTCCGGTGAAGTCTCCTGGATCAGGAAACTACCCCCTTTGACCAAGGCCAACGTCTCTTCAGGCATAGCAACACCTCAATGATGGATTAACTTAAAAACGGCGCTTAGCCACAGAGGCACAGAGACCACAGAGGCGGCAGATAAGACCTTATCTTCGCAAAGCCTTGAAAAATTGTTACGCTCTGGGTGAGGATAAAGCATCTGAAAACCGCCCGCCCTTCCACTTGCTCTGTGCGCTCTGTGAGTCCGTGGCAATTTTAACTGCCGGATTTAGGATCAAATCAATTCGAAAATTCCAGCAGCACCCATTCCACCTCCGACGCACATAGTCACCATGCCAAACTGTACCTGGCGTCTT
>QHZQ01000361.1 GCA_003224725.1 Acidobacteriota bacterium | reverse complement strand
AATGAAAAACATATTGCGATTCTTAATTTTGATGTCAGCCACAGGATGGGCCTTTGCCCAGCCCTCGAAGCTCTCCAAAGACCTGCAGGCGAAGGGTCCAGGCGCCCGCGTGGACGTCATCGTGCAGTTCACAAGCACTCTAACAAACCGGCACATCGCCAAAGTCACGGGTAAGGGCGCCGCGCTGAAACATAAGCTGTCGGTCATTAAGGGCGCGGCTTTCACGGGATTGCCAGCCAGCCGGTTGGAGGAGATAGCTCAAGACCCCGAAGTGGCCTATGTCACGCCCGACCGTCCAGTAAAAGGATCGGCGTCACTTGACTATGCCCCCGAAACGGTGAATGCGCCCTGGGCATGGCAACAGCTCAAGCTGGATGGCACCGGGGTCGGTGTAGCAGTCATCGACAGCGGTATCAACCCGGTTGCTGACCTGTACTGGTACAACCCGCTGACGGGAGCCTATGGGCTGCGCATCGTTTACAGCCAGAACTTCGTTGACAGCACGACGGATACCTCGGATTACCTCGGGCATGGCACACATGTCGCCGGCATCACCGCCAACGCAGGTTGGTCTTCCACTGGGAACCGCTTCTCTCATACCTTCAAAGGCATCGCACCGAACGCGAACCTCATTAACCTGCGTGCCCTCGACAAGAATGGTGTCGGCACTGATAGCACCGTCATCGCATCAATTCAGACGGCGATTAGCCTGAAATCCAAATACAACATCCGAGTGATCAATCTGTCGCTCGGTCGGCAGGTATACGAAAGCTACACGTTGGACCCGCTTTGCCAAGCGGTTGAGTCGGCTTGGAAAGCCGGCATTGTGGTGGTCGCCGCGGCTGGCAACCAGGGGCGAAACGACAGTGCGGGCACCGATGGTTACGGCACCATCGCAGCGCCCGGCAACGATCCCTACGTTATTACGGTGGGCGCTATGAAAACGGCAAACACTCCAACCCGTGGCGACGACACGATTGCAAGTTATAGCTCAAAAGGCCCCACCGCCTTTGACCACGTGGTGAAGCCCGACATCCTCGCACCGGGAAATCAAGTCGTATCGCTGCTTTCCCCCTACTCGCAGCTTCCAAAGAATTATCCAGCGGCGGCTGTATATACGCCTGAGTACATCACCAACAGCAACAAAACCAATGTTTCAGGGGCGTACATGCGGTTGAGCGGGACGAGCATGGCAACTCCTGTCGTAAGCGGCGCAGCCGCCCTCATGATCCAGTCCGATCCCACCTTGACGCCCGACACTGTCAAAGCACGTTTGATGAAAAGCGCCACCAAAGTGTTTCCCGGAGTCAGCACAGCCACTGATCCATTAACCGGACAGGTCTATGTGGACTATTACGACATCTTTACTGTAGGGGCCGGCTACCTGGACATTGAGGGCGCCTTGCTGGGTACCGATACGGTGCCGACGACGCTCAGTGCCAAGTCACCGACCGCAGTCTACGATCCAGTTACGGGGAGTGTGTACCTGGCTTCCGACGATATGGAGCTGTGGGACAGTTCTATTGTCTGGGGCTCCTCAGTTGTTTGGGGCACCACGGTGTTTTCTGGCTCTACAGTGGACGGTCAATCAGTCGTGTGGGGCAACTCGGTGGTATGGGGTTCCAATACACAAGACGGATTTAGCGTGATTTGGGGGTCCAGCGTCATTTGGGGTAATACAACCCGAGCCGAAAGCATGAGCGTACTGACAAAAGGAGAAAATTAAATGGCTTTCTCCCAGCACCAGCGAGCTTCAATCAACACGCCGAACGGCGAAACGAGTGGGCATGACACCGGAGCTGGATGTGTACCCAGCGGCACTCGCCATCTCACTCGCTTCCAGTGTCTCGGTTACAGTCCCGATCTGATTCAACTTGATCAGAATTGAATTGGCGACGCCTTCCTTGATCCCGCGGGCAAGTCGTCACGAAAATGTCGTTGCCAAAGAAAGGAGACGTAATGAAGAATCAAACTCTAATCGCAGAAAACAGGTCTGCTCCACGGATCGATGATCATTCACGCCTTTATATTCGGGGATTCAACACTTTTGGCTTCCCCTTCTCCGAGGCTTCCGAGATTATTGATATCAGTGAAACTGGAGTTTCTTGGCTGATGGATTCTCCAGTTTGGGTGGATTCCGTCGTCTACCTTGATATTTTCTACATGAATCCCAAGAATCCCCACCCCATCTTGAGGCGAAAGGCTAAAGCCAGGGTGATGAGGGTGCGCGAGAGCAAGGATGGACACTTCGTTGCCGCTTGCTTCGAAAGCGAGATTATGGCAGTCACTAGTCAAAGTTAGAGGGGATGGTTCGGGAGCGCGTCGACGAGGCGGCGCGGAGAGGGGTGTTGGAAATTACGGAAGACTTGTTCCGTCACCCCAATCCTCACGTCCGGCCGTAAAGATGGCTACACGGTGGCAGAGCCAAGCGATGGATAGCAGATAGAAGAGACCCATCCGCAATTCCTGATTCAGGCAGCCACACAATTGTAGGATTTCGGATTGGGTCGTGACATCCAAAACACTTATGGACTCGTCAGCCAAAGGATGGCAGATTCACGATGACCAGGACTTCGATCCATCATCCTAAAAGAGCCGAAGCCTAGCCTCAATGAGAAAGGAGTATTCTCCAATGAAACAGTCAGCCAAAGCTTGCGCCTACATTGTCATTGCGGCTGGCGGGATCATCTTGGCAACTACTCTGAGCCAGTGGTCGTCATCCCGGTTTGCCGTCTGCTTGGTCTTCTTAGCCGTCACGGCCTTGACCTCGTTGGTGAAGCTGCGCCTGCCGCACATCAACGGTACCTATTCGCTGAACTTTCTGGTGCTGTTGTACGGCCTGGCCCGATTCAGTCTGGCTGCGCTGGCTGTGTGGCCGCGGCCGTGCAATCCCTATGCAAAGCTCAAAAGCGGCCGCAACCCGTTCAGGTGTTCTTTAACATGGCCAACATAAGCCTGAGCCTGGCGTTCTGCTTCCTGCTCAGGCGCGCCCTGCTGGAAACGGGGATGGGTTCTAACCCGGCGGCCCTCATGAGCGCCATTGTTCGTTGTCAACACCCTGCTGGTTTCGCGGGTGCTGGCCTTGCTGCAAGGGAAAAGTCTCAGCCAGACATGCGGTCAATGGTACCTCTGGTCGTTTCCCTACTACCTGGTCGGTGCTGCGGTGGCTGGATTGATGACCGCCACGGCAAGTCGTACAGACTGGCTATCCGCACTTCCTAATCCTGTCACTAATGACACTGGTTTACGTCTGCTACCGCAGCCATCTGGCCCAAGTGGTTCAGTAACGGTCTTCCGAAGTCTAACCAAGTTCAAAGCGAAGGCGCGAGCCTCGCTATCCAAACGGGTCGGAGTCAAACGTGTGCGTCCAGTCAGAATCGCGTACTTAGAAGAGGAAAATGATATGAAGCACGTAATCGTGGAATGGCAACGCTTGTCCGGGTTCGAAAGTATTGCCTGCCGCGTCCTCATTCTCGTCACTGGCGCTGCGTAGCGGCCTACTTCGGTACAGACCACATCGAGTGCTTGACTGGCCCGCATTAGGCTGTCATGGTACGCAAGGGATATGATATGGAAGGAAGAAGGAAACATCCTCGAGCTTCCCTTCAAACCGAGATTTGGCTGGGCCAAGATGGCATCTTCACACGGACCACGGAAACGCTTCGCGACCTGAGTGAAGGGGGCGCCTTTGTTGAGACAGGCCAGCGCTTTCCGGTGGGAAGTATTCTGAATCTGCGCTTCAAACTACTTGGTACGAGTCATCCGATATCCTGTACTGTATCCGTACGAAACCTACGAGGTGGCTCAGGGCTAGGAGTAGAATTCCTCGACATCTCTACCGATGATCGCCAACAAGTTAGACTCTTCGTCGAGAATCAGATTCCCCGGATGTTTTAGGGCCTTTTGGCGAAACGCAAGGGGCACCTGACACAACCTCCAGACAAACCGTTTTCCCGGATCGAGGCCGAAGCCCTTGGTTCGTTAGATTGGATGTTTCGGCAGTGCCTCGACGAGGCGCTGCGTATAGGGGTGACGGGGATTGCGGAAAATCTGGTCAGTGCTTGCGCACTCGACGATTACACCTTCATGCAAAATAGCCACACGGTGGCACAGTGAAGCAATCGACAGGAGGTCGTGAGAGATATAAAGTAGGCCCGTATTGAGTTCTCGATTCAATCGGGCAAATAACTGCAGGATTTCCGATTGGGTAATGATATCCAAAGCGGAGAAGAGCTGGCCGATGGAGGATGGCCAAAGCAATCAGCACCCGTTGGGCCTGCCCTACACTGAGTTGCCGGGGATAACGATGCAGAAAAGCTTGCTCAGGCGGCAGGCTCACCTGCTGGAGTAGTTCCAAGAAGGCGGCCAACTGCCTTTCTCGCAAGCCGTTTGAATGAGCCTTCCAAGCTTCGGCCAGCTGCGTACCCACCTTCAAAGCCGGGTTGAGAGAAGACAGAGGGCTTTGTAAAACCAGACTGATCTCTCGGCCACGGATCTTTCGCATTTCCTTTTCGGTGAGCTGCGTTAGTTCTCGTCCATGGAACATAATCTCGCCCTTAGCTTTTCCTCCTTTGGGACCCAGGAGCCTCAAAATTGCCAGGGCCAGTGTGCTCTTTCCCGATCCGCTCTGTCCGACCAGACCCACGACTTCGCCGTGGCCCATCTGGAAGGCCACTTCACGCAAGATTAGCGGCTTACCCGGATAGTCCACGGAAAGACGAACAGACAGCAGTGGACACGAGCTGGCGAGGGTATTCTGATTTTCTGAATGCTCAAGCGTTAGTAAGTTTTGCATCGAACAGATAGAATTTCCATGGGCATTATGACCTGTCAGATTATAGTTTTCCGGCAGCCTCCTGCCATGGATTATCATCTTTTGCCAGCCGCTTCATTGCCGAAGTACAGGCACTCCACATTCCAGTAGGTCTGAGGTCTCAGTGCGACTGGAGTGACGTTGCGTAGGAAGGGGGAGACTGCTGCGAGAGAATTTTTATTGACCAGATAGATGAAGGGGGCTTCTTCCCAGACAATCTGTTGCACCCGGTCGAAGAACGCCTTTCGCTTCTGCGGATCCGTGGTCGAGGCCTGGGCTTGCATCAGGCGGTCAATTTCTGCCTCCCAAGCTGTTTCCGGTGATTTCTGATTTGGATTCCATTGGTGGTTGCTTGCCGAACTCAGCCAAACGTTCATCTGGGCGTTCGGGTCCAGGTCGACATTCACCAGTCCCAGCAGACATGCCTCATAATTGAAGTTTCGGCTAATACGCTCAATCAGCGAAGGGAAATCCAAGGTCACCACGTTTAAGTTAATCCCGAGCTGCCTGAGGTCTTGTTGGATCATTGTTGCCATCCGTTCTCGAGCTTTATTGCCGGAGTTGGTAATTAGGGAGAACTCCAGGGCATGCCCTTCATAATCCAATAAGGTTCCCTTTTGGAGGCGGAAACCTTCCTTCTGGAGACTTTGCAGCGCACCCGAAACGTCAAAAGAAGGTGGTTTCAAAGCCTTGTTGAACCAGAAACGATTTGCTGGGGAAACAGAACCTACCGCCGGGCTGGCACGCCGCAAGAAGACCACACGGCAGAGATCCTCCCGGTTAATGGCTTCAGAAATCGCTCGGCGGAAAATCCTGGACTGAAACCACAACTTCTTGTAATTCGGGATTGGGGCGTTCGAGACCTGGTTTGAACCATATTTGCTCAGACTCCAGTGACGGCCCGGCGTCGCATGCTGAAGAAGATGACTCTGTAGCCAAACGGTCAAACAGTACTGCGTCCATATTGTTAATCAAATGGAGCTGACCCCGTCGAAAACGTAGCATTTCAATCTCTTGGTTCCGCTGGATCTCCAGTCGAATCGAGTCCAGGTAGGGCAACCGCCTTCCTTTTTCGTCCCGCTTCCAATATCGAGCATTCCGTTGCAATAAAACATGGGATCCAGGTTTGTGCTCAGACACCATAAATGGCCCTAACACAGCCATCTCTTTGAGTGGGGAACGAGCAGAAAGAATAGTCACTTGATCGAAAAGTCTTTCCAGCCCGGCAATAGGAGCTGGAAAGGTGATTGAGACGGCATTAGCTCCAGAGACTTTGGCGGAAATAACGCCGGTTCCAGATCGAAACGAGTCACCGGTGGGGGAATGCATTGCTGGATCCATCAATGTTCGAATGGTGAAAGCCACGTCAGCAGCAGAAAACGGGGTGCCATCGGAAA
>QHZQ01000334.1:4556-8418 GCA_003224725.1 Acidobacteriota bacterium | reverse complement strand
CTACCACCAGCACCGCATCGTTGCCATGGAAGGCCACACCATGTTCTCGGGCTTCGGGACCACGTCCGACTCCCAAGGCGTGCTCCCAAATCATGCTGAAATCGGGGTAGGCCCAGAGGACCTGTTGAGTATCAGGTGTCTCCATGGCGTCATCCGGATAACCAAACTTTCCGCCAATGGAAACCGCAGAACCAGGCGCTTTAATGCCCATAGCCCAGTTGGCGATATCGATCATGTGGGCACCCCAGTCGGTCATTAATCCTCCGGAGTAGTCCCAATACCAACGAAATGTAAAGTGAAAGCGATTTTTATTGAAAGGCCGCTTTCTGGCCGGGCCCAGCCACATGTCGTAATCAACCGAAGCAGGCGGGTCGCTATCGGGAACCTTGGGCGTTTCTCCTTTCCAGTCCAGGTAAGCCCAGGCACGGACCAGACGGACCTTGCCCAATTTTCCGCTTTTGACGTAATCCACTGCTTCAGTATAGTGAGGAGCACTGCGTTGCTGGGTTCCCATCTGAACCACGCGGTCGTTTTTCCGTGCCGTCTCCACCATGATTCGTCCTTCTGCAATGCTCACTGAGAGCGGCTTTTCGACATACACATCTTTCCCGGCCTGACAAGCCATGATCGTAGGCAGAGCGTGCCAGTGGTCCGGTGTCGCAACGATGACTGCGTCAATATCTTTTTGGTCGAGGACTTTGCGAAAGTCACGAGTGACAGCGGGGCGTCGGGATACCTGTTCTTCAGTGGCTTTGAGAGCTTTATCGCTTTGCTCATCATCTACATCAGAGAGAGCCACACACTCCACGTTCTTGACACGCAGAAAATCTTTCAAATCTCCTCGGCCCATGCCTCCGCAACCGATCAAAGCCACTCGGACACGGTCGTTGGCACCCAAAACTCTGGAATTGGAAGCAGCCGTTCGGGCTACTAAAGGACTTGCGCTCAGCAAAGCAGTGCTGGCGGCAGCACTGAGGCTGATCGATTCCTGCAAAAACTTGCGACGACTCTTAGGTTTCATAAGGACCTCCTGAATTAAACTTAAGATTGGTTGATTTTGAGGGCATGCTCATTTCCATAAGTCCCTTCCGCCCGAAAAATTGTGTCCGAGACCGTTCACCCCGCGCGCTGAAGCGGGGAACTATAAGAGCTAACAGATTTTCGTAGGTTAACGGACACCGCATCAAAATACATCACTGTATTTGTGAATCGGTATACTTGGTTAGAGTATTATCTTTTTAAATTGCTCGCAAGGCTTGATTTTGCCAGAACTGCCAAATCAAAAGGGGTGTATCTTGGGCTTGGAATTTGAAAAAGTATACGGCGCGTGCTCTGTTCGTAGTTGGTGAACACAAACGCCTGTTTCGCCGCCGCGTCGCGGCGCTTGACTGTAGGCCGGCCTTTCAAGGCCGGTACCTGGGTGACCCACGTAAGGAATCCGCGCGCGTCAGCGGCGCTCTGGAGATTGGACATTTAAGTAGAGACAGGCATTCTTGCCTGTCTTGAGCTGCTTCAGAGATGAGTTTGACAGGCAGGAATGTCTGTCGCTACACCGTTGGAGTTTGCCATCTCATCCGTCGCTCTGCGACGGGTTGGGAGATTGGGTTGCCGAGACCGGCCTTGAAAGGCCGGCCTATCCTCAGATGCCGCTACGCGGCAATGAAAATGTGCAAACTCCAGGCACCCGGCTGAAGCCGGGTGCTACTCCGAGCCGGACTCGCTTGACTGCTGCCAGTTAGGTGCTTCGCGATGACTTTGACGTACCCATGTCGATGATGCTTGCTTGCCTTGACTTGATGAAAAGCTTGTTCTACGCTTTGCCGAATCACATTCATTGCGGCTTCAATAGAAAGGTAGGACGTGATGAAACTAAGGGATCCCGCTCTATTAATTCAAACAGAAGATCAAACGGGAGTCTTATTTCAATTGACTAAAGTAATTGCATCCCATCAGGCCAATATCAGCTACATCGATATTGTGGAAAAGTTGCACGAGTCTGCCAGTGTTTATTTGGAGTTGCGGGATGTCTCGGATCTGGAAAGTTTAGTCCAGGAACTCCAAGCCCTTCCCGTGGTGCGTGCAATCGAGCAGCCACAGCCATTTCTCAAAATTTATGGCAAGCGGGTTATCATCATCGGAGGCGGTGCCCAGGTGGGTCAGGTGGCCCTCGGCGCCATCAGCGAAGCGGATCGGCATAACATTCGAGGCGAAAGAATTTCCGTCGACACCATTCCGTTAGTAGGAGAAGAGGAACTGACTGCGGCGGTGCGAGCGGTAGCGCGTTTACCCAGGGCCAAAGCACTGGTGATGGCAGGTGCTCTCATGGGCGGTGAAATTACTAAGGCCGTAACAGAAGTTAAAGAGAAAGGGATTATTATTATCTCTCTAAACATGGCTGGAAGCGTTCCCGAAGCAGCGGACCTGGTTGTCAGTGATCCAGTTCAGGCCGGTGTGATGGCAGTCATGTTAGTGGCAGACACCGCCAAGTTTGATATAAGCCGGCAGCGTTATCGAAGGTACTAAAACGTCAGGTAGATCAGAAGTTATGAGTTTATGGTCGTTTTCCTCCTCGTCCTTGCCGTCGTCATAGGACTCATTGCGCTCATGGCTTCAAGCACAGGCGCCCGAACCGACGCGAGCAAACTTGGGCAGGGAAGTCGGTTTCTATCAAGCTGCTTTGGAAGGCTGATACCCTTGCCACCCTTGCCCTTGAGCAGAGGCCTGGTTGGATTGACTGTGGGAAACTTAAGCCATCTTCATTGGGCCATTCTCTGGAGGTTAGTGTGAAACCTCCGGCTTTTCTCCGCTGGTGTCTCTTTATCTTCCTCGGGTGTTTCTCCAACCTGATCTGGCCCGTGCTTTCTCCCTGTGGTGCGGAAACCAAAGATCCGGAATTCCTGTTGCAGACAATAGAAAAACTAGAGTTCGATCTACAACGGGTGCTGACAGTCAGAGACCTTAATTTGCGCCGCGGGCCATTGTCCATTACGTTTGAACGTGGACGGATGATTTTTCTTCGGCCGGTAGAAAATGTCGTCACTGGCCTCTATTTTTGGGGTAATGGAACCATTGTAGGCATTCCGCCGAATAAGATTGAGAGGCAACAGCTCAACTTATTTACCGGGGCACCGGTACTGAATGAACGTTTTCAGGAGACCTTCATGCGATTTAGCGATGACACCTACAAAGGATTGATCAAGCAGTCGGAAGCCTATGACCACGACGTGCTGGAGCTCAATTTTTCTTCGGAGTTGTTTCAAGGGGTGTTAAAAACGTCCTCGTTAATCAATTATCGAATTGTGGCTGACTTGATGAATGGGAGAAGGACGCCGTTTTTTTCGGCCAAAATTCTCGGGCGCAAGTTCGGTATTTTCGATTTCAGTTATGACGACCGTAGACTGGAAGACGTGAATCTAGGTCAATTTCACAAAACCGATGGCCGCATCTTTTATGACAATTGGTGCAGCTTCTCAACCAAGAAAACCAGCGGAGAAACCGCTGAGACAACCCATGAAGACGTCTCCGCCGGTCATGACGGCCTCATGGACGTTCTCCTATATCAGGTCGATACTCGGATTGACAAGCATGACAGGATTAATGGCAGCACTGAAATCCAATTTAGGGCAGAGCAAGAAGAAGAGTGGTTGCTGACTTTTGATCTTTCCAGGTTTTTGAAGGTCTCTCAAGTCCTGGATGGACAGCAGCGGTCGCTGACGTTTTTCCAGAATGGAGACATGAGCAGTGAAGAAGACATTAGCAAGCTCGGTCATGATGTCATCCTGGTGTTGCTTAAAAAACCTCTCCGTCGCGGACAGTTGAACACGCTGAAATTCACATACTCTGGGGAAGTCATCTCTCGCGT
>QHZQ01000334.1:0-4509 GCA_003224725.1 Acidobacteriota bacterium | reverse complement strand
AACACCCTAAGCCTTTTACCATTGTGGCTACGGGAGATCTCGTCAAAGAATGGGAAGAGGCGGACCAGAAACATTCACTTTGGGAAAGCAAGAGTGAGTTGCCTGTGGCCGGTTTCAATTACGGTGACTATCTCAAGAAGACGGCCAAGGCGGGTGCGGTCGCGGTGGAAGTCTACGCCAATCGCGGGATTGAAAACGTTTATCTCGAGGTTAAGACTCGTCTGGAGCAACTGCGTGAGTTGTACCTGCAAAGACAAGGCAGCCCTCGAATTCGTGGAGAACTTCTTCTTAATCAAGTTTCGATCACACCTGACTTTACTGATTTTGACACGACGCGCTTTTCCGATGAGATTGCTAGCCAGGTCGTCAAGGCCTTGCTTTTCTTTGAACCCTTCATGGGAGAATACCCTTTTAGGAAACTGGCCGTATCGCAAATCCCAGGGCGATTTAGTCAAGGATGGCCGTCCTTATTGTACGTCTCCAGCCTGTCTTTCATGAGTCCAGAACAGAGAATGCATCTCGGCATGGGAACTGATCGCGAGGCGGATTTTCTGGAGTGTCTCCATGCTCACGAGATTGCCCATCAATGGTGGGGGAATCAGATCGGATGGAAAAGCTATCATGACCTTTGGATGTTCGAGGGATTCAGCAACTACTTTGGTTACTTGTTTATGAAAGAAAAGCATCCCGACGGAAAACAGTTCCGAGATCTGTTGCGATACTCAAAGGAAAAACTTCTAGCCACGAATTCGAGTGGCCAAACTTACGAAAGCGCCGGCCCGGTATGGCTGGGCGGGCGGCTTTCGTCGTCCAGGTTCCCGGAAGGATACCCCACCGTAATTTATGACAAGGGGGCCTGGATCTTGCATATGTTGCATTATTTGATGCTGGATCCCATTACGGGTTCCGATCAAAACTTCCGATTCTTCATTCAAAATTTCCTGACCCGCTTTAACGGCAAGCTTATCGCAACGGACGATTTCAAACGGATGCTCGAAAAGAATATTGATAAGGGTTTGGACCTTGAAGGGAATAAGAAAATGGATTGGTTCTTCGACCAATGGGTATACAACACGGGCATCCCCACGTATCGGCTGGACTATTCGATTACCGCCTTGAAAAAAGGTGGATACCAGCTTAAGGGGAAAATCAAACAGCAGAATGTGTCAGAAGATTTCATCATGCCCGTCGAGGTTTTCGGGCGCTTTGGCCCGGATAAAATCGAACGTCTAGGGCGCGTTGTGGTTACTGGCAACGAAGCCAATTTCAAATTCGCCCTTAGAACTAGGCCCTTGAAAGTAACTCTCGATGAAAACAATGAGATTCTCTGCCAGAACAAGACGCTGTGATGACGGCGAGCCTAGCGAGCCGCGCTCTTTCGGCGGTGGAATGCCCACCCCTCTAAACAATTCAGTGTGGCTACCAACCCTGGCCATCCCCCATTAACTACTGCCTTACCGACCAATCCAGAAAATCGTTGCCCCAGAAGGCAAAATAGAGTGGCCGGTGTCCAGCACTAGGGCCGCCCCGGAAGCATGGTGAAGCAGCGTAGGTAGGTCAGCAGGGGTGTGCGACAAATTTGTGGGTTATTTCCTGAAATGCAGGCCTGTGCCGATTGAAGCGAATGGAGCCTCGTAGAGGCGGCATCTTTATAGAAAGACGTCTATCCCTGAAGCTCCAAGCCCCAGCGGGGCGTCATAACGCTCCTATGGATCCATTTTTTGGGGCCTGTGAACTATAAACCCAAATTCCGAAGTTGCAGGGATGAAAAATATGTCACGCACTGCGAATGAGCCACCCTCACCCGCCCTTTGGGCACCCTCTCCCATGAGGAGAGGGAAGAAAAAATTAGATGGACTCTCCCCTCGCCCTTTGGGAGAGGGTCCGAGGGTGAGGGTTTGGAGCTAAATGCGAGTGTAGCTCGATTCAACTTCGGAATTCGGGATAAATATTTCGCTTCTACGAGGCTCAATGCCTCAATTTGTCGCACACCCGGTCAGCAGGCCGCGCGGCAGTTGCTATTCACATTCACTCACTTTCAGAATTGGATCGGGCCGTGGTGGATTCTGAAGGTTCGCGTTCCCGAAAAAGTTGCGAAACCAGTCATTTCGATTCGACGTTTATAATGAGTGAAGGCCTGAATGAGGGGCCGTGTTGTTCTTTGGAGACCTTTTCCCAGCCTCTGTACAAACTGCCGGTTCTCCTATAGCTGGGTCTCGTTGTGAGGGAACGCAAATGAACGTGAATGCACGGACTGTAATTGAACCGAAAGAAGTGGATCCGCATCGGGAACCAGGACGGAACTCCAAAAGGGCTCGCTCAAACAGCCGATGGTGGCTCTGGTTGTCGGCGTTCGCCATACTGGCTTTCGGCGGATACAAGCTACTTGAAAAGCAAGGTCCCAGCCAAACGCCGCCCACGAAACTGGGAGCGAGGTCTGTTTCGCAGGGTGTTCCTGTTGCAGTGGCGTCCGCCCGTAAAGGAGACATACCAGTATATCTGAACGGGTTAGGCTCGGTCGTGGCCTTTAATACTGTGACAGTGAGAAGTCGCATCGACGGCCAACTCATCAGGGTGGCATTTCAAGAGGGCCAGTTTGTTCATAGAGAAGATCTGCTGGCGGAAATTGACCCGCGTCCTTTTGAGGTCCAGCTAGAACAAGCCGAGGGGCAAATGGCTCGGGATCAGGCCCAGCTCAACAATGCTAAGGTTGACTTAGTGCGCTATCAGACGCTCTTTGAGCAGGACTCAATCGCCAAGCAACAACTTGATACTCAGCTCGCCACCGTTCGCCAATTTGAAGGCGCCATCAAGGCCGACCAGGCACTCATCGACAACGCCAAGCTACAATTAACTTACTGCCGCATCACCGCCCCCATCAGCGGCCGCGTTGGTCTGCGCCTGGTGGACGCCGGCAATATGGTTCATGCCAATGACCAGAACGGTTTGTTGGTCATCACGCAAGTTCAGCCGATTGCGGTGCTCTTTACCATCCCCGAAGACAACCTGCCACCCGTCTTGAAAAGGTTGCGCGCCAGCACGCGCCTGCCTGTGGAAGCCTACGACCGCAGCGGGAAAACAAAGATCGCCACCGGATATTTACTCACGCTCGACAACCAGATCGATCCAAGCACCGGAACCTCTCGTCTTAAGGCGGTCTTTCAAAATCAGGACAACGCGCTGTTTCCCAACCAATTTGTCAATGCGCGACTCCTGCTTGATGTCAAGAAAGGGTCGCTGATTATCCCGGCAGTGGGCATTCAGAGAGGTCCTCAAGGGACGTTTGTCTACGTGGTGAAGGCGGACCAGACCGTCGAGGTGCGTCAGGTCACCGTGGGTCTTACTGAAGGCAACGACGCTTCCATTGAGACCGGTCTGTCGGCTGGCGAGCCGGTTGTTGTGGATGGCGTAGACAAACTGCAAGCAGGGAGCAAGGTTCGTATAGCTGGACCGGAGAAGGATAGCCCCGGCGGGAGGCCCAAAGGATGAATCTTTCACGAATCTTCATCCTCCGGCCTGTCGCCACATCATTGTTCATGGCTGCCATCCTGCTGGCAGGAGCCGTCGCCTACCGGCAGTTGCCTGTCTCGGCGTTGCCTCAGGTGGACTACCCGACCATTCAAGTTCTGACCTTCTATCCCGGTGCCAGCCCGGACGTCATGGCGTCGTCAGTGACTGCCCCGCTGGAGCGGCAGTTCGGGCAAGTGCCCGGGCTGAACCAGATGACCTCCACCAGTTCCTTCGGAAGCTCGATGATTACACTGCAGTTTGCCCTCGATCTGAACATTGATGTGGCCGAACAAGAGGTTCAGGCCGCGATCAATGCCGCCTCGACCTATCTGCCACGCGACTTGCCGAACCCGCCCATCTACAGCAAAACCAATCCCGCGGACGCGCCCATCCTGACCCTGGCGTTGACTTCGAAGACACTGCCGTTGTCGAAGGTACTGGATCTAGCTGAGACACGCCTGGCTCACAAAGTCTCCCAGCTCCCCGGCGTAGGCCTGGTGAGTATCAGCGGCGGACAAAAGCCTGCCGTGCGCATCCAGACAAATCCCACCGCCCTGGCCTCTTATGGGGTCGGCCTCGAGGATCTGCGGGCGGCCGTAGCACAGGCAAACGTGAACCAGGCGAAAGGAAACTTTGATGGGGCGCGGCAGGCCTACACGATTGGCGCCAACGATCAATTGATGTCCAGCGAGGATTACCGGCCGCTCATCATTGCTTATCGAAATGGAGCGCCGGTGCGATTGTCCGACGTCGCCGCCGTGATAGATGACGCCGAGAACGTGAAACAAGCCGCCTGGATGAACACGGCGCCGGCGGTGATCCTCAATATTCAGCGACAGCCGGGCACCAACATCATTGGCGTCGTGGATCGCATCGAGAAATTGCTGCCGCAACTCAAGGCTTCTATGCCCTCTTCCGTCCAGGTCTCGGTCTTGACGGACCGGACCACCACCATTCGCGCTTCGGTCAAGGACGTGCAGTTTGAGCTGATGCTGACCG
>QHZQ01000333.1 GCA_003224725.1 Acidobacteriota bacterium | reverse complement strand
TGTAATGAAGAACAATCTCTCCCTTGCCGGCAATCGCATCGATGGCATCCTGCAAAATGGTGTCGTCCAACGGTGCTTCGGGCCGGTCGTTTCGCGGTTTGGTATGCTTGAGAGGCTTGGTGCCCGTGGGGTCGGCCTGGGCCAGGACTTTACTCAGGTTGACACTGACGACCTTGGGTGAAGCTTCCAGCAGTTTTTGCTGCAACAGATCGGTACGGCCAATGATTTCGTCCAGTTTACGATACCCCAGGCTGGCCAGGATCTCGCGCATTTCCTGGGCCACATAGGTAAAGAAATTGACCACATGATCCGGACTGCCGGGAAAGCGAGCACGCAAGTCTTCCCGCTGGGTGGCCACACCCACAGGGCAAGTATTTAAATGACACTGCCGGGCCATCACACAGCCCGCCGCAACCACTGCGGCAGAACCAAACCCGAATTCTTCGGCACCCAGCATGGCCGCGACGATCACATCGCGACCGGTTTTCATCCCCCCATCAGTTTGCAACATGACGCGCCCGCGCAGGTCGTTCATCACCAGAACCTGCTGAGTCTCAGCCAATCCCAACTCCCAGGGAATGCCGGCATGCTTGATGGAGCCAAGAGGTGAGGCGCCTGTGCCGCCGTCGTGACCGCTAATCAACACAATGTCGGCATAGGCCTTGACCACGCCGGCAGCGATCGTTCCCACCCCGGCCTCAGCCACCAGCTTGACACTGACCTTGGCCCGAGGGTTGACTTGCTTTAAATCGTAAATCAGTTGAGCCAGATCTTCGATGCTGTAGATATCGTGATGAGGCGGAGGCGAAATTAACGTCACGCCCGGAACCGAATGGCGAATGGCAGCAATTTCTACCGAAACTTTGTGACCCGGCAACTGTCCTCCTTCGCCGGGCTTGGAGCCTTGGGCCATTTTGATTTGCAATTCTTTGGCAGAAATCAAGTATTCAGGAGTGACACCGAAACGAGCTGAGGCCACCTGCTTGGTCATGCTATTGGCCCAATCTCCATTGGGCAGTCGGTGATAACGCGCTCTGTTTTCACCACCTTCGCCGCTGTTACTACGGGCCCCAATCCGGTTCATGGCGATAGCCAGAGTCTCATGGGCTTCCTTGCTCAAAGCGCCGTGGGACATGCCAGCGGTGGTGAATCGAGGGAAGATGGCTTCAACGGGTTCGACTTCGTCCAGCGGGATGGGATTGCCCGGTTTAAACTCCAGCAGGTCGCGCAAGGCCATGGGCGGGCGGCTCTCGACCATCTCCACGTATTTCCGCCAGGCCTGGTCGTAGTCTCCATTCTTGACCGCTTTGTGCAGCGGCTTAAAAACACTGGGATTGAAAGCGTGATATTCTCCGCCATGACGATAGCGGAAATAACCTGCGTCTTCCAGTTCATACTTAACTTCCGGACCAAAAGCAGCGCGATGAAATCCCAGAATATCCTGCGCGATCTCTTCCATGCCAATACCCCCGATGCGCGAAACCGTACCAGGGAAGTAGGTGTCCACCATGGCCTCTTTCATGCCAATGGCTTCGAAAATCTGGGAGCCCCGATAACTGCTCAGGGTAGAGATGCCCATCTTGGACATGATTTTGAGAATCCCGTTTTCAACGGCCTTCTTGTAATTAGCTAGGGCCTGTTCCGCTGTCAGTTGACCGAGATGCCCCTGGTTGGCCAGTTGAGCCACGGTCTGGAAAGCAATGTAAGGACATATGGCGCTGGCGCCGTATCCCAGAAGACAGGCAAAATGATGTTCCTCGCGGGCATCGCCACTTTCGACGATCAGGCTGGCTTTCATCCGCTTCCCTTGGCGGATGAGGTGATGGTGGATGGCCGCTACCGCCAGAAGGGTGGGAAAGGGAGCTCGAGTGACGCTCACGCCGCGGTCGCTCACAATCAAGATCGACTTTCCCTGATCAATCTCGGCTGATGCGGTTTCGCACAATTCACGCAGCGTTCGTTCGATGCCTTTGAAATCCAGGTCAGCGTCGAAAAGAGCCGGCAGGGTGGCAGTGGCGAAGGCGGACTCCGCTTGTTGCTGCAGCCATTGCAATTCCGCACCGGTGAGAATAGGGCTGGAAAACTTGATCAGTCGAGCGTGTTCTTCCGTTTCCTCGAAAAGGCTTTTCCGAGCTCCCACCGCGGTGTTCAAGGACATGACTAACTTTTCACGGAGCGGATCAATGGGAGGATTCGTGACCTGGGCGAAGAGCTGTTTGAAATAATTGTAAAGCAGCCGGGACCGCAGCGACAAGACCGCCAAAGGCGTGTCATCCCCCATCGAACCGACCGGCTCCTTTCCCTCTCCCGCCATGGGAGCCAGGATCTTTTCGATATCTTCGATGGTGTAGCCAAAGGCCTTCTGCTGCCGGACCAGTTCTTCATCATTCAAAGTCGCCACTTCCGTTTTAAGCTGAGACAATGCCGGCGGGCCCGGGCAGCGGACGATTTGTTTTTGAACCCACTGAGCGTAAGGTCTGCGTCCGGAAATCTCCTTCTTAATGTCGTCATTCTTCAAAATCAGTCCCTGCTCGGTATCCACGGCAATCATTTTTCCCGGCCCCAGACGTCCTTTTTCGACAACCTTAGCATCGTCAAACTCCACCACGCCTACTTCAGAAGCCATCAAAATCACGCCGTCTTCCGTGATCTTGTAGCGCGCTGGACGCAAGCCGTTGCGGTCCAAAGAGGCCCCAACAAATCGACCATCTGAAAAAGCCAGCGCGGCCGGTCCGTCCCAAGGTTCGATCAGGCAAGAATGATATTCATAAAAGCCCTTCACTTCCGGATCCAGGTTCGGCATGTTTTGATAAGCTTCCGGGACAAGCATCATCATCGAGTGCAGTAGCTCGCGACCTGAGATCTCGATCGCTTCCAATACATTATCGAGGCTGGCGGAATCGCTTCCCCGGGGCATGACAATGGGCTTCAGTTTGTCGATTTGCTCCTTCCATAATTGAGAGCTTAGTTCAGGCTCGCGGGCTCGCATCCAGTTGCGATTTCCCTGCAGAGTGTTGATCTCTCCATTATGGGCTAGCCTTCGAAAAGGTTGAGCCAGAGGCCAGGTGGGAAATGTATTGGTACTATATCTTTGGTGAAAAACCGCCAGGGCGGTCTCGTATTCCTGGCGTTGCAAGTCCAAATAAAACCCTTTGAGTTCGGATGCGACAAAGAGCCCTTTATAAACGATCGTCCGGCTGGAGAAGGAGGGTATATAAAAGCTTTCGATGTTCTCCTTCTCGAGGGCATTCTCAATCTCACGACGTACCAGGTAAAGGGTCCGCTCAAACCCTTCTCGAGAGCATGCCTCAGGCCGCCCCATAAGCACCTGTTGAATTTCTGGTTGGGTCTCCCTGGCCTTATCCCCCAGGACCAGCGGATTGACAGGCACTTTGCGCCAGCCGAAAAAAGGGATCCGATATTTCTGAATCAGGGTCTCAGCCATCGAGGTACAAAGCTCAGCCAGGTTCGGATTGTCACCGGGAAGAAAAATCATGCCCGCCGCAATATCTCTTGGGTCTGAAACCTGAAAAACCAGCTTCTCCACTTCTTTTTGAAACAGTGTCAAGGGAACTTGAGTGAGAATGCCGGCGCCATCACCGGTTTTTGCGTCGGCGTCGACGGCTCCGCGGTGAGTTAGGTTCACCACGGCTTCAATGGCTTTCTCCAGAATGCAATGATTGCGACGTCCTGAAATATTGGCCACGAAGCCAACGCCGCAGGAATCGTGCTCAAAGCTGGGGTGATAAAGAAGGGTCTGATTCTCGATTTTAGAGTCGTTCTCCATAAAGTCAGAAAATCCTTCAGCCCGGGAACACGAGCAAGCTGCTTTTCCTAAGTGACTGAATTGTGGCTGATAGGATGATCAGAGGAAAAAGCAAGATAAGCGACCAGGCAGCAGGACCTCATCTATAGATTTCAACCCAAAAGATTGAGCAGGCAGGTCGCTTTGCTGATTTCCCATGGTGTGAAGAGGAACGCTTCAAAACTCCAAGTCAATAAGATTCAAGTCGATATGATAATCACTAGAAAAGAGGTTGTAAAGTTTATTCTTCGTATGCTATTTATAAACAAATTTTATGTGGAATAG
>QHZQ01000345.1 GCA_003224725.1 Acidobacteriota bacterium | reverse complement strand
AGCAGGTAGATCTGCCTCAGGAAATGCAGCGGGCTATGGCTAAGCAGGCAGAAGCGGAACGCGAGAAACGGGCCAAAATAATCCATGCAGATGGGGAATTTCAAGCGGCCGAAAAGCTGGCAGAGGCGGCTGCAGTTATCACCAAGGAACCTGTGGCCATACAACTGCGCTATTTGCAAACCTTGACGGAAATTGGTGTTGAAAAGAATACGACCGTGATTTTTCCAGTTCCCATTGATATCTTTGAGGCTTTTCTCAAGAAATAGTGAGTGCAAACATGGCTGAGAGCAGTGAAATGAAACCGTTCAGGTTAGACCATCGACACTTGGCTTTTTTCTTTCTCGGCGCAGTCGCAGTGTGCGCCATTTTCTTTTCTCTCGGATTCGTGGTCGGAAGAGGACAGGCTTATGAAGCCGTGGTCAAAGAACCATCTTCTGCCGCGACGGCAGCGGAATTGAAGTCGTCTAAGGATATTGCTCTCGGATCCGACTCGCAGCCAGAGCCTTCTCTTGAGGAAGTGGTTTCGAGCTCCAAAGACGTTTTGTCTAATCCGAGCAAATCTGAGAGAAAGGACGCCCCAGTTACAGACTATAGGCGTGAATTGGACTTCTACAGCGCCGTTCAAGGTAAGAACGTGGATGAAAATTTTCACCCTCGTCGGAACGGGGTAGAAACGGGATCTAAACCCGGCCAGAAAACGATATCGAAGACACAGATTGTTCCCCCAAGGTCTCCCCAGGCGAAGGGATCTTCACCAGGAAGCCTAGTAAGTCTTCAAGTAGCAGCCTTGAAGAACGCCACTGATGCTGATAAGTTGGTAAAAACTCTTCGCTCTAAAGCTTATTCAGTTTTCATCGTCACTCCTGGAAGTGACGATATCCTTAAACTCATTCGAGTTCAAGTTGGTCCTTTTAGCACTTTTCGTGAAGCGGCTAAGGTCAAAGCTCAACTTGAAAGAGAGGGATATCAGATCGTGACCAAGCGGTAAAGGAGAGGAGGCCCACAGCTTTCCCAGAGATTTGTTTTCTCCGGAGCATTTAAGGGAGTCGTCCCGACTTCGTATGATCGCGTAACCACTCTTACTTACTTGTCCTAAGATCCCATGGAGTGCAGTTGACGGAGGCCTGTGCGACAGTCTTTTGTTGTACACTCACCTCTTAGATTCTTACCGAATCTCAGTTTCTGGCAGAAATCCTTTCTCTCCGTTGCTTCAGGAATCTTGAGCATTCTCATTTTTCCAAAGCCTGAGTTATCTCTGCTGGCCTGGTTCTGTCTGGTTCCTCTAACGATTTCCATTTACCAAGAGCCAAAGAGCGGGCCCGCTTTTTTTTTCGGCTTCCTCACCGGATTTGTATTCTTTATTGGCGTTTGCTATTGGATTACCGACGTCTTGAAAAGCTACGGAGGCTTGGGTTGGAGTGGCGCTTTCGCGTTATTTTTGCTCTTGGTAACGTATCTTTCGTTGTTTTTCGCTGTGTTTTCCCTGTTATTTTCTAGAATCTCATTTTTCTTACCTACCCATTGTTTCTATTTGAGTCCGTTTTTCTGGGTCACCACAGAATATCTTCGTGGACATCTTTTGACGGGCTTCCCATGGTGTTTACTTGGGTACGCCTTGGTTGATTATGTCAATCTGGCTCAAGTATCGACAGTACTCGGCATCTATGGAATGTCTTTTGCCGCGGTCATCGTTAACTCCCTAGTGGCTTCCGTGTTTCTCACTCCCGCAAAAGCCGCTATCTATCGGTTGGGAGTGGTCTTTCTACTCCTTGTTGGGACAGCCATTTTTTTTTCCTGGAGAAAGGAAGAGTTGTCAAAAGCCAAACAGGAAGTGCGGATTGTGCAGACAAATATTTCTCCAGAACAGAGTTGGAACAGAGAGTCCAAAGTTGTTCTGCTTGGTGAGCTCTCTGATCTTTCGACCCGCGCCAACAACGAAAGAAAACCATTCGACGAACCTAAAACGATTCCAATCATCGTTTGGCCTGAAACGCCAGCCCCGTTCTATTTTAACCATGACCCAGAATTTAGCCAGCGCATGCGAAATCTGGCGAGAATTTCTGCTAGGTATCTGCTCTTTGGTTTCGTGGATTTTAAAGCTTCCAACACCCGTCCTAATCAGCGTGACCCGTACAACAGTGTAGCCCTCCTTGCTCCATCAGGACAAGCTATTTCTCAATATGACAAAATACACCTTGTTCCTTTTGGGGAGTATGTTCCTTACGCGAGTTTTTTTTTCTTTATTGACAAGATTTCGACCGAGGCAGGGAACTTTAAGGCAGGAACTCGTCTGGTAGTTCCTTTTGTTGGTGGAGAAGGAAAGCTAGGTACCTTTGTCTGCTATGAAGCCATCTTCCCCGATCTTGTTAGGTGCTTTGCCTCCGAGGGTGCCAATGTTTTTGTCAATGTGACCAATGATGGCTGGTTTGGAAATTCTGCAGCGCCTTTTCAGCACTTAAATATGGCAAGATTCCGTGCGATTGAAAACCAACGCTATCTGCTAAGAGCTGCTAACACCGGAATTAGTGCAATCATAGATCCCTACGGCCGTGTCAAGGGGAAAACCTCGTTGAATGTAAGGACAGTCTTAGACTCGACATTTGAATTGGAAAATACATTGACCCTGTACACTAGATACGGCGATGTTTTTTCATGGGTCTGTCTCGGAGTAACACTTCTCTTCGTCGGTTTCCTGGCGCGACGTTCCCTTTGATCATTATCACGGGAGCATGCTTAGCTGGTTTCGACTTGGGGATTCTTGCGGATGGATTGCTCTCGAGTCAGCGGGACGGAATCAAAGAGGTCAGGATGCCTGATTGTGGCTTCTGCCATGAACAATAATCTAATACCAGCACCCCTTGTTACCCTGCCGCCTGCAACCATGTCCTGGCTGCGGGCGCTACCACTTCAAGCGATACGAAAGCCAGCTTCTCCAATTACGGGAGCTGGGTTGACATGTAGATGTGACCCGGCCGTCAACTTCAATGACGAGCCCTATCTATGGTGCCACCGTCAGGGGCAGTGTGACTGTCACGGCCTCCGCCACTGATAATGTGGGCGTCACCAAGGTTGAGCTTTACATCGATGGCAAATACTTTGCGACGGATACAACAGCCTCCTACAGTTTCCTTTGGAATACCACCAAATACAGCAACGCAAATCATACTCTGATGACCAAGGCTTATGACGCAGCCGGCAACGCTGGCAGTTCGAGTACGAACTGTTACCGTCAGGAACTAAATTTAGCCCGTTATTTCGAAACGAGAATGCTGTTTTCGTTTTGGTAGCCACGGTCAGCTGGCCGTGGGTTTTTCGTCGCGGACTGCCCACGATTACCGCAAAAGACGCGTTAATCGTGGCTACCCAAGCCAGGGATAGCAAGGTCCGAGCCCTTGGCTGGTTAGATTTTCGATTCTCAGAATGCTTAAACCTCTCAAAAGGATTCGTTCTCGTTTGAGAGGATTTTTGTTTGGCCTTTGGGGCGAAACGAGAACAAAGTCTCATTTCATGGCGTTAAGCGCACAAGTGAAAAATAGAAGCAACGACTCTCATTCACTTGGGGATGAATTGATCAAGGAGTGGAAAGGAATCCTGTATAAATTTCAGAGCAAAGAGTTTGGCAGACTCTGTGGAGGAGCTGATTGGAGCCGTGACACGAACCAGCGCGCCATCCGTCCTGTTTCTGGTCATAGCATTCATTACTAAATGAATCTTTCCCCAATATTCGCTCGCGATAACTCTCCCATTGGACTGATACCAATAATACACCACTTGCTTAGCAGTTCCTTTTTCGATCAGGTAGCTGTTGACCCGAATGGTTGGATGCCCTTGTAGAGAAATGTTTTCATAACCCACGTCAAAGGGTTCCCAACCACTACCGGGCAGACAGTTCTTGGGTGAATGAATGGTGTCGCCTTGCTTTTGGGTTTGATAATACCCGATGTAAAGGTAGACGAGTCCTTTATCGACCTCCCGATAAGCTCGGTTCAGATAATCTTCCACTCCCAGGATATTCAGCACCCTATCTTCAATGGGAACCTCCGCTCCCCTCCAAGTCTTAATCTCAAGGGGGAAAGCCTTCAACGGAGATCTCAGCGGCACTATCCTGCCGAGCGAACGAGTTTGCAAATAGAGGATGGCAGCAAGCATCAAAAGAATGACAACGAAGTAGTTTCGACTATTCGACGACATTTGACCCTCCAGCCGTGAATGGGTTGTGGGCTCGCCACAAAGCATGAAGACGGGATTCCCCTCCGCCGGAGGTGAGGTGTGAAAAAATTGGGAGGGCGAGCCTCCTGGCGAGCCATCGCCCCAGCAAGTCCTTGCCCGTGAGTCTCGGCGGGACCCTCGCCCTCCCGATCTCGGCATCACCACTATTGCCCATCTACGCCCCCAAGCTTTCGACAGATTCCGGCAATTCATATCGGGACCATTTTTTAATGAGCCAAGACTCGCACACCAGCAGCAAAAAAGCCACGAGAAAGACAAGCCAGCCAGAAAATTGATGGAAGAAGCCGTCGGCCATTTCAGGACTAATGAAGTAGGCCAGTAGTCCTGTGCCACTCACCCGGATCGCGTTA
>QHZQ01000344.1:4627-9142 GCA_003224725.1 Acidobacteriota bacterium | reverse complement strand
CAAAAAAATAAGGGCGAGGGCGAGCGTGAGTTTTGTCACTGAAGGACAGGCCGCTCTCATAAACATCCTTCCTTAAAACGAACTATTTAAAATTAGGTGTATTCTAACTCTGCCAGTTTGTTTTAGCAATGTCTCCGAATGAGCGAGATGCCGATTTCAACCCGACTGTTGCCACGAATCTTGTCATTGCCTCCCTAGCTATCGATCGAGAGTTGGCTTGAGGCTTCGTCGTAGCCAGCAACCTCAGACCGCCTAAGGAGTGCGGTTCTGTTGGCAACTGACCCCTCACCCGTCCTCCGCGACCGCGTGAAGTCTTCTCAAGACTTCACCTTCGGCCACCCTCTCCCCACGGGAGAGGGCTTGGGGTGAGGGGGAGCCTGGCCCTTGACACCAATTTGACCGAACTGTGAACTTTGTCGCCACCAAGTTAACCCTAGATAGACGATCTGGAAACCGAATCTGGACGACAAGGACGATTTCTGGCTGTTTTTGAAGTCTCGTTTTGCAGAGCCTCTTGGCGTCTTGCTCTTCGGCCCTCGTTTCCCTTTCGTAGGCACAAAATGTTGATAGTCTTTCCCTGCTATCCACAAGATTTTGTGTTTACACGTTCGATTAATGGGCATATAATCGTCGCGAATTTTTTAGGCGGAGGGAGAGAAAGATTGGTTCACGAATCGGTTTTTGTCCTCGATTTTGGTTCCCAATACACTCAACTCATTGCCCGCCGGGTTCGCGAAGCGCACGTCTATTGCGAGATCCTTCCTTTCAATATGTCCCTGGCAGAAATCAGACAAAAGCAGCCCAAAGGATTAATTCTCTCAGGCGGTCCCGATTCCGTTTATGGTGCCGGAGCTCCCCACAGTGTCAGCGAGTTGTGGAATGGTAACATTCCAGTTCTCGGAATTTGTTATGGTTTTCAACTCTTGTCCTTGCAGTTGGGCGGCAAAGTCCAACGGGCCGCAAGGCGTGAATACGGACTGGCAGAGATTGAACTGAAAAGGAAGAGCTTGCTGTTTGAAGGAGTTGGGGAAAAATCCAAAGTCTGGATGAGCCATGGCGATAACATCTCTGAACTTCCCCCGGGGTTCGAGGTTGTAGGCATGACATCGAATTCGCTGGCTGCAGCTGAGAATCCTGAGCGCAAGATCTATGGTTTGCAGTTTCACCCAGAAGTGGTGCACACAGAACAGGGAAAGAAAATCTTGGAAAATTTCCTGTTTCAAGTATGTAGCTGCCGCGGCGACTGGACTCCAGCGTCGTTTATCGATGATTCTATCAGTCGTGTCCGAGAACAAATTGGGGCAGGAAAGGCCATTTGCGCTTTGAGCGGCGGCGTCGATTCGACGGTTGCAGCTGTTTTGGTGAACCGGGCCATTGGTAAGAACCTGACCTGTATCTTTGTCAATAACGGTGTGCTGCGAAAGAATGAATTTGACAAGGTCTTAGCCAATCTCCGGGACCGTTTGCAGCTACAAGTCCTCGGCGTTGATGGGTCTCAGCGATTTCTGAGCAAGCTGGCTGGGGTGACCGATCCAGAAAGTAAACGGAAAATCATTGGCAACGAGTTTATCGCTATTTTCGAGGAAGAAGCGAGGAAGTTGGGCAAAGTTGCCTTCCTGGTCCAAGGGACACTCTATCCTGACGTCATCGAATCGGTATCCATCAAAGGACCCTCAGCTACCATTAAATCGCATCATAATGTGGGTGGCCTCCCCCAAAAGATGGATCTGAGATTGGTCGAGCCACTGCGCGAATTGTTTAAGGATGAGGTCAGAGCTATCGGGCGAGCTTTAGGATTGAGCGAGGAAATTGTCCAGCGACAGCCATTTCCCGGACCCGGCCTGGCTGTGAGGATTCTGGGAGAAGTGACTCCAGAGCGGATTCGACTTTTGCAAGAGGCCGATGATATTGTGGTCTCGGAAATTAAGCAGGCGGGTCTCTATTCCAAGATCTGGCAAGCCTTTGCGGTGCTGCTTCCCGTGAGAAGTGTCGGCGTTATGGGCGATGAACGCTCTTATGACTACACTGTAGCTATTCGGGCGGTGCATTCACAGGACGGCATGACGGCTGACTGGGTTAGACTTCCCTATGAAGTATTAGAGCGAATTTCCAATCGTATTGTAAACGAAGTGAAAGGCATCAATCGGGTGGTTTACGATATCAGCTCGAAACCACCCGCAACGATTGAGTGGGAGTAGCAATTGTCGATCATTCAACCGCGAAGGCGCGAAGCACGCGAAGAAGAGAAGTCTGATGGGGACTCCCAGCCCGCTGGCAGGAAGAGGATCCCTAGTCAGGGAACTCACGTTAGTTTTCATCAGCGTTTATCCGCGTTCTCATTTTCCTCCTTCGCGTTCTTTGCGCCTTCGCGGTCAAATTTCCTTATTTAAGAAAAATGGACCAATCCAAATTTGTACACTTACACCTGCATACCGATTACAGCCTGCTTGACGGCGCTTGTGAAGTGGGGACCGTCATGGATCGGATGGTTGAATTGAAAATGCCGGCAGTTGCCATCACCGACCATGGCAACCTTTTTGGCGCTGTGGGCTTTTATGAAGCGGCTCTTCGGAAGGGAATTAAACCGATCATCGGCTGTGAAGTCTATGTTGCCAGAAACAGTCATACTGATCGCTCTCCATCTGAGGGCGAGAAGGGCAACCACCATTTGGTTTTGCTTTGCGAAAACAATACTGGGTATAAGAACCTTGTCAAGCTTGTTTCAACGGGCTATCTGCAGGGTTTCTATTACAAGCCTAGAGTGGATAAAGAGCTCTTATCCAAACATCAGGAGGGACTGATTTGTCTTTCTGCCTGTTTGAGTGGCGAGGTGTGTTCCAACCTGGCCCACGACTTGTACCCTGCGGCTCGGCAGGCGGCTGGTGATTACCTGGATATTTTTGGGAGAGACCGATTTTATATTGAAATCCAGGATCAAGGTTTGGAGGTTGAGCACCGCATCAATCCACAATTGGTGAGGCTTGGCAAAGAGTTGGGAGTGCCCCTGGTTGCCACCAATGACTGCCATTACGTAACCCAGCAGGATTCCCGGGCTCATGAAGTTCTGCTCTGCATTCAAACCGGCAAGACCCTGAGCGACAACAGTCGCATGCGTTTTTCCACGGATCAGTTCTATGTCAAATCTCAAGAAGAGATGGAACAAGTTTTCAGAGAGATTCCCGAATCCCTGCAACGGACTCTGGAAATCGCAGAACGCTGCCATTTTAAGCTCGAAAAAGCCACTCAGCCTTTCCCCCACTTCGAGGTCCCGCCAGGGGACACGCCGGATGACTACTTCGAGCGGATCGTTTGGCAAGGCTATGAAGAGCGCTTACCCTATTTGAAATCCAGGCAATCTCGGGGACTGTTGAGGACCCCTCTAGAAGCCTATCCAGATAGATTAAGTTGCGAAATTGCCATCATCAAACAAATGCGCTTTCCAGGCTATTTTTTAATCGTTTGGGACTTTATCCGGTATGCACGACAGAATCGAATTCCCGTCGGACCGGGCCGCGGTTCGGCCGCGGGAAGCCTGGTTTCTTATTGCTTGAAGATCACCGATATCGATCCCCTGCAGTATGGGCTGTTATTTGAGCGCTTTCTTAACCCGGAACGAATCTCGATGCCAGACATTGACATCGACTTCTGTACCAATCGTCGCAGTGAAGTCATTAACTACGTGACCCAAAAATATGGTCGCGACAATGTTTGCCAGATCATTACCTTCGGAACGATGGCCGCTAAGGCCGCCATCAAAGATGCCGGCCGTGGCATGGATATGCCTTACGCTGAAGTAGACCGAATCGCCAAACTGATACCGGCCGAACTGAATATCACCTTGGATAAGGCCCTGGCCCAGTCTGAGGGATTGAGAGACCTCGTCGCCAAGGATGAGCGCGTCAAGGACTTATTCGATGTTGCCAAACGCCTGGAGGGAATGGCGCGACACGCCTCAACCCACGCTGCCGGGGTAGTGATATCGCCGGATCCCCTGACCGATATCGTTCCGCTCTACAAGACTAATAAAGAGGAAATTACTACTCAGTTTCCTATGACCGATCTGGAAAAGATCGGGCTGTTGAAAATGGATTTCCTGGCTCTCACCACTTTGACGGTCCTGGACCAGGCCATCCAATTAGTCAAAGAAACAACCGGAGAATCGGTGGATCTGGAACAGCTCCCTATGGACGATGCTAAGACCTATGAGATTTTCTCCAAAGGCTTGGCGAATGGAATCTTCCAGTTTGAAAGCAGCGGCATGAAAGATATTTTGCGACGTTTTAAGCCAGACAAGCTGGAAGATCTTACCGCCCTTAATGCCCTCTATCGTCCAGGGCCGATCGGGGGTGGGATGATCGACGATTTCATCAAACGCAAGCATGGTGAAAAGCGGGTGGAGTACGATCTTCCGGAGTTGAAAGAGATCTTGCAAGAGACCTTGGGTGTCATCGTGTACCAGGAGCAAGTGCAACAAATTGCCAACAAGCTGGCGGGTTATTCCCTGGGTGAGGGGGA
>QHZQ01000344.1:3522-4580 GCA_003224725.1 Acidobacteriota bacterium | reverse complement strand
GAGGCCCAGCGTACCCGGTTTATCGCTGGTGCCGAAGCCAAGGGCTTTAATGAAAAGAAAGTGGCTAAGATTTTTGACTTGATGGAGCAATTTGCAGGCTACGGATTTAACAAGTCTCACTCCGCTGCTTATGCGCTGTTGGCTTATCAAACGGCCTACCTTAAAGCACACTATCCAGTCTGTTTCATGTCAGCTCTACTCACTAACGAAATCAACAATACGGACAAAATTGTCAAATATATAAACGAATGTCGGGACATGGGGATCAAGATTTTGCCCCCGGATATCAATATCAGCCATCTTCATTTCACCCCGGCAGGCGCAGATATCCGCTTTGGCTTGGTCGCCATTAAGAATGTTGGCGCCAATGCTATCAACTCAGTCTTGGAAGCGCGCCAAAAGATCGGAAAATTTAAATCGATTTTTGAATTTTGTGAGAACGTGGATCTCCGTGCTCTCAATAAGCGAGTTATTGAAAGTTTGATTAAAGCGGGTGCCTTGGATTCCCTCGGACAGAGGCGCTCGCAGCTATACGCCGTGGTCGACCAAGCCATAGAAACGGCCCAAAAAATTCAACGCGATCAAGACTCGGGGCAGAAGGGACTCTTTGGTCTGGACGCGGCTGTCCTTCAGGATAGCCATGAAGCCGAGTCCAGGTTGGCCCTGCCAAACACTCCCGAGTGGCAGGAAGCTCTACTCTTATCGTACGAAAAAGAGACCTTGGGATTTTACATTACCGGTCATCCCCTCTCTAAATTCGCCAAAGATCTCAAGGATTTTTCCAGCGCCAATACCGAAACCATCCATGAAATTGAATCGGGAACAGAAATCTCTATTGGCGGCATAGTAAGTGCGCTCAAATTTTTGAAAACTAAAAGAGGCGATCGAATGGCGGTCATACAGTTGGAAGACCTGAGCGGCACGGTTGAAGCCGTCATTTTCCCGGAGCCTTTTCAGCGTTGCCAACATCTGCTAAAGGCTGATGCTGCCCTTCTTATTAAAGGAGTCCTGGATGTCGAAGATTCCGGAAATCGAAAAGTGCTGGCCAATGAAATCCA
>QHZQ01000344.1:0-3462 GCA_003224725.1 Acidobacteriota bacterium | reverse complement strand
CGCCGCGACGCGGTTGCAATCTGTCATGGGTGGGCATCCAGGAGATACCAGTGTGATCTTTCAACTTGAATCCCCTAAACAGTATCTGGTAACCTTGAGACCTCACCAGTTTGTTAGAGTCAGAGCCGATACGCGGTTCATCGAGGAAGTGGAAAGCATCTGCGGCAACGGGGCGGTGAGATTTTGAACGTGGAGGCGTGATTCCTCAAACGTAAGCTGTAAAGAAGCTCTTCCTATATCACTATCACTATCACGTCACGTATCAAGGTTGACCTCCTAATCGTCCGCCTCCCCGCGTGAAATGAGACTAGGACCAGTGACTGACGACACGGGCATTCAGCGTGAAGAAGTCAATCTCCTGGAAAAACAAATCGAGGAGATTTCCAGGCTCATACCCAACGCTCACACCGCCATGGACCTGGAACGCCTGCGGAAACGCTTAGAGAAGCTGCGCAAAGAAGTTTTTTCCAAGCTTACCCCTTGGCAAAGGATACAACTCTCCCGACATCCTCAGCGACCTTACGTTCAAGATTTTATTGACCTGATTTTCCAGAATTATGTGGAACTCCATGGAGATCGGCGTTTCAAGGATGATCCCGCCATGATTGGCGGGATGGCAACTTTTCACGGGGAGCCCTGTATCGTCTTGGGAACTCAAAAAGGACGAGACACCAAACAGAAACTCCATCGGAATTTCGGCATGCCACAACCTGAAGGCTATCGCAAGGCGATGCGACTGATGAAATTGGCCGAGAAATTTTCTCGACCCGTTTTCACCTTTATTGACACCGCTGGAGCCTATCCGGGTATTGGAGCGGAAGAGCGCGGTCAAGCTGAAGCGATCGCCTACAACCTCCGCGAGATGGCGCGGCTGACCGTTCCAATCATCGCTACCATTACGGGTGAAGGCGGCAGTGGCGGTGCTCTGGGGATTGGCGTAGGCGACCGGGTTTTCATGCTGGAGTATGCTTACTACTCCGTCATCTCCCCCGAGGGCTGCGCCGCCATTCTCTGGAAGGATCAGGAAAAAGCCGAAGAGGCGGCTAATGCTCTCAAGATTACGTCCCAAGACCTGAAAGCCATAGGTTTGGTAGATGATGTCATTCCAGAACCTGAAGGAGGAGCTCACACCGATCACAAATTGGCAGCAACCTTGGTAGACCAACGGTTGCAGCGTGCTTTGGCGGAGTTGAAAGCAATTCCAGTTCAGAAACTCTTGGAGTCTCGCTACAGTCGATTTCGACTTATGGGGTGCATCGCGGAGTCAAACGGCACCTTCCAAACGGGCTCCGAGGCATGAGGTTGTCCGTGGTCCGACCCTATAATCCGTGGTCTTTGAGGCCGGTCCCCAGCGTTTGGAGCAACGGCCGACTCACCACCAACCAAGAAACAATTCATCATGAAGCCAAGCATTAAAAAGCTCCGAACGTGCGTTTATTCCAAACCCATCGCTCCGAGCGGCCTTTTTGCTCAGGAAGCGCATCAAACCCACAAACTCGTTTGTGACCACCCCGAGATGAAGATCAATTGGACCGTCGAAGTGTGTGAAAGCTGCAAGGTCTACATCAACCGAAACAAGCCATCAGAGCCTGAGCCAGCCAAGAAAAAACCACGGATCAGAAAGCCGAAAACTTCTGGCAAATAAATTTGCTGAACTTCCTTTTCTGCTTCGTTACTCGTCTCACCTTGGAAGACATTAGAGAGTGGACATTTTGCGATTTCAGCGGCAAAAGGGGGTAGCGACAGGCATTCCTGTCAAACTCATCTCTGAAGCGGCTCAAGAACAGGCAAGGATGCCTGCCTCTATTGAGTGTCCAATCTCCAGCGTTGAGCCCATTGGGTCGGGACAATTCAGCCGACATTCCTTTTCCGTTATAGCCAAACTGTTTGGTTCGAAGCGTGTCCTTTCTTACGAAATCTCGGATACAGCATTTAGGATTTCGTTACCTTTCAGAAGCAAATCGCTTTAATCATTGGACCGCTCCTTGGAAATCCCTTTTTAAAAACAAAGCTTTAGGCTCAGTAACCGGGTGAGGTCATTTTGGTCGGATGCTTGCTTGCTATTTTCCGTGCTTGAGGTCTTCTCGAGCAGATCCCCGAATCAAATCCCAAATGCCACCCTTCATGATTCGCACCAAGCTTGGCGAGATCGCCTATCTCCGAAGATCCAAACCAGGGGATTGACCCTGGAAGATGCCCAAGGAGGCAAGTTATGAAAAAGTACAGACTTCTCCTAATGCCAATGGTTCTACTGGCAGGTTGGTGCGTTTTCTCCTCTCACCTTTATGCTCAGGAAAGGGCCACTATCGTGGGGACAGTGACGGATTCAACGGGTGCTATTATGCCCGACGTCAAAGTGACCGTTACGCACACGGGCACGATGATCAGCCGATCGCTTGTGACCAATAGCGCTGGAAACTACATCGCCCCAGAGCTCCCCATTGGCCCTTATTCAGTCAAGGCCGAAAGACAAGGCTTCAAAACCTACGAACGTACTGGCATTGTACTGAATGTGAACGATAGACTGCGGATCGACATTTCGATGCAGGTGGGGGAGATCACAGAAAATGTGAACGTTTCGGAAGAAGTGGTCAAAGTCCAAAGTGAATCGGGTGAGGTTAGTGATGTGATTTCCGGCCAACAAGTAACACAACTGGCTATCAACGGGAGGAACTTCTTCCAATTGGCGGCGCTGACGACCGGTGCTTCCTCGAAAATGCCGGACTTCAACAAACCCATACCCGTGGGCTCGGACGGTTCCATTTCTTTCAACGGCATGCGTCCCGACCACAACATGTATTTGGTTGACGGCGGCGAGAACTATGACCGCGGTTGCGGTGGTTGTGTGGTCGTCATGCCTTCGATGGACGCAATAGCCGAATTCAAGGTTCAAACCTCCAATTATGGTCCGGACTTTGGTTTAGGATCGTCGGCGACGGTTAACCTGGCTTTGAAATCGGGAACCCAGGATTTTCATGGCACGCTTTATGAATTTCTACGCAATGACGCGCTGGATGCGACCAACTTCTTTGCCAACAAAGCTGGAAGCCAGAAGCCTCCTCTCAAGTTTAACAATTTTGGTTGGAACCTTGGCGGTCCTTTGTACATCCCTGGCAAGTACAACACAGACAAACGAAAGACCTTCTTTTTCTTTAATCAGGAGTGGCGCAAGCTTCGCGAAGGCACACAATTCTTTGCGCCTGCGATCCCGGCAGCAATGCGGACCGGCGATTTCAGCAACCAGTTGACCGGCATTAAGGATGCACAGGGTAACGACACTGGAGCCATCTTTGTACCCAAACTCCGACCAGGACAAACACTGCCCGCGGGCCTTGTGCCTGGTCAGCCTTTTCCTGGGAATATCGTCCCTCAGTCCCTGCTGGATCCCAATGCGGTACAACTTGGTGCTCCGGATTTTATCTTCCCCTTGCCCACTACGGCCGACGGGAAGTTTTTCTCTGC
>QHZQ01000070.1 GCA_003224725.1 Acidobacteriota bacterium | reverse complement strand
AATCAGAAACGCGGTCGAAATATTCGTTGCAGACATTGAAGCGCAAATGAACAAACCTTAGACGCAGGCACGTGTAGTTCAGGTGCGTCTTCTTCCTCCCCGCTTCCGCCACTGGTAGCTACCTCGCGGCAATCTGCTGCTGGACCGAGGCCCGTAATTCTGAATCCACCAACAGTGCCAACTAAGAAGGATTCATTGCCAAGTCCCTTCAAACGCCAGGCTGCGCTTTCTAGTCGTAGCGAGCAACCTCAGACCGCCGAGAAGTGCGCCTCGATCGGCCACGGATCCCTCACCCGGCCTTCGGCCACCCTCTCCCCACGGGAGAGGGTGTAATAAATTACAGTTTACTCTCCCCTCGTCCCCATCGGGGGAGAGGGGACGGGGGTGAGGGGGCATCGCCTCAGTGGTGCATAATTTGGGTACTAAGCCTCCCTACTATTGTTCTCGGCGTTCTCCGGGTCTCTGAGGTTAAATTGAGCTGCCAATTTTAGCGTGGACAACGAGGTGATTTGGAGATGATTAGAAATATTGACGATGAAACCAGCGGGATGTAGACTATTATTTTGCAATGGTCTTGAATTGCCTGAGTATGTGCGTCTTAGGACAACCGTTTGTCCTACTGATTCGCACCTCCTTGAAATATCTAGCTCCGGGAAATGGGATAAGGTCTGGCCCCGGGCACATCGGCGTATGGAGGAAGTGATTTGATACCTCGAGTTTTCTTCGGTTTGTTCATAATCGGTCTTGCGATCATTTGCCTGGTTTCCATGCATCCGACAGCGGCAGCGCCGGCTGAGTCGGCCCCCAAAGGAGTGGATTTTGACCGCGAGATTCGTCCCATCCTTTCGGACAATTGCTTTGCCTGCCATGGGCCGGATGAGAAGCAGCGGACGGCGGGCTTGCGGCTTGATACCAAAGAGGGCGCGTTCGCTGACCGGGGCGGCTACCAGGTCATTGTTCCCGGAAAAGCCTCGGAGAGCAAACTGTATCAAAAGATCAGTGCCAAGGACGATGCTGTTCGGATGCCGCCACCCGGGTTTGAGAGGAACCTGACTGCCAAACAAATCGAACTGATCCGCCAGTGGATCGATCAAGGGGCCAAGTGGGAGCAGCAGTGGTCGTTCGTGCCGCCCAAGCAGCCGCCCTTGCCGCAGGTGAAGGACTCTTCATGGCCGCGCAATCCAATTGATCATTTCATCCTCGCTCGCCTGGAACAGGCGGGACTGAAGCCCTCACCCGAGACCGACAAGGTCACACTGCTGCGCAGGGCCACCTTTGACTTGACGGGCCTGCCTCCAACTCCGGCGGAGGTGGATGCTTTCCTGGCCGATGAGTCTACAGACGCTTACGAGAAGGTGGTTGATCGCCTGTTGAATTCGCCGCGTTATGGAGAACGGATGGCAATGCAGTGGCTGGATTTGGCTCGCTATTCCGATAGCCACGGTTATCACATCGATAGTCTTCGGGAGATGTGGCACTGGCGCGACTGGGCCATTGACGCTTTTAACCGGAACATGCCCTTTGACGAGTTCACCGTTGAGCAATTGGCCGGGGATCTGCTTCCTGACGCAACGCTGCAGCAGCAGATTGCCACCGGGTTCAATCGCAATCACATGATCAACTTTGAAGGCGGAGCCATCCCGGAGGAGTACCAGACCGAATACGTGGTGAATCGAGTCAGCACGACTTCAACCGTCTGGATGGGGCTGACCATGGGATGTGCCCGCTGTCACGATCACAAGTACGATCCCATCAAGCAAAAAGAGTTCTATCAATTCTACGCCTTTTTCAACACCATCCCGGAAAAGGGACTGGATGGACAGAAGGGAAACGCCGCACCCTTACTTTTCCTTCCCTCCCCCGAACAGCAGCGTCAGCTTGATCAGCTAAAGGATGAGATCGCGGCCAGGGAAAAAGCTCTTCCGGAAAAGGAGTTGGGGGTGCTGCAAGCCAAATGGGAGAAGACTCGCCTTTCGACGATGCCCCCGCCGCCTGGAGAAGGGTTGGTGGCCCATTACGAGTTGGAGGGACATCTGGCGGATACCTCGGGTCACTACCAGCATGCAAACATCGTCAAGGGGCAAGTTACTTACAATCCGGGTGTCGTGGGTAAAGCGGTTGAGTTTGACGGAGAAACAGAGGTCGAGCTTACGAATACAACCGTTCTTGACCGGGCCAATTCATTTTCTCTCGGGGTATGGGTCAATCCGTCGGCCATCTCGATAGGGACCCAGGAGGTTATGATCCTGCAAACTGCGAAGGACTCGGCAGATCGGCCAGGATTCCAGCTTTCCTTTGACGAGGTCCAGAAGTTGCCTCGCATGAAGAGGGGTTCCCATCTGTTGGTTCGCATGGTGCATCACTGGCCAGAGGATTCTATCCAAATTAAGACAAAAGACCCGTTGATTCTAGGTTCGTGGATGGCGCTCATGCTGACCTATGATGGCTCTGGCAAAGCCTCAGCCCTGAAACTCTATGTTGACGGCAAGCCCCAGGAAGTCGAGGTGATCAGGGATAACTTGAGCGGCTCATGCCGGAGTTCGCTCCCGTTGCAGATCGGCAATGGTAACCTTGCCAGAGCTTACAAAGGTCAGATCGATGACCTTCGTATTTACGATCGCCCGTTGAGCCTTGGCGAAATTGAAAATCTGGCCATTCACCTGCCGATCCGGGCCGCTTTGGCAGGAGTTGCGGGCAAACCTTTTAAGGAGATAAGCCTGCCTAAGTCGGAGGAAGACTCTGAAGAGGGAGAAATGGAAGCAGAGAAGGAATCGAAAGAAGAGCGCGCGGTGAAGGAGCAAAGAGTGAAGCTGACAGACTACTTCCTGACCTACGATGCCCCCGAGAGTTTTAGAAAAGCCTACGCCGAGCTGAAGAGCCTGAGAGCCAGAAAGGCAGAATTAGAGGAGACCATTCCCAACACCATGGTCATGAGAGAAATGAAAAATCCTCGTGAGACTTTCGTGCTGGGACGGGGAGAGTATAGCAACAAAGGAGAGAAGGTGTCAGCGGGGGTTCCCGCCAGCCTTCCTCCCCTGCCGAAAGAGTTGCCGCGCAATCGGCTGGGTCTGGCCAAGTGGCTGGTCAGTCCGTCCCATCCGCTCACCTCGCGCGTCGTTGTCAACCGTTACTGGCAGAATTATTTTGGCACCGGCATGGTGAAAACGGCTGAAGACTTTGGTTCGCAGGGCGAACCGCCCAGCCATGCCGAACTGCTCGACTGGCTGGCCACCGAGTTCATGCGTACGGGCTGGGACGTCAAGGCCATGCAGCGTCTGATTCTCACCTCAGCCACCTACCGGCAATCTTCGCGCGTGACACCCGAACTCCTTGAGAAGGATCCGGAGAATCGTCTTCTGGCGAGGGGGCCACGATTTCGGCTGCCAGCCGAGACGGTTCGCGATAGCGCCCTGGCGATTAGTGGACTCCTAAACGGTGAGATCGGCGGGCCCAGCGCCTACCCGTACCAGCCCAAGGGTCTGTGGGAAGAACTGGCATTCGGGGACATTTTTTCCGGCCAGTCCTACACGCCGGGCAGTGGAAAGGATCTCTACCGGAGAAGCATGTACACGGTTTGGAAGCGGACGGTCCCCCCACCTTCCTTAGCGACTTTTGATGCTCCCGACCGAGAAAAATGCACGGCGCGCCGGGCACGGACCAACACCCCGCTCCAGGCCTTGGTGCTGCTGAATGACCCGACGTATGTGGAGGCGGCCCGCGGACTGGCCCAACGAATGATAACGGAGGCGGGCCGTGACCCTGCTCAGCGCATCAATTTTGGCTTTCGTCTGGCCACGGCCCGAAAGCCTGAACCCAGGGAGGTGGCGGTTTTGGTCCAAACAGCCAAGCAGCAACTGGCCGAATATCGCCGGCATAAAGACGAAGCAGCCAAACTGCTGGGGGTGGGTGAGTCGAAGTACGATCCCCAATTGGATGTGAGCGAACTGGCTGCCTGGACCAGCGTGGCCAGCAGTATTCTCAATCTTGATGAAACCGTCAGCAAGGAGTAATGAAGAAGAGGACTGGGCTTCCCTCAGCCCGGATCAGAAGCCGACGAACCGCTGCCAAAGGAGGCTCGCCCTCCCAATTTTTTCACAGCTCCCCTTGCTCCCGATGGGGCGAGGGGAGACTAAACTGTAATTTATTACTCCCTCTTCCGTGGGGAGAGGGTGGCCCGCCGGACGGCGGACCGGGTGAGGGGATCGCAGCCGACGAAGCAAGGGTCTTCAGCTTCCACGGTGTTATTTGATGCATGATTTGCGTAATGACACGACGAGGACCCAATTTTCATCAGGTTCTGCATAACGGTCTCATAAAAATACCGAGGTAAAAGTCAATGAGTCTGCAAGACGAGCTCAACTTAACGATCACACGCCGCCAATTTTTTGCCAGAAACATTATGGGGATTGGCATTGGCATCCCGGCTCTGGCTTCGCTGTTGAACCGGGAGGGGTTTGCTGCCGAGCCCACCGATCCGAAGACCGGCGGCCTGCCCGGTTTGCCTCACTTTGCGCCAAAGGCCAAGCGAGTCATTTTCCTACATCAGTCGGGGGCGCCGGCACAGATGGAATTGTTTGACTACAAGCCCAAGCTCCAAAAGTTGCACGGCACGGAACTGCCTGACTCTGTTCGCCGTGGCCAGCGCATCACCGGCATGACTTCGGGTCAGAGCTCCTTCCCCGTGGCCGCTCCCATTTTCAAGTTCAACCAGGTCGGGAAGTCGGGCACTTACATCAGCGAATTGCTTTCTTATCATGCCAAGATTGTAGACGACATCGCGATCATCAAGACAGTGCACACCGAGGCCATCAACCACGATCCGGCCATCACTTTCATCCAAACGGGAAGCCAGCAGCCCGGCCGGCCCAGCCTGGGTTCCTGGGTCAGTTACGGTTTGGGCAGCGAGAATCAAAATCTGCCGGCCTTTGTGGTGCTGATCTCCCAGGCCAATGCGCAAATCCAGACCAACCATTGTTCTCTCGTCTCTGGGGCAGCGGCTTTCTGCCTTCCAAGTATCAGGGGGTCAAGTTCCGCTCCAGCGGAGACCCAGTGCTTTATCTATCCAATCCTCCCGGCGTTTCTCAGACCACGCGACGTCGCATGCTGGACGGCATTGAAAAGATCAACCGCTTGCGGGCTGAAGCCTACGGAGACCCCGAGATCGACACGCGGGTCGCTCAGTATGAGATGGCTTATCGTATGCAAACCTCTATTCCGGACTTGATGGATCTATCCAAAGAACCCGGCCCCATTTTTGAGTTATACGGCCCCGATTCCAGGAAGGCGGGCACTTATGCCGCCAACTGCTTGTTAGCCCGCCGCCTGGCGGAACGAGGCGTGCGCTTCATCCAACTTTATCATCGTGGCTGGGACCAGCACGGAGATCTGCCTAGAGATATTAGGCTGCAATGCAAAGGTGTCGACCAGGCTTCAGCCGCTCTGATCATAGACTTAAAGCAGCGGGGCCTGCTGGAGGATACCGTAGTCATTTGGGGCGGCGAATTTGGGCGGACGGTTTATTGTCAGGGCAAGTTGACGGAGACTAATTATGGTCGTGACCACCACCCGCGCTGCTTTACCATGTGGGCGGCCGGTGGCGGCGTCAAAAGTGGCATCTCCCTGGGTGAGACCGACGATTATTGCTACAATATTGTCAAGGATCCTGTTCACATTCACGACTTACAGGCGACCATCCTGCATTGCCTGGGAGTCGACCATAAGCGGTTAACCTACAAGTTTCAGGGCCGCCACTTCCGCCTGACCGACGTCGCTGGTGAGGTAGTGACTAAGATTCTGGTTTAGGCGAATTTTCGAGGTGCAGGCTTAACGAGGAATGAGGAACCCCTCCCCATAGGTGATATTGGTGGTGGGCACAGAAGCGCCGGTTTCGCGGCCGCAGCGCGGCGTTTGACGGTAGGCCGGCCTTTCAAGGCCTCCCGAGTGGGGATTTTCACAGGAGCCATCCATGGCGCACAGCGGCACCGCCCAGGATGAAAATTATTTTATTCCCCTCCACCGGAGGGGTGCAGGGGTGGGTTTGGCGAACCGGGACCCACCCCGAAGGCTGAGGCCTTCTGCCCCTCCCAGGGGGATTTTCACGGGAGAATCAAGATCATGGCTCAGACCTTTGAAGAACTCAAGAAGAAGACGGTGGCAGAGCTTCGGGAAATAGCCAAGGGCATCGAGCACGAGGCAGTGGAGGGCCATTCTCAGATGCACAAGGGTGATCTGTTGATCGCTCTCTGCAAGGCCCTCGGCATCGATACACATGAGCACCACCAGGTTGCGGGCATCAACAAGTCTGCCATCAAGGTCCAGATCAGGGAGTTTAAGAAGAAGCGAGACGAAGCCCTGGCAGCCCACGACCATGTCCAGCTCAAGGTGGTCCGCCGTGAGATACATCGCCTCAAAAGACAGATCCACAGGGCCACCCTTTAGGAGTCAGGTGCGGCCACGCTGATTAACCCGAGTTTCTGAATCGGGCCTTTCCAGAATCAGCCTCCGATCACACTAACGTCCTTTCGAGGAATTCCATAAAACCTCTCAAACGGGCGGCGGGAGAAAGCGACCGGCAAAACCATCGATACTCACTCCAACCCGGCCGGGCATCAGCTCCTGAGCAACAGCCACCATACGGTCGCGGTAGCTGAGAGAGACGGAAAGGGGATCCACTTAGCTCATCGCTTGAGGTAATGGTGTCTGTAGGGTTCGCATCCCGTTGAGGGTTCCGTCCCCCTCAATGAAGTGATCTATCACCACGGCGTCCGCCGTGGCGGCAATCCGCTTAAAGAACTCATGAGGCTGCTCGATGGGCAAAAGTGGTGACACGGTGATCACCACGCGCAACCCGGCTGCACGCAGCACCGCGGCGGCCTCAAAGCGACAGGTCACGGAGCTGGCTGGCGGCGGCAGGCCCGGCAACCGATCGCGGTCACTTTCTATGGAAATATGAAACCGCAACATACACTGACCCGCAACTTGACGGTAGAGGTCCAGGTAGGAAACGACGCGATGGGTGTGGGTTTGGATGATCAGTACATCGGGAGGCATGTCGATGATCGCCTCCAGAACGCGTTGCGTGACCCGGCAATTGTCTTCCTGTGGCACAAATGGGTCGGTTGAGCTGGACATGAAAATACCAAATTGCCCACCTGACCTCCGTCCCCAGCGCTGCTCGGCCGTGTACTCGGCGCGATACGCCTCAGCGGCGTTGGTTCGGGCCTCCAGGAAGCCGCCCCAGGGGGCGCCGCGAGTGAGCCAGCGATTATGCTGGACATAGCATCCCACGCCGCAAAGTGCATTTCCGAAGGAACATCCTCTGTAGGGCTGCAACGAGTGGGAAGAAACGGTGGTAAGGAACCCCGAAGTGCGGGTCAGGATGCGTCGAACCTGAGACTCGGTTATCTGCAGTGGCATGCTAGATTATGAAGCGATCTATCCTTGGCGCTTACGAAAATCTGCCCGTTTCCCTTAGCCCCGCGCTTCAGCGCGGGGCTGGAGTTTGGACATTTTTGGTAGCCACGATTAAACGCGTAGGTTGCGTTTAATCGTGGGCAGTTCGGGGATCTCCCGCACAAACCCACGATTGCCGCGAAATACGCGGCAATCGTGGCTACCAGTCGGAGGCTCTCATTTCCTGCTTGTAATGAAACAGACGCTTCGTTGACATTTCCATCCTTGTGTGGAACGAAACGTTTGTTTCTATGGGCAAGGCCGTTGGTTCGTTTGAATTCGCGCGAAAAACGTCCAAACTCCAGGCCCCGCGCTTCAGCGCGGGGTGCGCGCCTCGCACATAGTTTTTCCCCTTCATGCTCGCCGTGCCCATCCGTTGATGAGCACGGCGCGAGAGTTTGGACATTTTCATTGCCGCGTAGCGGCATCTGAGGGTAGGCCGGCCTTTCAAGGCCGGTCTCGCCAACCCCAGCCTGACCCGTCGCAGAGCGACGGATGAGGTCGCAAACCCCAATGATGTGCGAGATTCAAGCGCCGCGATGCGGCCACGAAACCGGCGTTCTGTGCCCAAAAAATATCACTCGCTGGCGTCAAAAGCCTCCAGCCGGCTTCCGAGCGACCTCCCTGAAGTCCCTCTCGGAGAGGTAAGGCCCATAAGGCGAAGTGGAGAATGTAGGAGGCGCGCTCCGCGCGGCGACGAGCCTGGGTTTGACCGGAAACATGGAATGTAAACCACAAACCGTTGATCGCCGATCGGAGACCGCCTCCCACACTGCACTCTGTCCTCGTGCCTGAGAGGAAATCTCCTTGTCTGGATCGGATTTGCAAAGGGCAGGATTGACTATGCCAGAATTTTTTTAACCACTTCGCCGTGCACGTCGGTGAGCCGATGGTGGCGACCCTGGAACTTAAACGTCAGCCGGGTGTGGTCGACTCCCAGGCAGTGCAGAATGGTGGCGTGCAGGTCATGCACGTGGACGGGATCGCGGATGATGTTGTAACAATAATCATCTGTTTCTCCATGGGTAATTCCCGACTTGATGCCTCCTCCAGCCATCCAAAGGGTGAAGCAGCGTGGATGGTGGTCGCGCCCATAATCGTCGGCCGTCAACTTGCCCTGGCAGTAAACCGTTCGGCCGAATTCGCCGCCCCAAATCACCAGTGTGTCGTCGAGCAGGCCGCGCTGTTTCAAATCACTGATAAGCGCCGCAGACGGCTGGTCCGTGTCACGGCATTGGCCTGTAATCTGTTTAGGCAAGGTCGTGTGCTGATCCCACCCCCGGTGGAACAGTTGAATGAATCGAACGCCGCGTTCGGCCAGACGTCGGGCCAGCAGGCAATTGTTGGCAAACGTCCCCGGCTTCTTGGCATCAGGACCGTACAGGGTGAAGACGTGCTCCGGTTCCCTGGACAAATCCGTCAATTCCGGCACCGACGTCTGCATGCGATAGGCCATTTCATATTGGGCGATGCGTGTGGCAATCTCAGGATCACCGAACTCCTCAAGCTTCAGTTGATTGAGCTTCGCCAGGTCGTCGAGGAAGCGCCGTCGTGTGCCCGCGCTAATCCCCTCAGGGTTCGACAAAAACAGCACCGGATCTCCAACAGATCTGAACTTGACTCCCTGGTATTTCGTCGGGAGGAAGCCGCTCCCCCACAGGCGGTCATATAGCGGCTGGTCATTGGGATTGCCAGTGCCTTGCGACACCATGGCGACAAAAGCGGGAAGGTCTTTGTTCTCGCTCCCCAGACCGTAAGACAACCAGGCCCCGATACTTGGCCGGCCAGCCAGTTGCGCACCGGTCTGGAAGAAAGTGATGGCCGGATCATGGTTAATGGCCTCCGTGTACATCGACTTGATGAGGCACAATTCATCCACGATCTGCGCTGTATGCGGCATCAGATCACTGACCCAGGCACCGGACTTACCATGCTGAGCGAATTTGAATATGGATCGAGCGATGGGGAAGCTCGCCTGCGTGGCGGTCATCCCGGTCAGACGCTGGCCCTTTCGTACGGAATCTGGCAACTCCGTGCCCTGAAAATCATTGAGCTTGGGCTTGTAGTCAAACAGGTCCATCTGCGATGGCGCCCCCGATTGGAACAGGTAAATCACCCGTTTGGCTTTGGGCGCAAAGTGAGGAAGACCGGGAAGTCCACCCGCCTCTGTGCGCTGGTCTGAGGTCCCGCTAGGGTTAACTTCATCTTGCGCCAGAAGGTCTTCGTTGAGTAAGGAGGCCAAGACGGCGGCGCCAAGGCCGGTGCTCGTTAGCCCGAAGAAATGACGGCGGGTAAGCAGCCATTTGTATTCGTTCACAGGGTTCATGGATCGACTCCAAGTTTAAAGTTCAAGGTCTTAAAAGTCCAAGGTCTAAGGTCCAATGTCCAATGTCCAATGTCCAATGTCTAAGGTCCAATGTCTAAGGTCCAATGTCTAAGGTCCCACGTCCAAAGTTCAAGGTCCAAAGTCAAAGGAAATCATTCAAGAGGACTTTCTTAAATACTTGCTCCCGCGTAAATCTGACTGCTGCAAATACCTCATGAAACCAGCAACAAGAGCCACATAAAGCTGGGATCGAACTTCCCCACCTGAAGCCTTGGCTAAGGCTAGAAACTGTAGGAATTCTTTATCTCCTCCACGCTCAAATCCTTCGGCGATATTAGACATGACCGATACTGCAGCTCTTCGGATTTGCTCCCTGAGACCGAAATCCTTGGCAAAATCCACCAAGGAGCTGATTTCGTAAATCGCTTGCACCAGTTGTCGGGTCCTTTGCCAAGCTTCGATATCTTCGAACCTCTTGATCTCAGCCATTGCTTCAATCACATTTCAAAAATCTACTTGGTTACAAGAACTAACCTTGGACTTTGGACCTTGGACTTTGGGCCTTGGACTTTGAACTCAATCATTCCTTCGTGATCGTTTCGTCGAGGTTCAGGATGAGTCCGGCCATGGTCGTGTAGGCAGCCAATTGGCTGACGTCCAGCTTTTCGTTAATTGGAAATTCGCCTGCGCTAATCAGTTTCACCGCGGCCTTTTGGTCTTTGCGATATTCGGCCAAGTGGTGTTGGAAACCGGCAAGCAGGATTTCCTGTTCATGAGGTCTTGGGCGGCGCGCCGTGGCCAACCGGAACGCCAGGTTGAGACGTTCCTCAGGAGTGGCTCCTCCCTCAGTCATGATACGCTGCGCCAAGGCGCGAGAAGCTTCAATGTAGGTCACATCATTCATCAGGGTCAGTGCCTGCAGCGGTGTGTTGGTTCGCGTCTCGCGCACGGTGCACATTTCGCGCAGGGCCGAGTCAAACGTCACCATCGAAGGCGGGGCCACGGTTCGTTTCCAGAAAGTATAGAGACTGCGCCGGTACAAGTTCTCATCCCTGTCCTGAACATAGTCATCCGTCCCGCTCAGGTCTTTCCACAACCCTTCCGGTTGATAGGGCTTAACCGAAGGGCCGCCAACTTTCTCCGCCAACAGCCCGCTGATTGCCAGGGCCTGGTCACGAATCATTTCAGCCGGCAGGCGCATCCGCGGTCCTCTTGCCAACAAGCGATTCTCCGGATCCTTCTGAAGCAGCTCCGGAGTTACTCTGGAAGACTGGCGATAGGTTGCGCTCATGATAATCATCTTCTGCAACGCCTTGACGTTCCAGCCGGTGCGGACGAACTCGGTGGCCAACCAGTCGAGCAGCTCCGGATGAGTCGGCCATTCTCCCTGGAAGCCAAAGTCATCGACCGTCTTGACGAGGCCTGTCCCAAAATACATCTGCCAATACCGGTTGACGGCCACGCGTGCCGTCAGTGGGTTCGATGGATCGACCAGCCAGCGGGCGAATCCCAGCCGGTTGTTTGGAACATCGGCGGGCAGCGGAGGGAGACTGGCTGGGATGCCAGGAGTCGCTTTTTCGCCGGGTTTGTCATAGGCGCCTCGAATCAGAACGAAAGTATCACGCGGCGGCTTCATCTCTTCCATCACCATGGTGGTGGGAAAGTTTTCTATGAGTTGCTCTCTCTGTTTACGCAAAGCTTCGAGCTGCTGTCGGGCTTGCTGGATGGCTTCGGAGGCGTGCTTCTCCAGAAAATAGGATTGGATCTTGCGGGCTTGCGGTTTTGTCCTTCTTTCCGGAGGAATTGCGGCGATATCCGTAATCGAATCGCTGGTAGCGATCACTTCGACTGCCTCAGCCGGCAAGGCCGTGTTGTATACGCGTACGTCGTCGATGTAACCGTGGAAACGGCTTTCAGGGCCGCCACCGCCACCGATTCGGAAGGGTTCCGGCGTCTTGAATGTTTGGTTCAGTTCGTCAAGCAGCACCTTGAGCTTTTGCGGTTTCCCGTTGACATAAATCTTGACTCCGCTGGCGGCCCTTGAACCATCATAGGTCGCCATCACATGGTGCCAGCGATTGGGTGGTAAGTTGCTTTCGGTCTCCACTCGTAGTGCGTCATCCAGCCAGCGTTGGACCAGGTTTAGTTGAACTTTTCCATTCTCTAGATACAGGCTATAGCCTTGCTCTTTCTCTGAGTCCTTCGTTCGTGACAACATGGCACCGCCCTGCCCGTCGGTGGGGTAAATCCATGCTCCCAGGGAGAACTTGTCGTAAAAGCCGAATTCGGCCATATTGCCGCCGTCGATGAAGCGTTTTCCATCAAAGCTGGCCGCCAGACCGATCTGGCCTGGAGCAAAATCGGGTTCCCCATCCATAACCTTACCGACCTGGGGCTTGGCGTCCACGGCATTGGTGCTTTGCTCTGTGGTGTTTCCATCCAGAGGGAAATGCGCCACCAGCCCCTCGGTGATTGACCAATGGATCAGTCTTGTCCTGTTCAACGATCTCTCCCATTCCGTTTGGGCTGCAGCCAGTTCAGGCGCCCACTTTGCAAACTGGCTTTCTGCTAACGCCAGTTTGCGTTCGAGGTCTTTGAGCTGTTTTTCTTGTTGCAAGGTAGGGGTTTTGATCATGGGTGGGGAGTTGCCGTATTTGTTAGCTCTCCCTTTCTCCGGCACGTTGTTGAAATACGCAAAAACCTGGTAGAACTCCTTCTGCAAGATCGGGTCATACTTGTGGTCGTGACAGCGGGCACAGCCCATGGTCAAGCCCAGCCACACTGTGGAGGTCGTATCCACACGATCGACCACATACTCCGCTGCATACTCTTCCGCAATGATGCCCCCTTCTCCGTTGCCCCGATGATTCCGGTTGAAGCCGGTCGCGATTTTCTGGTCGAGCGTGGCATTGGGCAACAGGTCGCCGGCGATTTGCTCGATGGTGAAGCAATCGAAGGGCATGTTTTGATTAAAGGCATTGATCACCCAGTCACGCCATCGCCACATGCTTCGCTCGCCGTCAGTCTGATAGCCGTTGGTGTCGGCATAGCGCGCCGCGTCCAGCCAGCGAGTCGCCATCCGCTCGCCATAGCGCGGCGACTGGAGCAGCCGGTTCACCAGCTTCTCGTAAGGGTCGGGTGACTTGTCCGCCAGGAAGCTGTCTACCTCAGCTGGGGTAGGCGGCAGACCGGTCACATCCAGCGTCACGCGCCGGATGAGAGTTGCCTTATCCGCTTCCGGCGAACCGCTGAGCCCCTCGCGTTCCAGCCGGTCGAGAATGAAGAAGTCGATCGGATTGCGTGCCCCGCTTTTGTTCCTCAGCTGCGGAAGCGAGGGACGCTGAGGCGGGATAAAAGACCAGTGCCGCTGCCATTTTGCGCCCTGCTCGATCCAGAGACGGATGAGTTCGATCTGTCGTTCCGTCAGCTTGCGACCCGAGTAAGCCGGCGGCATACGCACGGCTTCATCCTTTGCCGAGATGCGCCGGTACATCTCGCTCCTGGCGAGATCGCCAGGCACGATCGCGCGATAGCCGCCGAGGTCTGCAAAGGCTCCGGCTTCGGTATCGAAGCGCAGCTTGGTCTTCCGGTTTGCCGCGTCCGGACCATGGCAGGTGAAACACGTGTCTGAGAGGATCGGCCGAATGTCGCGGTTGAACTCAACGGCTTGAGCCGCCTGGCCCTCACCGAAAACAAGGATCGCTCGCCAAACCATCGACGCTGTCAAGGCGGAGCCAAAGATAAGAAGGCCCACCCAATTTCGGTATCTTGTACTCATATGAAACACTCACCCCACAAGCTAACGAACTAAAGGTCGCGCCCTTGATATGCATGCCATTCGGGAGTAGCCAGGATCACCGCGCATTTTCGGTGGTCGTGAGCAGTTCGCGACGAAAAATCCACGGCCAATCAAAAAGCAAATTGACCGTGGCTACCATAACAACGAGACCCCAATGCTCGTTTCGATCCACCATAACGGCTAACTAAAGGCTTGGCCCTTGATATCCCGGTACATCCCTCTCGTCGTCCTCCTACTCGTCCGCGAAATCCAAAAGCTGAGGACGACGACGAGGACGAGAACGACGACGATTCCCTGAACGGAGAACAGGATTCTCGTTTCGATCCACCTAACGGATTAGGACAATCGGTCATCAAGGGAAACCCAGTTCCAAACGTCCAGCGATCATTTCCATTTGGTTCTATCTCAATTATGTCTCGATTTTATGTCCTGAGCACTCGATTACAGAATTAAAAGTCCTAAAGATATCTAAGTTTACAGCGCTATGCCTTCATCCTCAATGATTTTGTTTAATTAGGCCGTTATGAGAGTCAAATGAGAATTTTGTTCTCGTTTATGGAATCGTCGTCGTTCTCGTCCTCGTCGTCGTGCTTTTGGAGTTCGAGGACGGGTGTGGGGACGACGAGCACGATGTGCCTGGACATCAAGGGTCCAAGCCCTTGGTTAGTTAAGGCCTCTGGCGTGGGAACTATGTGGGCTGCGGGTAGGCAGATCCCGTCAGAGCGCTGTAAAGTCATTGCGTTGAGGCACAGCCCTTGCTGACGCGCGGGCTACTAGCTTGACCCTCAGCCGGTTCAGTAGCTCGACCGCGAGGGGGGGCCGGCGACCTTGACGGGCCATGCGGGCAAGGTATTTGCAGTGGAGAGAGGTTCTCATTAGAATATTGTGCCACGATGATGATTTTGAAACGTTGCCCGTTTGTAAACAGAATTTGTTTGTTCGCCGGAGGTAATTATGAGAAGGTTCACCAATCCGTTATGGGTTCTCTTGGTCGTTTCCTGTTGCTTCTCCAGAGGCTTCGCTCAAAATGCCAGCCCACTTTTTCCGGACAAGAATTTGCAGGCTGCCGTCAGAAGCCAGGTGTTTGCCACCGAGCCACTGAATGAGGAGTCGGTCCGCAAGCTTTCGGTCCTGAAGGCCTCGGGCAGTGAAATTCGGGATATTACGGGATTGGAGAAGTGCACTGCCCTTGCTATGTTGGACTTGTCGAACAATCAGATTACAGACCTCAGTCCATTGAAAGGTTTAACGGGGATTCAATCTCTCACTCTTTCGGGCAACAAAATTAGGGACCTGGCTCCTTTAAGTGGGCTTACTAATCTGCAATACGTGGAACTTACTGGAAATGAGATTTCTGACCTGACTCCCATCAGCAATTTGACCGCTCTGGCTTCCCTGTACCTGGCCAGGAACAAAATTAAGGATATCGGTCCTGTCAGCGGTCTGACCAAACTTTATTCCCTCTACCTGGAAGGGAACCGGGTCGTCGACCTCAAGCCGCTCAGCAAACTGAAGAATCTTTACTGTTTGGATCTCACCGCCAACCAGGTTTCGGATATTTCACCCCTATCAGGATTGACGAGCTTAAAGTACCTGCTTCTCGACAAGAACCGGATTTCGGACATTGGCCCTTTGGTGACTATGAGCAAGAAAGAT
>QHZQ01000343.1 GCA_003224725.1 Acidobacteriota bacterium | reverse complement strand
GCTAAACTCGCGACCGCGCAAAACCGGAATGCCCATGGTCTGGAAATAATTGGGTCCAACTGTCATCAGGCCGACGGGGAATCCCTGTTCACCGAGCGGGGGCTGAACATCATCAATCAGAACCCCGGTGGTCTGTCTCGTGAAGCCCAGAGGAAGGTAGTTCGCGAGACTCACCGAGGACACGCCCGGCAATGCTCCAACGCGGTCCAGTAAACGCTGGTAGAAGGCTTGGCTCCCCCTTTCCGAATAGCCTAGAATCCGCAGGTCAAGAGCCACAGTCAGACGGTGGTCAATTCTAAATCCTGGATCGACCGACCGCGCGTTTAACAAGCTTCGCAGGCACAGTCCGGCAGCCGTGAGGAGTATGAGGCACACCGCCACCTGTCCGATGACCAGCAAGTTGCGCAGGCGCGATTTGCGATAACGACCGCAGGCTTCATCCTTCAGCCTCAGCGCCACATCGAGCCTTGAGCTTTTCAAAGCCGCGGCGAGGCCGAAAATGACCCCGGTCCCGACGGACAGCAGCAGTGTGAAACCGAGCACCCGCCAATCCAAGGGGAGATCCAAGCTGATAAAAGAAAGCATCGCTGGCTTCAGGGTTAGCAAAAGCGGTCCGGTCCAGAGGGCAAACAGCAGGCCCACTACCCCAGCGGCCAGAGAGAGCAAGACACTTTCGGTCAGTAGCTGCCGGATTAGGCGGCGGCGTCCCGCTCCTAACGCGGAACGGATGGCCATTTCACGCCAACGCCTCGATGCTTGCGCTAGCAAGAGATTGGCGGCATTGGCGCATGCGATCAGCAGGACTAGGCCGACGACAGCCATGAGCAGCGTCATGAACGGAACCACAAACCTCCGGAATTCCGGGGCAACTCCAGTGGCTGGCAGAACAGCGACGCCCCACCCTTTCCTGGCTTCGGGGTGGATTTGAGCAAGTTGCCGGGCCAACACATCCAGGTCGGCCTGTGCCTGCGAGCTCGTGACCTCAGGTTTGAGGCGACCGGCAACAAACAGCCAGTAGCCTGTCTGGTTGGCAAGATACTCCTCCCCAGGGATCATTTGATGTTGCATCATCAAAGGAACCCAGAAATCCGGAGCCATCCCCGGGTGCACACCCCTAAAGCCTGCCGGAGCGACTCCCAGGACAGTAAAGTGATGACCGTTAAGAGTAAGCGTCTTTCCGATTACACTGGAATCAGAACTCAACCGGTACCGCCAGAATTGGCTTGACAGGACGATTACCGGGTGCTTCCCCGGAATTTGGTCTTCTTCGGGCAGGAAAATGCGACCCAGAACAGGTTTGACGTCCAACACCGAGAAGTAGTTTCCAGACACAAGCTGTCCTTCCAGGAGCTCGCTCTGGCCAGCCGCGCTCCAGCTCACCAGGGTCGGATCGCTGCTGTAGGCCAGCAGCCCACTAAAGACACGATTGTGCTCCCGAAAGTAAGCATAATCGGGATAGCAGTGCTGCAAGTAATCGCCGTCGGGGAGCCGGTTCCACACTGCCATTAGAGTCTGAGGCGACTCCACACCAGCTGGCGGGTGCAATAACAAAGCGTTGACGAAACTGAAGATCGTGCTGTTAGCACCTATGCCCAAGGCCAAGGAGATTACAATGATAGTTGTCAGCCCCGGGTTCTTGCGAAGCATGCGAATGGCGTAACGAAGGTCGTTTTTCATAGTCAGGTTCAAAGTTCAAGGTTCAAAGTTCAAGGTCCAAAGTCCAAGGCTCAAATCCAAGGTCCAAAGTCCAAGGTTCAAATCCAAGGTCCAAAGTCTAAAATCCAGGTTTTAAGTCCGGGTCCGAGTACAAGGGGTTCGGAGCTCCGGAACATGAATTCGCGAACCAGTTTCAATCGGCAATCGGAAATACAAAATCGGCAATCACAAATCGCTTGTCACTTGTCACTTGTCACTACCTTTAACCCTCTGGCACCTGACACCTCGCACCTGAAACCTATTCGTATCTCAACGCCACCATCGGATCGACCCGGGATGCTCGGCGGGCTGGAAGCCAGCAGGCGATTACGGCGACGGCGGTCAATAGCAGTGCAACACCTACAAATGTTGCCGTATCGGTCGGCTTCACTTCGTAAAGCAGGCTTAACATCAGTCGTGTCAGAGCCAAGGCCCCGGTTAAGCCAGCTCCAACGCCGACGGTAATCAGCACAAGGCCTTGGCGCAGCACTAGCCCCAGCACATCACACGCCTGCGCGCCGAGCGCCAGGCGAATGCCGATTTCGTGCGTCCTCTGTTTCACCGAGTAGGCAATGACACTGTAGAGCCCCACCAGGCAAAGTATCAGGGCAATTGATGCGAGAATGCTGATCAAAACCAGCGCAAAGCGAGTTTTGGCCAGTTGATCCGAAACATACTCATTCAGAGCGCGAATCGTGTGAACCGGCCGTTGAGTACCTAGATTCTCCACCTCTTTTTTCATTACTGATGCGAGCATGAGAGGCTCTGTTTTAGTCCTCGCTATCAGGGTTAGATCAAAAAGTGGGTAACTCAGATAAGGTAAATAAATCTGTGGTCTGCCATCTTCCTGAAAGCCGCCCGCTTTCACGTGCTCGACCACCCCGACTATCTCTGTCCACCGCTGCCGTTCAGTCCGCGGCCACAACAGAATTTTTCTGCCGAGCGGATTCTCATTCGGCCACTCCTGCTTGACGAGAGTCTCGTCGATAATAGCGAGCGGAAGTTTCTGCTCATTGTCAATCGGAGTGAAATCACGTCCCGCAAGCATGCGGATTTTCATGGAGCGAAAATAATCTGGCAGCACCGTATGAAACGAAGCCGACAAAGATACTTCGGTCGTCTCGTTCAAGGCATAGGAATCAATCAACTCTACCCCGCTTAACGGAAGAGGGTTGATGCCACTGGTTGATTCGACACCCGGCAGAGCGCGGACTTTTTCCAGCGCCTGTTTGT
>QHZQ01000332.1 GCA_003224725.1 Acidobacteriota bacterium | reverse complement strand
TGGCTTCTGCACTCCCGGAATGATCATGGCTGCTACCCAATTATTGCAGCGCCATCCCAGTCCCAGCGTGGAAGAGATTCGTCATGGGATTGAGGGTAATCTTTGCCGCTGCACCGGATATCAACATATTGTGCAGGCCATTCAATATGCGGCCAAGAGGATATGAACTATTGGACTATATGGAATGGGGGAATTGCGGGCAGAAGACGATTCCAGTGAGCGGATGGGATTTGAATCGTGATCGAAACACCATACCTGATGCCTCAAGTGAAGAAGATCCACAATAAGTCCGCGAGCTGTTCGGATATCACGCTTCACGCATCACGTTTCATCCTTTCATTCCAGTAATTCAGTTTTCTTCCGTTGAGATTTGATAGAGGAGGCTTAGCATGGCTGTTGCAAAATATGTGTGCACGCGCACCAAGCGCAAAGAGGATCGCCGCCTTATTACCGGATTATCGACCTACGTGGACGACCTCAAGCTTCCGGGTCTGCTGCACGTGGCCATCATCAGAAGTATTCACGCTTACGCCAAAATCAAGTCGATCGATATTTCTTCAGCCCAAAAGTTACCCGGAGTTGTAGCGGTAGTAACGGGCGAAGAAATTAAAGACAAATTGGGCTCTGTACCCTGCGCCGCTCAAATCCCGGATTTGAAGGTTCCCAGGCACCCTGTCCTGGCTATTGGAAAGGTACGTTATGTGGGTGAAGCCATTGCCGCGGTGGTGGCTGGCGACCGGTACGTGGCTCAAGATGCCGCAGACCTGGTGGAGGTGAATTATGAGCCGCTGGCTGCCGTGGTGGATCCACTAAAGGCGCTCGAGCCGGGCTCCACGGTAATCCATGAAGAATGTAAGGATAACATTGCCTTTGTGACAAAGACCGCCGCGGGAGATGTGGCCAAAGCCTTCCGTGAGGCCGAAGCCCCGATTATCAAACAGCGCATGATCAACCAGCGGCTTATTCCTATGGCCATGGAAACCCGTGGTGTCGTTGCCCAGTACCAGCCAGGTGACAAGATGCTGACGCTATGGTCTTCTTCACAAATCCCCCACCTGTTACGGACCTTAGTGGCCGGGATTGTCGGACTTCCCGAAAACCATGTTCGCGTGATCGTTCCGGAGGTAGGAGGTGGTTTTGGGAGCAAGCTCAATGTCTACCGGGAAGAGGGACTACTAGCTTACCTCGCCATGAAGCTGGGGCGGCCGGTAAAATGGATTGAAGGACGTCGCGAGAATTTCCTGGCAACTATTCATGGTCGGGACCAGATTGACGACGTAGAAATTGCGGTCAAAAAGGACGGGACCGTTCTTGGCTTGAAGCTCAAGGTGGTGGCTGATCTCGGCGCTTACCATCAGTTGCTTACTCCGTTAATTCCCGGTTTGACCGGCGCCATGATTGTGGGCTGTTACCGTTTTCCCAATGTTTCGATTGAGACCTATGGGGTCTTTACCAACAAGATGGCCACGGATGCCTATCGAGGCGCCGGCCGGCCCGAAGCCACTTATCTCATCGAACGCGTGATGGATTTGGTCGCTGCCGAGCTAAAGCTGGATCCTGTCGCCGTAAGGCAGAATAACTTTGTTCCCATGAATGCCTTTCCGTACACGACTCCCACAGGCTTGACTTACGATAGCGCCAATTACCAGAATTGCTTCCAGAAGGCTTTGGAGATGGCCAACTACAAGGGACTCCGAGAAGAGCAGAAGAAACTGCGCCAGCAGGGGAAATACATGGGAATCGGGATTTCAACCTATGTGGAAATCTGCGCGATGGGGCCTTCCTCAGGCATGCCTGCCGGGGGCTGGGAAAGCGCAACCGTGCGGATAGAACCGACCGGAAAAGTGACTATCTATACCGGCTCTTCACCTCATGGCCAGGGCCAGGAGACAACTTTTTCTCAAATTGCCGCCGATGAACTGGGTGTTCCCTTTGACGACATCATCGTGCAGCACGGCGACACCTCTACCGTCCAATACGGGATTGGTACTTTTGGCAGCCGCGCTACTGCCGTCGGAGGCACTGCGGTATACATGGCTTTGCAGCAGCTTAAAGAGAAAGTGGGAAAACTAGCAGCCCACTTGCTCAAAACTGACTCCAGCGCTTTTGTGCTGGAAGGAGGCAGGGTCACGCTCAAAGGCGACTCCTCCAAATCCATGTCTTTTTTTGACCTGGCGCAGGCCGCCTATCATGCCAAGTCTTTGCCTCCTTTGCCTCCCAAAATGGAGCCCGGGCTTTCTGCCACTGCCTTTTTTGAACCTTCCAATTACACTTTCCCCTTTGGGGCTCACATTGCGGTGGTTGAAGTAGATCCCGAAACCGGAGAAATCAATTTCAAGCGTTATGTCGGTGTCGATGATTGCGGTCGCATCATCAACCCATTGACGGTGCATGGTCAAATCCACGGAGGCATTGCTCAGGGTTTGGGCCAGGCCTTGTTGGAAGAAGCCGTCTATGACGAAAATGGACAACTCATCACAGGGACCTTAATGGATTATGCCATTCCCAAGTCGGTGGATATCCCTTGGTTTGAGCTGGACAAGACTGAAACTCCTTCACCCGTGAATCCGCTGGGTGTTAAAGGCGTGGGCGAAGCCGGCACGATCGGCTCAACTCCTGCCATTGTAAATGCTGTGGTCGATGCGCTGGCGCCTTTTGGCGTGCGCCACCTCGACATGCCTTTGAAATCCGAACGCGTTTGGCAAGCCATCAAGAACGCGAAGCCGCGCGCGTGACCCAGCTAACCAGATTGGACTATCGATTGGTCCGCATGATAGATGACGCTGACAAATGGCTTATCACCCAAATTATGCACCACTGAGGCGATCCCCCTCACCCATGAAGGCTTATCAAGCCTTCATCCTCTCCCCCGATGGGGGCGAGGGGAGAGTAAACTGTAATGTATTACTCCCTCTCCCATGGGGAGAGGGTCTGGAGATTGGACGTTTCAAGTAGAGACAGGCATTCTTGCCTGTCTTGAGCTGCTTCAGAGACGAGTTTGACAGGCAGGAATGCCTGTCGCTACCCCCTTTTGCCGCTGAAATCGCAAAATGTCCAATCTCCAATCCCTCTCCCATGGGGGAGAGGGTGGCTGTAGGCCGGGTGAGGGGGTTGCAACAGACGGAGCAAGGGTCTTCAGCGTCGATGGTGTTGTTCGATGCATAATTTGGCTATCAAATCTAGGTGAGGGATAAAACCCAGGAGTCTCACAAATCCTCTCCGATTCGCCGTTTTCCCCGTTTCTCCGTTTCTCGTTTCGTAAAGGAGGCCGATCATGATCCCGAGCAACTTTGAATATTTTGCCCCGAAATCAGTCCCGGAAGCTTTGAGCCTTTTAAATAAATATCAAGAGGACGTCAAGGTCCTGGCCGGAGGGCATAGCCTCCTGCCGCAGATGAAATTGCGGTTGGCGGCTCCGAAATATGTGGTAGACATAGGCCGCATCCCAGGCCTGGCCTACATTAAGGAAGCGGACGGAAAGATTTCCATCGGGGCCTTGACCACTCATTATGCCCTGGAAAGTTCTGCCTTATTGAAGCAAAAATGCCCGTTACTTTCAGAAACTGCCGCCGCCATTGGTGACGTCCAGGTGCGCAATCGAGGAACGATTGGTGGGAGTTTAGTGCACGCCGATCCGGCGGCGGACTGGCCAGCCGCTGTTCTGGCTTTAAACGCGGAGCTGAAAGTCATTGGAAAATCCGGCGAGCGTACGATTAAGGCGGAAGACTTTTTCGTAGAAATGATGACCACTGCCATTCAGCCCACTGAGTTGCTGACAGAAATACGGATTCCTCAATTGCCGGCTCGCACCGGCAGTACTTATTTAAAGATGCACCAGAAAGCTTCGGGCTTCGCCATCGTGGGCGTAGCTGCACGAGTGACGCTAGATGCCAACCAGGTCTGCCAGGAGGTGAGCATTGGCATTACCGGCGTGACTTCCAAAGCCTACCGGGCCAAGTCTGTGGAAGCAGAACTCCGAGGAAAAAAACTCGACTCGGCAGCGATTAAACAGGCTGCTCAAAAGGCTACGGATGGGATAGAGGCCCTGGCAGATTTGCATGCCTCCTCGGAATATCGCTCACACCTCTCTCGGGTTTATACCAGGAGAGCTCTGGAGGCGGCGTTGTCGCGAGTGAAATGACATCGTCCTGCATGGCTGGCTCAGCGGTTCCCCCAAACGAGAGTCTACGATCTTAACCACTAAGGGAAATACGGTCGCCGTAAACGCACTTAGAAATGCTTCCGGGGCGATCGTTTGCCAAAACATCATCCTGCTCATGCTCTTACTCGATGAGTCGGCGAAGGCCGAGCAAGAGCACGCAAGTTTTCTATTCTTGAAAGAACAGGAAGCGGTTACTTGAGAAATCTACCTTGGTAAACGCCCGGAGGCCAATTGAAAATTGAAGGCTCACATCTTTTTAAATCTCCTGGCGAAAAGGTTTGGAATTGTTTAATAGACCCCCAGGTCCTGGCTCGATGCATTCCGGGTTGCGAAAAGCTGGAACTCGCAGGGGAAGATTCTTATAACGCTGTCCTGAAAATTGGGATTGGCGCGCTCAAAGGAACTTTTATCAGTCACATTCGATTGCAGGACAAGCAGCCCCTTTCCCAGTACAAGTTAGTCGTCGAGGGCGAAGGAGGGCTTGGATTTCTCAAGGGAGAAGGGTTGATCCGTCTGGCGGCGTCCGGCGCCGAAACTAATGTCTCTTATTCGGGCGAAGTACAAATCGGCGGACTGATCGCCAGCGTGGGCCAGCGGATGCTCCAGGGGTTCGCCAAACAAACCATCTCACGATTTTTTTCCTCCCTGGCCAGAGAAACAGAAGTCGCCTCTGAGAGCGCGCTCACCAGCAATAATTGAAACGTCATGGGCCTCTCCTCGAGAATCTCCAACGGTGACCAAACTATGCGTCCTCGGCGTCATCGGGCAGCCCCGGAGGGGCGTCAAATCATAGCCCACGGCGTCAGCCGTGGGTCAGGGTCATACAGGAGTCAAGCCCCGGCAGGGGCGAAAGAATCGGGATGGGAATGAACTGTTACGCTTTGTCTTTCGCTCCTCCGGAGCTTATTCATTTATCTCCTTGTCCCACAGCTGACGCCGTGGGCTATTATCTTGCGCCTCTCCGAGGCTAATACACTTGAACATAATTTGGCAATAAAGCTGCCGCATTCTGGTGCCAAGCTGTTTCAAAAGGTACAAACTTCAATCGGAGCCGGTTGAAAAATGGACAGCCACCGTCAATTCTTCTGGAAACGTATGCACTCCTTATCCGGGGTTGTTCCAGTCGGGTTGTTTCTAATCTTGCATTTTTATTCCGCTTCCTTTTCTGTGAAGGGCCCGCATGCCTTCAACCACCGCTTGGATACAGTCAAAGCCATGCCTTGGATGCTTCCGGTCGAGATTTTTTTAATCTATTTACCTATTTTGTTCCATGGGATCTTGGGAGTTATCCTTAGCATCAGAGCCAAATATAATTTGCTGACTTATCGCTATTTTAACAATCTGCGATTTGTTCTGCAGCGGATCAGCGGCGTCGGGCTATTCCTCTTTGTGGGCGCCCATGTCTATAAGACTCGCATCGATCCTTGGATGCATGGTGTTCCGCTGGACTTTCGCCACATGGCTGAAGGTCTGAGAGAGCCATTGACCTTCACAGTTTATGTGTTGGGAATTCTCGGAGCAGCCTATCACCTGGCTAACGGTTTGGCGACCTTCTGTATCACCTGGGGGCTGACCATCAGCCCGAGGGCCCAGGCGCGGATGACATCAGTGGCTCTTGTTCTCTTCCTTGTCATTTCTTTTATCGGGCTTAACTCGGTTTTTGGTTTTCTCGGTATGGGAATCAATATTTGATTGTGGATTTTGGATTGGCGATTGGAACGACGCTGTTATGCCACTAATATTCTGGCCTTAGCCGCTGGCTGATTGCTGACGCCTCAATTCGAGTTTTCATTAGCCCCGTGCTTCAGCGCGGAGCTTTGGAGATTGGACATTTTGGGATCTCGGCGGCAAGGGGGTAGCGACAGGCATTCCTGCCTGTCTAACTCGTCTCTGAAGCAGCTCAAGACAGGCAAGAATGCCTGTCTCTACTTGAAATGTCCAATCCTCAGAGCCGGGCGCCTAAGCGCGGAGCTAATGAAACCCACACTTTCGAGCTGGAGCAAAATGGAATCTAACTGGATCTTCAGAGTAGCTCCTTCATCGTTGTGCTACTTTTCCTGGGCTTGGGACCGGCTGTGCAACAGGCTTCAACAGCAGCCTCCGACAAGACCTTGGACATTTACTTCATTGATGTGGAAGGAGGAGCCGCGACACTCATGGTTACTCCCCAAAAAGACTCGTTGTTAATGGATTGCGGGTGGAAGCGGGACGACCGTCGCCAGGCGAACTAATCACGTGGCCAGGGATCTGGCAGGGCTGTCTCAAATTGACTATTTTGTCGTCAGCCGGGTCGCTGAACTCTTCTTCCCGCCCTTCATGCTCTTCATCCTCAGAAAGAGACAGGGATAAAACGTAACGTCCTCCCATTTTTTTCTCTCACCAAAACGGTGAAAGAAGTATGGCTACACTGGATTCAAAAACCGAAAACCGCCTCTGCGTCTCTGCGGTGGGCTTTTACTGGTGTTTCTAGGTTCATGGTAACGGGTCTAATACCTTGAAGGACATGAAGACCCTGAAGGATCAGAGGACGAAGCTCCTCAAAATTGTTCATTCCTATATTATCTGTTTTGCTGGCGAGGTTATAGCCTACACGGCTTCGAGCCCGGCTGAAGCCCTGGCGGCGTTAATATGGGCTCGAATTCCCTCGATCAATGGTCTGGGTTTGAAATCGATTTCGCGTTCCAGGCGAGTTCCATCCATGCTATCGATGAGTGGTGTGGGTGGTTTAGTATTATCAAATTCGATCTCGGCAGAGGGTAGCCATTGCCTCACTAGCGCTGCCAACTCCTTGGCAGTGACGGAATGACCTCCGTTGTTGTAGGCAAAATGGGAAATGCGGGGTTTCAAAGCCAGGCGGACCAATTGCTCCGCGCAGTCGTCAACATAGATCCAACAATCACGAGTCTCCGGAGGAAAGGGCAAGACAACTTTTTTTCCCAGCGCGGGCGAAGTAGCAAAATCCTCAGCCCATTGAATTGAACTACGCTTCCGCCCAAAACCAAAAACGATCGGAGGACGCGTGCAGGCGATACTAAGCCCGTGCTTCTTAACATACTTTTCCGCCATGAACTCATTGAGCACCTTCATCGCCCCGTAATAGAAGAATTGATCCGATGGGCCACAATAGTCCTCTTCAGTCACAGGTCGGTCTCCGAAACGTTTATGGGACGAACCGTAGTAGGTCTCACTGCTGGTAAAAATCAGGTGTTCCAGCTTTCGCCACAGTGCGGCCTCGAACAAATTCGTCATGCCCAGGACATTAACCCGAACGCCCAGGTGAGGATTCTCTTCACAAGCTGCGCCCATGACGTAGGCGAGATGAATCACGTGAGTAATGTCAGGATGTTTCTGAAAAATAGACGTCACCTGGTGGAAGTCAGAGATATCCGTCATCACGAATTCCAAGGTTGGAGAAGGGCCTTGAGCCCCTGAATTGTCCGAAAAATCCCGATCGTCCGCGCCGGCTCGAACCAACTGAGCTATGACCTCAGGATCAGCGTTCCAATCTGCCACAACCACCGGAATATGACGCTCCAGGAGATTCTTCACAACACGGGCGCCAATAAAACCGGTACCACCGGTAACCAGGAATTTCATGGGACTATTCGATGGATCGAGATCTTCGGACCCAAATTATGCACCACTGAGGCGATGCCCCTCACCCCCGTCCC
>QHZQ01000331.1:5577-5936 GCA_003224725.1 Acidobacteriota bacterium | reverse complement strand
ATCGGACCCCAATGATATTCCGGAAACGTCGGTCCGAACGCCGTCAAGGGTAAACTCGTCGGTGCCAGCGACCAAAGCAGCTCCACCCGTAATGGAAATAACCACCTGCCCGTTGGTTCCCTGTGCGGGATTGCCGGCAATCACCTGGCTTATAGTTGCGTTGGCCCCCAAGGTACCTCCGAGCGTGATCCCGGTGGCGGCAGTGTTCTTGATCGCTATACCCTGATAAGTAACTGTGATTGTGCTGCCCACAGTAGTGCCATTGGCAGACACGGACAACCTGACACGCCCCATGAGTTCCGTAACGCCGTATTGCGTAACTTCATTTGGGTTTGTGCTCACGTTCCAATTGACTTGTG
>QHZQ01000331.1:0-5542 GCA_003224725.1 Acidobacteriota bacterium | reverse complement strand
CTAGTTTGATTTTTCCTCGCATTTTCTCTCCTCACTTAGAATGTTGTTTTTGGTAAGTCCTATCTGATTTGATCTAGAAACCTTCGACTTCAGATTCGCGTCTCGCCTGTCTTGACTATGTCTAATCAAGAGGGCTTTTACTTTCACTTCCACTGCTCAGCTCAATCTGTACTTCCGGTGTCTTTCTGGGGGACCAGCTCGAGTAGTTTCCTTGTGCGTTCACCTCCTAGCCAATACTTTAACTTCCACCGGAGAATTAGGTGGTAGACTAGACGTTTTCAAACACCCTAACTCCGGACATGTTGAAAGACTCTAATCTATCACCTCCTTGCCTGCATATTTGTAAGAATTCAGACCTTTCTCTTAAGGCTAAATGATTAATAATGTTACGAAATCGCAGGTACCTTAGCACTGTCAAAAATGGATGTCAAGAATTTTTTCACCTTTTGCCATTTTTTTTTGACCCATAAGATCATCTTAGATCAAGAGTTACAAAACCAGCGCCGAATCTTGGAGAAGGTTTTTACCTTGGGTCATTGGGAAAACTTTTGCTCCGGTGAGTATTGCTACTATAGGACATGCGTCAAAGGAATTGCAAGATCAATGAAACCACTTATTCCAGAAACCTACTGCATCTGCGACTACCTGACTTGGCATGGCTGAAGCTCCCCCGGTTTATGGGGGGATGCCTCATTTTTTCGGAAGTTCGGCACAAAACTTTAGAAAGGTCCTCAGAGAAATTTTATCGAAAGGATTTTGGAGAGCTATTACCCTGAGAACGGCAGTTAGCCACACAGAAGCACCGAGACCAATTTCGAAGTTTTCGAAGTTGAAACGGCTATCGCGTCACACAAAACCTGTTGGAGAGGGGCTGTTTCTGAATTAGGATTTGAAGTCGCAGTTCGAACTCCGAGCAGCCAATCCAGGTGGCTTTCACTCGAGCGACTGCAATACCACTGTCTACAGGAGCGATCATGGAAGGAAAGCAACTCAACTGGGGCATTCTGGGTGCAGCATCCGTGAGTCACCCTTTGCCAAGGCTTATGCGGTAGCCAGCCGGACACTGTCCAAAGCCGAAAACTTTGCCAGCGAACATGGGTTTGAAAAAAGTTATGGGAGCTATGAGGCCCTGCTCGAAGATCCTGAAGTTCACGTCATTTATAATCCCCTGCCCAACAGCCTGCATTGTCAATGGACTATCAAAGCCTTGAAAGCAGGGAAGCACGTGCTTTGCGAAAAACCTCTGGCTGATAACGCAGCTCAATGCAAGCAGATGATTACGGCCGCAAAGAGGAGTCGCCGCTTGTTGATGGAAGCTTTCATGTACCGCTTCCATCCTCAAACCAGGAGGATCAAAGAATTGGTAACCCAGGGGACCCTAGGGGAGGTTCGGATTGTCCGTGCCGCCTTTGGCTTTCCGCTCAACCAGGAGGTACCTAATGTGCGCCTGGTAGAGAAGCTAACCGGCGGCTGCTTGATGGATGTGGGTTGTTATTGCGTGAACGCGATTCGCAACCTCTTTGGAGCAGAACCTATTTCAGTATTGGCCCACGCGACGCGAGGAAAAACGACCCGCGTGGATCTGACGTTTGCAGGAACTTTGATTTTTTCCGACCATCGGGTGGGGATGTTCAATTCCAGTTTTCAAACGGCGCTGGATTGGACCGTTGAGATCGTCGGAACTGAGGGACGTATTTTCGTCCCTTCTCCTTGGAAACCCAATGCCCAACTGGCTTCCTTTATCGTCGAAACCAGAGGCGAGCCTAAAACCATTGAGGTTAAAGATGGCGGTGGGATTTATCACTTGGAGGTCGAACATTTCAGCCGCTGCATTTTAGAAAACCAACCTTTGGATTTACCGCCGGAAGATGGGCTGCGAAACATGGCGGTGATTGATGCGCTGCAAGAGTCTGCCCGAACCGCGAGAGTGGTTAGGGTGCGAAGGGTCTAGCGGAAAGACCGGTCTGAGACAGGAAGGGCCACCTCTGAATATTCCTTTGGCTGAGACAAGGAGATAGTGGATAATCCTCTTTGAGAGAACAAGGTCAAAGGACCGACGAGGAGATCTTCAAGAACCTGTTATGACCCACCCAGATCAAGTGCAAGATGTCATTATCATTGGAGCCGGCCCGACCGGCCTCGCTTGCGGGATTGAAGCAGAGAAGAGCGGACTGGATTATTCTGTAATTGAAAAAGGCTGTATCGTGAACTCCATTCAAAACTTCCCGGTGCAGATGACATTTTTTACAACACCCGAACTACTCGAAATCGGTGGCCTGCCGCTAGTCACTCCTTACGAGAAACCCACACGCATAGAGGCTTTGAAATATTATCGAAGAGTCGCAGACACTTATCGACTCAAGATTCAGCTCTACGAAACCGTTTTAAGCGTAGAAGGAAGCGACGGGGATTTTCTTCTGAAGACTGAGACCCAGGATCACGAGATTCGCCGCTACCGAGCCAGGAAAATAGTCCTGGCGACAGGATATTACGATATCCCCAACTACCTGAATATCCCGGGAGAAAACTTGGCCAAGGTTTCCCACTACTACACAGAAGCCCATCCCTACTACAACCTGGATGTGGCTGTGATTGGCGCTAAGAACTCGGCCGCTATATCGGCCTTGGATTTGTATCGCTCGGGCGCCCGCGTAAGCCTGATTCACCGCGGTTATGAGCTAAGCAACAGCATTAAATACTGGATAAAACCCGACATTGAAAACCGCATCAAGAATGGAGAGATCACCGCATTTTTCGAAACCTCGGTCATCGAAATTGCCTCCAGACATATTGTTTTGAAGGATAGCTCCGGTAGGAGTTGGCCACTGAAAAACGATTTTGTGTTTGCTCTGACCGGCTATCGACCGGATGTAGAGTTTTTCAAATCCATAGGCATTGAAGTCAACTCGCCCGACCAGAAACCTGTTTACAACAAGGAAACCTTTGAAAGCAATATCCCCGGAGTTTATCTTGCTGGTGTGGTTGTGGCAGGCAGGATGACTAACGAAGTCTTTATTGAAAACGGCCGTTTCCACGGTGAGATCGTTATCCGAAGTATATGCGCCGCTTTAAGTAAATCTACCCCACAGTGGTCGCACTCTTCCTCATAATCGAAGTTTTTCTCTCCTCCTTCCTCAACTTCTTTTGCCTAAACTGTTGGACTCAAGGAGTTCTAAGATCCAAATAAGGAGTAAGTGGCGTACAGATTATAGAAGAGACGTGGCTGGAGGATAGGGGATACGACCCAATTCCACGCGACAAGTTACAGGGTAGCCACTCTTGGTCGCGAGAGAGGATTGTTTGGCTAAGAAAGGGGAGAACTGAGGAGGTGGCAGGGTAATGGGTTAGTTTCGGGGGGAAAAACATCTTTGGTAGCCACGTCTTGGGTTTGTCGGAAAAGCCCACGGCGATAAAGGCACTCACCGCGGCTACCAAGACGAGTCCCTCAGCGGCCTCCGCATTGCGGGCAGGTGTCTTTCCATTTGCATCGTGGTGGAAATAGTGTATATTCCCTTGAACTCGAAACCGCCATAGCTATGAGCAGCCCTCACACCACAATTTCCATGCCGGACCAGGATTTGATCCGTCAGGTGGCACAGCGGAATAAGACCGCTTTTAACAGTCTTTACGACCGCTACTGCCAACTGGTGCTGAGTCTTGCCTGGAGAGTACTCAGCGAGCGACAGGAAGCTGAGGACGTGGTCCAGGAAGTATTCTTGCAGGTGTGGCGAGAAGCAGCCTCTTATGACCAAAAGCGAGGAAGTCTGTGCGCTTGGATTACCACTATCACGCGAAGTAGAGCCATCGACAAGCTTAGATCTCGCAAATCCCGGAGAATTTATGATCCCGCCAGTGAAGACATCTTGGAATTGGACGAACAGTTGCCGGACACACGAATCCTTCAAGAAAACCTCGATAATCGTATTCTCCTTCGCGGAGCGTTTGCGTCGCTGGCCAAGGAACAGCGGATTGCCATTGAAATGGCCTACTACGAAGGTATGTCTCAGACTGAGATCGCCGAAGTCTTAAAAGAACCTCTTGGAACTATTAAGACACGGATTCGTAGCGGACTAATTAAATTGAAAGAATTGATCGGACCGAGTTTGGGAAATTGACTTTCATGATTCACGAGAAACTACAAGAACTTTGTCCCGTTTACGCTGCGGGGGCCCTCGATGGGGAAGAGCTGCGTGAATTGGAAAAGCACTTAAAGAGTGGCTGTCCCATTTGCCAGCAGCAAATTCGGGAATGCAGTGAATTGATGGCTGTGATCGCCCAAACTCTGCCCAGCCTGGAGCCCTCTGCCGGTCTTAAAAGCCGGGTGATGGCGCAGATCGAGAAGGACTCTCCAGGTAGCAGCTTGGTTGAGTTCAAAACTACGACCCAGATTTCCGGACGGAAAAGACCCTCTAAGGCATTGACCTGGCTGCCTTGGGCCTGTGCTCTAGCAGCCGGAGCTGCTCTGGGGGTTTCGTTGTGGAATCTGTCCAATCTTAAACGCGAACTGGCAGGGGCACAGAGTCAATTAAATCAGCAACAGGATCAGATACAGCAGATCCAAAATCAGTTGGAAAAAGAAAAGGGGGTAACCGCCTTCCTGATTAGTCCGGAAGTTCGTGTCACCATGTTGGCAGGTACTCCTAAGAGCCCTCGGGCTGCAGGCAAGATTCTCTGGAACCCCAGGGAAAGGAAAGCTCTCTTCTATGCCTCCAACCTTCCTTCTCCTCCCAGCGGCAAAACTTATCAGCTCTGGGTTATTGCGCAGAACAAACCGTTTGATGCGGGCACGTTCTCAGTAGATGCGAGTGGGAATGGCTTTTTGGAAATAGACTCCCTTTCCGAAGCCGACAAAGCCCAAAAATTTGCAGTGACCTTGGAACCTGCAGGCGGAGTCCCTCAGCCAACCGGCGAAATGCATCTTCTCGGATCGCTCTAATTCGGTTTCTCCCTCGCCATCGTTGCCTCTCCGGCTAAAACTCTTTCTCTGGCAAATCTGAATCGGGTGATTGCTCGTATATTCTTTGTGTGGAGCAACAACTTTGAGCGACTGTCCGCCTGCAGCTGTGAAAAAATTCAAAACCGGCCGAGATCGGGAGGGCGAGGCCTCATGGGGCAGGATTTGCTGGGCGATGGCTCGCCAGGAGGCTCGCCCTCCCCAATTTTTTCACAGCTCTCCTATCAAGGGGGAGCAAACGCTGCACTCTCGGCGCTGGGGATATCCCAATTTATGGTGCTGCTGAGCGTGGCAATGGATGGCTATCATGAAAATAGAATTCTCAAACCACTGGGTCGAGCGTATAATGCCGTTATTAGTCCAAGCCCTTAGATCTCGAACCTAAGGACCTTATGCCTCATTTCTCTTCAAAATCTTCGTTGATGGTTTTGGTTGCGTGGTTGACCCTGGGTTGGACTGCTACGGCTCATCCCATGGGCAATTTTTCAGTGAGTCATTATACGGATATCCACATTGGAACGGGTGGAGTGGATCTGCTATACATCATCGATATGGCAGAGGTCCCCACCTTTCAGGAAAGACCGGAAA
>QHZQ01000315.1 GCA_003224725.1 Acidobacteriota bacterium | reverse complement strand
CAGATGCTCCGCTCGATCCCTTTCTGCCTGGCCTCGGGCAATACCCCCTTCATTCCGATTGAAGATCTTGACCGGTAGGGCCACTCCATAGACCACTGAGTTTTCATTGAGGTTCCTCTTGTATCCGGCTCCGAAAGTGATGTTGGGAGCCCGGATAGCCCGCTGTCTCAGGGTCTCGGTATCGGCCCGCCGCTGGTCCAAGAGTGAGGCTTTGAGGTCGGGCCTTTTTGCCATAGCCTGCCGTTCCAACTCCGGCAAAGACAAGAAGGGTGCAATTCCTTCCTGAGTGCTAAGGTTGGTGGGATCTGTCAAGAGCACATCAGAGAATCTGAAATCCGTGGTTGACTGAGGGATCCCAATAAGAGTGAGCAGCATACTTTTCGCATTCGCCAGAGAGAGCCGCGATGCAAAAACGTCGTCGATGAATTTAAGCCGCTCCACTTCGACCCGTTTCAGCTCCACACCTGAGATGTCCCCTTTTTCCAGGCGGGTGCGATTGAGTTCAACAATACGATCGATCTCCTGAAGGATCTTTTCTGATACATCTAGATTCGTCTGAGCGAGAACACCCTGAAAGAACGCCCGCCGTACTTCGAGCGTAAGTGCCCGAACGGCATTTTCATATTCCGCCCGTTGTGACTGTAGCCTCAGGTCTGCAACCTGGGTCCGCAACCTGCGTTTTCCTGCGGTCTCAATCTCCTGATCCACGCGGGCAGTGATCTCCTGAGTCTGAAAGAAGGCCCCCTGATTGGTTCCAAAGAGCCGGTAGTCTTCAGCATTGACTGAGACTGCTGGATTCAGCCGCTTCGAGGCGTCCAGCTTGTCGGCTTGAGCAATCTCAATCTCACTTCTCGCAGCTTTTAACCCGGGGTTATTAACTATGGCGATCTGCAATGCTTGCCTTAATTCCAATTGTTCGGGAACCTCTGTTGTGCCTTGCCCTAAGCAGTGGACAGGTATCAAGAGTAGTGAGAATAATGGCGTAAGCCATTTCATAAATGGTCCTCCTTGAGAAACGCAGACCTCGGAAATCAGAGTCGAGACAAATACTGAGGGCAATAACAGCCGGACCGGACTTTGGCTCTGCAGACGAATGATGCTGAATGTGGACTCGGAAAAGCCGCGGAACGGCCGGACTGAAAGATTAGGCTTGAGGTGGGTGGTAGGGTGGAAACAGAACCGCCGACGGGATCGTTATGTTGGGGGCGGGCTCTACGAAGGAAAATGACCAGTTTTGGTCGGGTTGGAAAATGACGCCGGGTACTACATGATGACAACAGCAAAGACAATCGTGATCACCATCCGTGGAACCTGGTGAACTAGATTGCTGGCGAATCACCAGATTTCGGTTGCCGGAGACGAGGGGTCCTCGCTCTTCAGCGCATGGATTGAGCGCGAACAGATCTTCTATCAGGCACACGCAGGTTAGAGAAATCACCAGCAAGGCCACAACCCTCTTCAGAATACCATGACGGGAATTCATACTAGAGTTACTTGGTGGCGATGAAGTTCAAACTTTGGTCAAGTTTTTAACCTGCCGTCCCCTCACCCAGGGAGCTTTCTCAAAGCTCCCATGCCTCTCCCGTGGGGAGAGGGTGGCCGAAGCGACAGCGGTCGCGGAGGACGGGTGAGGGGTCAGTTGCCAACGGAGCCGCACTCCTTGGCGGTCTGAGGTTGCTCGCTACCACTGGCTTAGGATAACCCCTGTCCAGCGGTCCAACAAGCATAAACTTCACACTCGTCAGGGTCGTTGTACCCGCAGAAGATTACAGGGAGCCCAGGAACGCCAGGAGCGCCCGTTTTCCGGATCCAGACAGTTTATCGGACCGGGTTCGACTCCCAAGCGCCTCACCGGCGTGCATCTCAATGGCCCCCTGCAACGTGGAAGCCCTCCCGTCATGCAGAAAGGGGGCGCGCAGGCGAACGCCCCATAGCGGCGGCGTTCGGATCTCCTCGGGCTTGGCATCGCCCTGCCCGATGCCATCGCCGGTTCCGATGTCGTGCAGGAGAAAGTCGCCATAAGGAAAGAAGCGTTTAAAGCTAAGCGCCTGTACAGAACTGGCACCGGTGACAAGCGAGGGAACGTGACAGGAAGCGCAGCCCATCGCACCGAACAGTTTCTCACCCTGCACAACCTCTTCATTGATCGGGCCTCTTGGCGGCGGTCCCAACAGCCTCATGAAGTTCTCGAAGTCGTCAATCCCTCTCAAGCCGGTTGTCGGGTTCCGAATATCCTGCAACCCCGGGAGAACGTTGAAGAAATGAACCTTCTCGCAATTCCCACCCGGGCAAGCCTCCTCTGGAAAGAGATCGTTCGTGATTCCCATCTCATCCCGATAGGCCTCGGCGCCAAAGGCGAGCAGCGTTGCCTGCTGGGCCTTCCAGCCGAACCGGCCAATGCGGATTCTGTCGGAGGCTTTGTCGTGAACTCGGTGAGCTCGCACACTGATGCCGTCTCCATTCAGGTCTTCCGGATCCTCCAATGCGATCAGAACAGCGTCAGGAACCGTTTCGACCAAACCGTTCCCAAACAGTGGCAGCGATTTTCGCCTGGCGATGACATTCATTTCTGGAGGAATCGTGAACTGAGTCTCATGCCGCGGGATCGAGAACATCTGCATTACCGTGCCGCCGGGATATTCTTCAAAGGAGCCGTCTTCCTTGCGGATGCCACCCCGCACTTCAGTAATGGTGCTGGAACCGCCAATTCGCGGAATGCTGTGGCACTCAGCGCAGGAACGGCCGTTAAAAACCGGGCCCAATCCTTCGTCGGGTGTTTCCACTTCGTTGAAGTCCTCCAGCCCCAGCCGGAACAGTTCAAATTCCTTGGCTGTTATCCCCTGGATGGGCTCGCCGAATTCAGTTCCTACCACAATGCCTGCCTGCTGCGCGAGGAATTTCCCGACCTGGATGACAGATAAAACCGAAAAGGCAAGCGCCACGAAAGAGAAGAAAAGAGTATTTCTGCGAGACATAGGTCCTTTCTTGTTGTTCTTCAATCCGAACGATATTTACTCGACGATGATCACGCCGCGCATCATCGTATGTCCGGCACCACAGGGCCGGGAACACTCAAAGGCGTAGCTTCCCTTTTCCTTGGCGTCAAAGACGACCTTGACGCTTCCGCGGCCTCTTGCCGGAATGACTTGGTTGATCTTGGCGGATGGCATCCGAAATCCATGAAAGGTGTCATCACTCGTCAAGGTAATCTCCAGAAGCGTTCCTTCCTTCACCTTGATCTTGGACGGCGTGAAGTTGAACCGTTCCGCCACGACACTTACTTTCTGGATTTCACGGCTTTGGCCGCTTTTATTACTAGACTGGGTGGGCCCTTCTTGCCCATAGCTCAGGACTACCAGAAGAAGGATGATCGTCAAGGTGGCTGGCAGCACCTGGTACTTCCAACGATGAGGCTTCATCAGCAAGTGTCCCTCCCGAAACCCCTTAGAACCACCATCCAACTCCAAAGTTCCAGCGATTAGGAATGCGAATCACCTCACTGGCATTTCGCATAAAGTTGTAATCAAACTTCAACGCCACATCGGGATAAGGATAGTAGGTAATTCCTACAACGTGCGCCGAGCGGTCAAACTGCTTCAAAGGGAGAAACCCAGCCGGCATTCGGTACTGAGTGTCGAAATTCTCATATCGATAAAAAGTCACCCAGTCATGCTTGAGCCGGGTAGGGAGCAAGTGTACGCCTCCTTCAACATAGAATCCACGCATCGCGCGAGCGATGTTTGGATTCACGCCGGTTTGGAGCTGCAGGGCTCGATTGATCTCAGCTGCATTGTTCAGATGATTGAAGGCGAACTCTCCTCTCCATTCGAAGGGCCCTTTGCGATAGCGGCTGTCCAGCTCAGCGATCTCAGCCTGTCCCTTAATGTTCCTGAGGTTGAACCCAGTTCGGCCGGTCCAGAAGCTGGCTCCCACATTAAGACCAGGGACTCCGCGATACTCGAGTCGTGCCACCGGTGCCATGTGGCGCGCACTCTCGAAGAAGCCGTTTTGGCGTCCCTCACGAAATCCTTCCTCAGCTGAAAACCGCGTGGCATCCAACGAAGTCATTAGGTAAGCCTTATAAGCAAACCCCTTTCCCAGATCGCCGACGAAACCGCCGCCCGAGCCAAACCAGGTGGAAGGAATGATAAACGTGTCGACAAAGGGCCGCTCCACCCCATTAAAACTCGGAGGCTCGTGCCGCTCGTTAATGATGCCCACAGGTGCAAGAAGCATACCGGCGCGAAAGTTCAATTTGGGATGAATCAGAAAGTCGAGATAGGCTTGCTCTAATGCAACTTCACCGCTTATTTCTCTTCCTTCCACGAAAGCGTGTTCAAACTCCAGCTCCGACCAGAAGCGAATCCGGTCTCCAAATCCATGGCCGAAGAGCAACACAAATCGGTGGAAGTCAAACGTCGTGGGATTGAGGCCGTCATGGTTCAGATGGGTCTCCTGGGTCTCCATGTAGCCGGCGTAGGGCACGTTTTGGATTTCCGATGAACCGTCAGCCGACCCAGTCGACTGGGTCGTCGTCATCAGCTCCTGTGCTGGCGCGGGGCCAGCCTGAGTCGAAGCGTCCTTTACCTTCTCGGGCTCTTTCGCCTGTTCCAACTCCACAGCCAGCGACTGGGCTTCAGATTTGGCCTGTTTCAGTTCCTCTGGCTGAGTCTCTTGAGATAGCCTTTGGAGCAACCGATCGACGTTCTGCTCCAGGCGCGACAACCGCTGTTCCAGTGCAGCCAGTCGGTCCTCCGTGGTGTCTGCTATCAGGAAACCAGGTTGAACCAGACTGCTCAACAAAACCATAGTCCAAATGATTCCGCGCTGACAGACCCGGCAAACCATAACTCCTCCCACTCTTGCGCATTTAAAGGTCAATTTCTTGCAAAGCCAATCGAGAATCAGGTATTCTTATGAAGCTATTCTATGAATCGAAACAAATATTTAGATAAGTCGAAATATTTGTCAAGAGAAAAATTTTATAGCCCATGCGATAAGACGCCGTTATCAACCTTGCCCTGTGCAATGTCTGAACGGATTGCCAGCCTCATTTGCTGCGACGGCGACTCGTGAGTTGTGAATTGTCTAACGGATCATTTTCGAGTAATCTAACCTCGTAAACCTATCTCACTTTGGAGTACCTGTGCGAGAGCCAGCCATTTCATCCACTGCGGAAGACTATCTTAAGGTCGTACTGAACCTGGAAGACAGGGAGGAGACACCGAGCACTTCGAATGTGGCCCGTCACCTGGAGGTGACGGATTCCAGCGTCACGGATATGTTGAGGAAACTGAAGAAAGCAGGCTTGCTGGAATACGCGCCATACCATGGCGCGTCGTTGACTGAGAAGGGACGGGCTGTCGCCCTGAAGATCCTTCGCCGCCACCGGCTGGTAGAACTATTCCTGTGCCAAGTCATGGGGTACCGGTGGGACCAAGTTCACCAAGAGGCGGAGGATCTGGAACACGTGGTCTCCGACCGGTTTGTAGAACGGGTCGACGCCCTGCTGAACTATCCCGACAAAGACCCGCATGGCGAGGTCATCCCGGATGCCCAGGGGTTCCGGGAGCCGGAAGATGATCTTTGCCTGGCCTCCGCTGAGCTAGGCGCTTATATCATTCGGAGAGTGGCTAGCAGCAACCCTGAGCTTTTGGCCTATTTGGAGAAGGAGGGTCTGCTGCCGGCACGAATTCTTTCCCTTATGGAGAGGGCACCTTTTGATGGGCCTCTGAAGTTACTCCTGACCGAGACCGATACCGTCTGTCACATTGGGCTTGATGTTGCAAAACACATTTTCGTTTTTCCCATGAAGAAGCGCGCCGACGCTCGCAGACGCCCTGCAAAAAAAGCTGCCTCATCTTCAAGGCGCAAGGCCCGGTCTTGATCGGCGGACTGAGCCTACAGACTGCGTCGCGTTCTCCACCTGGCGCATTTTCGCTCCATATCCGCCTCTTTCAAAATTCGGACCTGGCTGTCCATACGCTTATTTGTTCCTCAGCCGCCCGAGCGGATCCATAATAACTGCAATTCTTGCCCTGCCGCACGCACGAAAAAAACGCTGGCGTTTTTATGGTTGTGAGCGAGAATCTCGGCCGCCTGCATCCACAAGATCTTGCCGCTGATGGCTCGCAAAATCACTTCTGGTACTTTCATGGTCCGCTCCCAGGCTTGAGCCGGGTATAGTCCCATCTGTCCGCTTCCTCCTTTTCAGATGAAACCTTATCGCCGCCCTGCCGGTTAGACCGGACATTTCATTTGCTACAGCCACCGGAAATTTCACTTGTCTACCACAAAAGTCAAGCAATTTGTTGTGAAACAAAGTGAGATTTGCTATAAGGGCAGACGGTTACTCGTAGGTTCGTGGAGGACTCCTTGTGCCTCACGGCGGCTGCACGCCCAGAGATTGTGTCGGTGTTCTCTGGCCTAAGCCGAAGGGCAGTGCGAAGATTGCTTGGCGCAATAAGGGAGATGGCTGATGCACACCATTGATAGGAGGCTTTCTCGCATCACAACCCTGGCAACGGAAATCTGCTTGGGTGTCCTGCTCATTTTGTTGGAGGTACTCCCAGTTTGGGCCCAGCCGCCGGCCAGCCCATGGCTGCTTAAGCCATACCAGGCGCTGCTGGTCGTCGAACACTGGAATGATGCTGCCAGCATTCTGGTGGATCATGAAAAGGACGAGTTCCAACCTGTGGCTGCCTTACTCAAAGCCTGGTCGGTGCCGTTTGATATTCTGCGCCTGGACCAACAGCACCTCGACGCGACCTATTTGTTCGACCGTTCAGGACGGGTCCGTTATGGCGTGGTCATTTGGCTGGCGGACTTGTCGGACTACAGCAAGCATAATCTTGTCTCGCTGGAGCAAGCAGTGCACGCAGGGACAAGCCTGCTAGTGGTCAGGTCGCGGTTCCTGGATCCGGCTTTAGAGCGTATCCTGGGCCTCAAGTTCAAGGAATCCTATACGGCCACGGATCCGGTTCAGCTGACAAAGACGCATTTTATTACACGGGAGCTGCTAGACCGGAAGATGGAGCAGCTTGGGACCCTGGGAGATTACGGCACGCGGTTCTGGGTCGAGTCACAAGGAGCGGATGTCCTGATCACCCAAGTCCAGCACCCGGTCTTAACTGTGCACCGGCCACAGGGCGAAGGTTCGGCGGTCTGGTTGGGGGCCACGAGCCTGGCGTTGATGCGTGACTCTACCTACTGGAGAAGCCTTTTCTTCCGCTCGCTGCTTTGGAGTCTGGGCTATGTGGTCAAACCCGATGTAGACTTTTCCCGCCGCATTGTAATGGAGATGGATGACTGGGGGACATCTGACAAGGGCTTCCTCTCGTACTGGCGCTATCCCATCCCAGATGAGGAAACCATGCGGACACGGCTCATTGCACCCCTGGAAAAGCGCCATGCCATTGCCACAGCCAATGTCATCACAGGTTATGTTGACCGGAAAACGCGACGAATCATCTCACCTTGGACGCAAAAGTTCACCGACGTGTATGGGGTACAACAGGACTATGCCGG
>QHZQ01000069.1:16712-45270 GCA_003224725.1 Acidobacteriota bacterium | reverse complement strand
GGTGCGTTGATGGATAGTAACTCGGAATCGTTGGAATGAAATGATAACTACAAGCATATAAACTTCAAAAACCAAGGAGAGCGGTATGGCTTTGAAAGTACTCTTACCGACGGCTCTTCGCCATCTGGCCGCAAACCAGGACGAAGTCCAGTTGTCGGGTGGGAATGTTGGTGAGGTCATGAGGGGACTAGTCCAGAAGTTTCCGGACCTCCGAAAGCATCTTTATAACGAAGACGGCCGCCTTCGTAACTTTGTCAATATCTACGTCAACGACGAAGATGTTCGCTACATGCAGGAGGAGAAAACACCGGTGAAAGAGGGCGACGTGGTCAGCATTGTTCCCTCCATCGCCGGCGGCAACCTGACCACCATCGAAGAGACCGCTACCAAAGTCGAGTTGAGCAACGATGAAATCAAACGCTACAGCCGGCACCTGATCATGCCGGAAGTTGCCATGGAAGGCCAGAAGAAGCTGAAGTCGGCCAAAGTGCTTTTGATAGGAACCGGCGGTTTAGGCGCCCCCCTGGGACTGTATCTGGCTGCGGCGGGAATTGGCCGGATCGGCTTGGTGGATTTCGACGTGGTGGACTTCAGTAACCTGCAGCGGCAGGTGATCCATAGCACCAAGGATGTGGGCAGACCTAAATTGGACTCGGCCAAAGAAAAAATCTTAGGCATCAATCCGCACGTTCAGGTAGATACCTATGAGACCATGCTGCGGGCTGACAATGCTCTCGACATTCTGAAGGACTACGACATTGTCATCGATGGTACCGACAATTTCCCCACTCGCTATTTGGTCAACGATGCCTGCGTGCTTTTGGACAAGCCCAATGTCTACGGCAGCATCTTCCGTTTCGAAGGCCAAGCCTCGGTATTCTACGCCAGGGAAGGTCCCTGCTATCGCTGCCTCTATCCGGAACCACCTCCACCAGGCCTGGTCCCAAGCTGCGCCGAAGGAGGCGTGCTGGGTATTCTCCCAGGAACCATAGGCCTCATCCAAGCCACCGAAGCCGTAAAACTGATCCTTCGCAAAGGACGCACTCTGGTGGGGCGGCTGTTGCTTTACGATGCCCTGGAGATGAAATTCCGCGAGCTCAAGCTGCGTAAGAATCCTAAGTGTCCTCTCTGCGGGGAGCATCCGACGATCAAAGCACTCATCGACTACGATCAGTTTTGCGGCATTACGCCCCAGCCGGTGGCGGCGGCTTCAACCGACGAGAGCGCCTTCGAAATCACCCCGGAAGAACTTAAAGCCCGGTTGGATCGGGGAGATGATCTCACCATCGTGGATGTTCGTGAGCCGCACGAATATGAAATTTGCCGCTTGCCCAACTCGATCTTGATTCCTCTGGGTCAGGTCGCGGCGCGCATGCATGAGTTGAATAGCGCCGACGAGATTGTAGTCCATTGCAAAATGGGTGGCCGGAGCGCTAAAGCCGTCAAGCAACTCCGAGAGGCCGGGTTTAAAAAAATCAAGAACCTCAAAGGAGGGATTGACCTCTGGGCCCAAAAGGTTGATCCCAGCGTGCCAAGATATTAATTTGATCCAATCAGGAAGGCCAAAAGGCCTGAAGAGCGGAAGGCTCTTCAGGCCTTTTTTCCGTGTGGACATTTCGACGCCAGACGAAACGTCCAAATATGACTAGGATTGACGCTATTGCCGAATTAAGCCCAAATTCCGAAGTTGCAGGGATGAAAAATATGTCACCCACTGCGAATGAGCCCCCCTCACCCGTCCTTTGGGGACTCTCTCCCATGACGAGAGAGAACAAAAAATTAGATGGACTCTCCCCTCGCCTTTTGGGAGAGGGGCCGGGGGGTGAGGGTTTGGAGCTAAATGAGCAAGTGTAGCTGGATTCAACGTCGGAATTCGGGTTAAGCGTTTCGCTCACTCAACAGAGATCAAACCTAACACCTGAAACCTGGCACCTATTCACACCGCAGTGCTACCACTGCGTCGACTCTCATGGCGCGACGAGCAGGAATCAGGCAGGCGCTCATCCCGACCAGAGCCAGCAAGAAAGCCACCGCAACAAAGTTAACCGGGTCAGTTCGGCTAACCCCATGGGCAAGAAGCAATGCCAACGGACGGGTGACCAACAAGGAAATCACCAAGCCTGTGGCAATGCCGGCTCCAACAAGTACTAACCCGTCTTCCACCACCAGGCGCAACACCTGAGCGCGTGAAGCACCCAGCGCCATGCGAATCCCAATCTCATGGGTGCGGCGACCGACGGTGTAAGCCATCACCCCGTACAGACCGACCATCGCCAGCATCAGGCCCAAGCCAGCCAGAATAGTCAGCAGCAGCGCCCCGACCCGGCTGGGAAAGAAAGCCAGGGCTAAATGGTCCCGCATGGTTTTGACCTCTACCGAGGCAGAAGGGTCAAGCTCCCCAATAGCCCTCTTGATGCTCTGTAAAGCGATGGTGGGAGGGCCTGCTGTACGTGCCACTAAGGTCATTGTAGTTCCTCCCGCAATTTGGAGATCGTAGACCAGCGGGCCCGGCTCCTCCCCCAGCGAAAAGATCTTGCTGTCGCGCACCACCCCGACGATCTCCATGAGTTCCTGCCTGTCCCCTTGGCCCATCACAATTCGCTGGCCTATCGGCTCCTGGCCTGGGGATAGATGCCCGACTAAAGTGTCATTGACAATGACCGGCACAGGTGTTCTCCCGCGGTCACTGGCCTGGAACTTCCGGCCTCGCATTAGCGGGATGCCCATTGTGACGAAGTAATCGGCTCCCACAGATTGCCGACCCACCCCGAACCGCTCGGTTTCGGATTCTCCTTCTTTGTGGACCTCTCCACCCCATCCGAAGAAACCTAATGGGAGGAAGGAGACAGAGCTGGCAGCCTCCACGCCGGGAATCCCTGCCAATCGGTCAAACACCTGATGCGAGAACAGCCTGCTTTGCTCCGGCGTGTAGCGGTGTTCGACACGCCGGACATAAATCGAAAGGGTATGCTTTGTATCAAAGCCCGGGTTGGTACCCAGAATATGCAACAGGTTTCGCAAGAAGAGCAGAGCCGTTACCAGCAGCACCAGGGAAAGCGCCATCTGACCGATGACCAGAGTATTGCGCAATGTGCCATGACCCAGAACCGATCGATGGCCTTTGGGCAGGATGCCCAACACTGTGTAGGGCAGGTCGTTCAAATTTAGAACGCGGCCGATGATGCTTGGATCTCCTCCCAGATGGCGCTGCCAGAGGCCGTAGCTCAGGACCACCCATTGCGGGTTATGCTCAGCCGGAGCCTCGTCAGCCGTGAAGGTTCGGCCCACGGCTGCTTCGAGCCCGAGCACTTGAAAGAAATTCGCACTGACAATCAAGCAAGACAACGTCTTGGTCTCATTCCCCAGACGCCAGTTCACTTCAGACCCCAGGCCAGGAATATAGGCCGCCAGCCCTGCAAGGACTTTGCTTTCCGCCAGGTCGCGATAGTTCGGGTACGACGTCTGATAGTTACGCCCCAGCCGGATGTTTAGCAAGCGGTCGGGTCGCGACGCCGTCACGGAATCCAGCAGCACGGACTTCAACACACTGTAAACCATCAAATTAGCGCCGATGCCGAGTCCCAGTGAGAGCGCTGCTACCAGCACCAGTAATGGACTTTTAGCCAAACCTCGGAGGCCGTAACGTATATCCTGGCAAAATGTTTCTACTGGCCTGAGAAGTGGCATAACCCGCTACTCCTCCTTCATTTGTTGACTAAGGCCCCCATGAAGGCACACAGGAATCCAAGGATGTAGAAAGTCACTGGCATTGGGTTCTTTCAATGTTATGGGAGCCATTTTCCTGCCACGAAGTATTAGCATAACCCTTGTTACCAAATTATGCACCACTGGGAGTAGCCTCGGAGAGGCGCAAGACAATAGCCCACGGCCTCAGCCGTGGGACAAGGCAAATGGATGAATGAGCCCCGGAGGGGCGAAAGACAAGCTGTAACAATTTGTCTTCCATCCGGAGTCTTTCGCCCCTGCCGGGGCTGGGCTTCTGGATGACCCTGACCCACGGCTGACGCTGTGGGCTATCATCTGACGCCCTTCCGGGGCTAACCGATGAGGGCACCGCGGATGCATAATTTGGGTGTTACTGTTTGTGTCTCATAAGATAGTCTACAAGAAGACCTTTGCCTCTCCCAACTGCGACTTCGGAGTCGAGTTGGTAGTAGCTTCGCGCAATTCACAAAACCCTCCAGCCTCGCCGGGAGGGCTCCCAGAAAAAAGCTTGACACGGTGGCATAATATTCTGTAAATTCTGAAATAACAGAAATAGGTGCACCCATGATCGATTTGAGTCCCGTCAAGCAAAAGTTCATTCTCCATTGGGGCGAGATGGGCACCCGCTGGGGAATCAACCGCACGGTAGCGCAAATTCATGCGCTGCTTTATCTTTCGCGAAAGCCACTCCATGCCGAAGAGATTGCCCGGACGCTGTCTGTCGCCCGCTCGAATGTCAGCACCAGCCTCCGGGAGCTGCAAAACTGGGGGATTGTTAAAGTGGTTCATGTCCTGGGCGACCGCCGGGACCATTTTGAATCAATGAAAGATGTCTGGGAAATGTTTCGGAAGGTATTGGCCGAGCGGAAGAAGCGTGAGATCGACCCCACACTCTCCCTGCTGCGGGAGTGTTTAAGCGAAGCCCAGAAAGAAAAGTCGGCAGATGCAGATAAAGACACGCAGGAACGCTTGAGAGAGTTACTCGGGTTCTTCGAAGCCATGACGACCTGCTATGAACAAGTGCGCCACGTGCCAACCGGCAACGTGGTCAAGTTTGTCAAGCTGGGTGACGAGGTTACGAGAATGCTCGGTATCACGCCCCGATAGATTGGGGAATTTTTTTGGCTGTTAGATTCTGAACTTACCGAAATAACTGACGCGACCGATATCAAAACGAAACTCGAGCTGGAGGGAAATTTTAGTAGAAGGCCTTTGAGGCTAGCGGACTCGCCTAGTTTTTGCGAGGTCCAGATGACGCACCAGGCTTTATCTTCAAAATTCCAGGAATGATATACGAGTAAAAAGGAGCCGGGATGGTGACTCTTTTAACAATTGCTTTGGCCACAACACTCTTGGTCCTTGGGTTGCTGTTTCTCAGCGGGCGGTTTCACCCAGGGGCGTCCGCACCTTGGAAACAAGAGGCCCGCGTGAAAATCAGGCTAGCCGATCTTTGGCGATGTGAGGGGATGCTAGATCGCGGCCCCTACTTGCTGATGGGCACGTTGCTGTTTACGCTCAAACATAATCTGGACCGCTTTCTGGCGAGCTATGTCTTTCATAAGCGTTGGTCTGTTTTTAACTACCTGGAGCCAGCCCAGTCAGGAAGCTTGACATCCTTGAGTCACGAGGAGGCTGTTTTTTATGGTGTCTTGGCCATTACCGCCTTGCCATTTATCTGGGTCGGAGTAGCGCTGACACTGAGGCGGCTCCGGGCGACGCGTTTGCCTACGGGGTTGGTGCTGTTTTTCTTTCTGCCTGTGGTCAACCTCCTGTTCTTTCTCATGCTCAGTATCCTTCCCTCCAGTCAGGTTCACGAGTTCTCGCCATCGCCACGATGGGGGAGATTCAAAAGGATCCTGCACCGTATAATTCCCGACCATGCCGTCGGCAGCGCTGCTGTGGGGCTGTTGCTGACTCTGATCATTGCACTACCCAGCCTTTTCTTTGGCGTCAGGATTCTGGGGAATTATGGTTGGGGCTTGTTTGTGGGTCTTCCGTTTTGCCTGGGGCTGAGCTCGGTTCTAATCTATAGCTTCCATCACCCCAGGTCCTTGGGCAGTTGTTTGTTGGTTTCCGTCTGTTCGGTTGGGCTTGCGGCTGCAGTCTTATTTGGCTTGGCTGTCGAAGGCCTGATTTGTTTGTTCATGGCAGCGCCGCTGGCCTTGGCGTTGGCCGTCTTTGGTGGAATCATCGGATATTTTGTGCAGCTTCAATATCGTCGTCCGGCAGAGGTCCTGGGAATGTTATCGGTGATGTTCCTCAGTGTGCCGGTCTTTATGGAGATTGAGCACCTCAACCTGCCAGAGTCTCCGCTCTTTGCAGTCCATACCGCACTCAACGTTGCGGCACCGCCCGCGCAGGTATGGAGAAACGTCATTGCCTTTTCCCAGTTGCTGGAGCCAACGGAGTGGCTATTTCGTATCGGGATCGCCTACCCAATGCGGGCTGAAATTGATGGACAGGGAGTTGGGGCGGAGCGCCATTGCCTTTTTTCCACCGGGCCTTTTATTGAGCCCATTCAAGTGTGGGACGAGCCTCGCTTGTTGAAGTTCTCTGTTACCTCGAATCCGCCGCCGATGCAGGAATGGACGCCTTATGCAGAGATCCACCCGCCTCACTTAAAGGGTTTCTTGATCTCTCGAGGGGGACAGTTTCGGCTCATCCCGCTTTCCAACGGCCAAACGCGCCTAGAGGGAACCACTTGGTACCAGCATCATCTGTGGCCTGCCAGCTACTGGCAGGTCTGGTCCGACTTTATCATCCACCGCATTCACCTGCGTGTGCTCAACCACATTAAAGCTCTGTCCGAACAAAAAGCCTGAAGGCTGGTTTTGACCTTCAGGCTTTGGTTTTCAAATGAGAGCTTCTTGGCCCGCTATGTCGATCGAAACGTGACCTTTGTTCTTGCCTATGGAACGGTCCTCGTCGTCGTGCTTCGCTTTTGCAATGTCGAGGACGAGCACGATGTGCCGGGATCTTAAGGGTGCGCAGCCCCGGTCTAGACCGCTATGCGCGGCGAAACGTGAATTTTGTTCTCGTTTTCTCAACTCGCCCCTCACCCAGCCCGCTCCCCGCCTGCGTGGGGAGAGGGAGAAGACTGGGAATGCGGCCGCCAACCCAGGGTTCCGCTGGCGCTGCACCCTGGGCTACCCATATTTCGCCCCTAGCGGGGCTTGGACCAAATACTCAGCCATTCTGACTCCTGATTTCTTGTGGCATCCTCCGATCAAGTAGCTTGGGGAGCACCGGGAGATATCAAGGGTACAGCCCTTGTCTAGTTAGATTCTATCTCTCTAACTCCGCGACCGGGATAACCAGTCCGGGAAATAACGGGCTTTGGGCGCGGTCATCTTTCCCAAACTGAGCGGCCAAGCGATATTTCTCGCCTTCAAGTTCATACATTTCCAGGGTCAATCTGTCCGAATCCGCAATCCAATAATGAGGCACGCCATATTTCGCGTAGAGCAACATCTTCCCGCCTCGGTCAATGGCGGCGCTAGAGGACGAGAGGACTTCCACCACCAGGTCGGGGGCGCCCTGAATGTTTGTCTCCGTAACGATATGCAGCCGCTCCTGCTTGATGAACAGCAAATCCGGCTGGACTACCGAGGTTGGCGCAAAGAGTACGTCCATGGGGGCAGGCAGCAGAGTGCCAAGATCACGGGACCGAATATGGCCTTCCACGACAAACTGCAAATTCTTCAAGATCCTCTGGTGACGGAATGTAGGAGAAGGCGTCATCATGTGATCTCCTTCAATAATTTCGTGCCGGTTGAAATCCTGCGGCAGGACGCAGTAATCTTCGTAAGTCCATACTGGTTTGTTAATCAGGTTTTGCGACATAAGCTAAGCCTCCAAGCAGGCTAAGAAAATAATGCCCAAAATCCAGGAGGAATCCTAGGGGAATTCGCAGGCAGAGCCTGCTGAGAGGCCGCAGAACTGTTCATGGATCCTTAGAAGAATTAGGCGATTTCACGAGTAATTGATCCCTCGGTTTTGTTCTGCGCGATCTGTGGAGCCAGGTTTTTCTGACCTTAAATATACTCATTCAACAGATTCTCCAGCATCTCGACGCGGCCAGAGCTGTTGGGAGCCGGATTGCCCTTTTCCAGCATATATTGGCTCAGTTGTTTGAAGTTCACTTTTCCGGCTTCAATGTTAGCTCCAATTCCGGAGTCCCAACTGGCATAACGCTCCTTCATGAATTTATCGATGACCCCATCCTTACGGATGGCAGCCGCAATTTTGAGTCCGCGTGCGAAGGCGTCCATTCCGCCAATGTGAGCATGGAACAAGTCAACGGGTTCAAAGCTTTCTCGAGCCACGTGAGCATCGAAGTTCAGTCCCCCAGTGGTGAAACCGCCGGCCTTGAGGATTGTGAGCATGGCCAGGGTCGTATCATAAAGGTCGGTGGGGAATTGATCCGTGTCCCAACCGAGCATCAAGTCTCCTCGGTTGGCGTCTACCGAGCCGAGCAGACCGATGGCAGCGGCAAACTCCAGCTCATGCTGAAAGGTGTGTCCCGCCAGCGTGGCGTGATTGGCTTCGATGTTCAACTTTAAGTGGTCGACCAGATCGTACCGCTGCAGGAAAGCGTAGCAAGCCGCTGCGTCTGAGTCATACTGATGCTTGGTGGGTTCTTTCGGTTTCGGTTCGATATAAAACTGTCCGCGAAAACCGATCTGCTTTTTATAGTCAACAGCCATATGGAGAAGTTTCGCCAGATGGTCCAGCTCCCTACCCATGTCGGTATTCAAAAGAGACTTGTAACCTTCGCGGCCTCCCCAAAAGACATAACCGGCTCCGTCCAGTTCCTTGGTCACCTCAATGGCCTTAGCCACTTGGGCCGCCGCGAAAGCGAAGACATCGGCATTACAGGTCGTACCAGCTCCATGCAGGTAACGCGGATGTGAGAACAGATTGGCCGTACCCCAGAGCAACTTCACCCCTGTGCGTTGTTGCTCCTGCTTGAGAACCTTGACCACCTCATCGAGGTTTTTGTTCGTTTCAGCTAAAGTCTTACCCTCCGGCGCCACATCGCGATCATGAAAGCAGTAAAAGGGGGCGCCTAACTTCTCGAAAAACTCAAAGGCAACTCTGGCACGGGTTTTGGCATTCTCGAGGGAAGGAGAGCCATCATCCCAAGGCATCAACCGCGTAGGCATCCCGAACATATCGGCACAACCATTGCGGAAGGAGTGCCAATAGGCCACAGAAAAGCGCAGGTGCTCGCCCATGGTTTTGCCTTCCACCACTTCCGCTGCATTGTAATGTTTGAAACTTAGAGGGTTCCTGGATTTCGGCCCTTCATAGGGAATTCCTTTGATGCCTGGAAACGCTTCTTTCATGTTTCGTGCTCCCGTGCGGTTCTGGATAGAAAACCGTAGACTTCTTAACGACGCTTGACGATGCTGGTTTCTCTTTTCATAATGAGTGTGTGACATAATATTTGAAGGCAAAACCGGTGTCAAATTTCGGGGAAGACAGAAAGTGGAAACCACCCCATTTTCTTCTGGCGATTCTATGACATTCTCGTGGGTTCAAGGGCTGGTTTGTTCTGATTGTGGAGAAGCTTTCGATTTTCGGTACCTGCTGAAATGTCCTAAGTGCGGAGGACTGCTAGATCTGGTCTATGACTTGCGCCAAGCCAGCTTGGCCGATCTGGTGGATGACAATTTCCAAGGAATGTGGCGCTTTCATAAAGTCCTGCCGATTCGGAATCCTGCCCATATCGTCACTTTGGGTGAAGGCTCGACGCCGTTGATTCCGGCCCCGCGTCTGGCGCCCTTGATTGGAATCAAAGCCCTGTACCTGAAATACGAAGGAACCAACCCCACCGGTACCGTGAAGGACCGCACCAGTTCTACTGCTGTTTCCTCCGCCAAACAATTCGGATCTCGCGCCATTACGGTCGTCAGCACCGGGAATGCCGGCACTAGCTTGGCAACCTATGCCCATCGCGGCGAGATTTATTCTGTTATCTTCTGCTACCACAGAGGTGATCCGATCAAGATGAGTCATATGAGCCTGATGGCCTCGAAGTTATGTATCTTTGAAGGTGAGTACGATGACTTGATTCGTTCGGTGGACCGGTGTGTTGAAGAAGGATTAGCTTTTGACGGCGGGGCGACTCGAAATCCTTTCAAGCATGAAGGAAAGAAAACCATTGCTTACGAAGTGGCGGAAGCTCTGGAGACAGTCCCTGATTTTTTCTTCTCCCCGGTGGCCGTGGGAGAGATTTTCATCGCCACCTATCGAGGATTTGATGAAATGCAAAAAATGGGGATGGTTGACCGAATGCCCACCATGGTCTGCTGTCAGAGTATGCAGGCACAACCTATCGTGGCCGCATTCCAGTCGGGTAAGCCATTTCAACCAACCTCAGTCCAGCCTACCATAGCCAAAGGCGTGGCTGTTGGAGACCCCGGCCCCAAGGGGCCCCGGGTTCTGGAAATCCTCCGGCAACATTCAGGAATGGCACTGGCGGTCTCAGATGCTGAGATTCAAGAAGCCCAACGTCTTCTAGCTGAGAGGGAAGGTCTGTGGGCCGGCCCGACAGGAGTGGTTTCTCTGGCAGCTTTGATCCAGGCCTGCCGCAATAAAGCGATTGACTCAAAGTCCTCTGCTTTTTGCATCATCACTGAAACCGGTCTTACCAGCCAATATCCGCCCGCGCACGGTCAGGTCGTGAAAACTACCCTCGAGGATGTTCGCCGCTTGTTTTCCTGTGTCTAATCCTAGTAAAGTGGAGATCTGGAGCTTAAATGGTATGACCGCTCGTTACTTTCCGTCGGTGCGATGCAAGAGATTCTGTAAGGCTGCTGAACCTGTTCGCCTGATTTGTTATTGAAGCACATGGATTGATGTTTGCGAATTATAGAGACGCGCTGCCTCTCGCCCGCGCCTTCGGCGATCCTACCCTACTGGGGGAAGGTTTTGAGGTTGAGGGGCTGATTGGAAAGCGAGGTAAGCCATGACCCATCCCAATCAACCTATTGAAGCTCTGTTGGCTGAAAAGAGATCGTTCCCACCTTCTGAAGATTTTCGCAAGCGGGCGATATTGCGAGATGCTGCTATTTATGCCAGAGCCAATAAGGATCCCGAAGCCTTTTGGGGCGAGGCCGCACAAAGCCTCGACTGGTTTCAGAAATGGGATAAGGTATTGGATTGGAACCCACCTTTGGCCCAGTGGTTTGTGGGCGGAAAAATCAACGTTTCTCACAATTGCCTGGATCGTCATGTTGCGACCTGGCAGCGAAATAAAGCGGCCATCATTTGGGAAGGAGAGCCAGGTGAGCAGCGGGTTCTCACCTATGCGGATCTCTATAGGGAGGTCAATAAGTTTGCCAATGTCCTAAAGAGACTTGGAGTCAGAAAGGGAGACCGGGTCACGATTTACATGCCAATGGTTCCCGAGCTTCCCATCGCCTTGCTCGCCTGTGCTCGTATCGGGGCGCCTCACAGCGTGGTTTTCGGGGGATTCAGCGCAGAGTCTTTGCGTGACCGCATCAATGACGCTCAATCCAGGATAGTCATAACGGCTGACGGCAGCTATCGGCGCGGCCAGATTGTTCCATTGAAACGGAACGTAGACGCGGCTCTGCAGGGATGCCCTTGTGTCGAAAGCGTGATCTTAATGCGTCGCTTAGGCGAAACTGCCTCCATTCATGTCCAGGAAGGTAGGGATCATTGGTGGCATCGGCTGATGGCAGATGCGCCGGCTTACTGTGAACCAGAGGTGATGGATTCTGAAGATCCTCTCTTCATCCTCTACACGTCAGGCACCACAGCCAAGCCCAAAGGCATTCTTCACACCACGGCAGGTTATCTGCTCGGAGCTTCATTGACTCATAAGTGGGTGTTCGACGTTAGAGACACGGATATCTTTTGGTGCACGGCGGATATCGGTTGGGTAACAGGACATAGCTATATTGTTTATGGCCCTCTAGCCAACGGTACGACCAGCCTTATGTACGAGGGGTCTCCAGATTGGCCGGACAAAGACCGCTGGTGGGCCCTGATCGAAAAGTACCGGGTTAACATTCTTTATACCGCCCCTACTGCCGTTCGAGCCTTCATGCGATGGGGGGAAAACCATCCCAACAGTCATGATCTTTCCAGCCTGAGGCTGTTAGGTTCTGTCGGTGAACCTATTAACCCGGAAGCCTGGATGTGGTATCACGAAGTCATTGGCAAAGGTCGTTGCCCTATCGTAGATACCTGGTGGCAAACCGAAACTGGGATGATTCTGATCTCGCCTCTGCCCGGTATTACGACTACCAAACCTGGCTCTGCCACCTTTCCTCTCCCGGGAATCAATGCCGATGTCGTGGATGAAGCAGGCCAGTCGGTGCCCTTGGGAGGAGGCGGCTATCTGGTGTTGAAGTCTCCCTGGCCCGCCATGGCTCGAACGATCTATGGAGCTCCGGAACGGTACGTTGAGGTTTATTGGAAACGCTTTGGCAAGGATGTCTACTTTGCAGGTGATGGCTGCAAGCGCGACGAGGAGGGCTATTTCTGGCTTCTGGGGAGAGTGGACGATGTCATGAACGTTTCGGGGCACCGGATCAGCACCATGGAAGTGGAAAGCGCCCTGGTCGATCACCCGGAAGTAGCCGAAGCTGCGGTGATTGGAAAAAAGGATGAAATCAAAGGAGAAGCCATCGCCGCTTTTGTCACCCTCAAGGAGGGATCCACGGCAACCCCAGACAAGATGAACGAACTGAGACAGCACGTGGCCGACAAAATTGGATCCATAGCTCGGCCGGACAACATTTATTTCGCCGCCGAACTGCCTAAAACACGCAGCGGGAAAATCATGCGGCGCTTACTGCGAGACATTGCCGAAGGTCGGGCTCTGGGAGACACTACCACCCTAGCCGATCCGGCGGTTGTGGCCGTCCTCCGCGGCCAGTATGAGGAAAGTTGAAGCCGAGGCGACACTCACCTAAATGATTTCGCGACTCTTCACTCCTCCTCACCATAAACGAGGACGACGACGAAGGGATTTCTTTTTGATTTTCATTGAGCTTCGACGATATCAGGTTCAAGTTCAAGGCACCTGGTTCCCGGTCATCGACCGCAATTCCTTAGAAGTTCGTAGAAAATATTGCAGCTCCATTTGATCCTGAGGTGTGCCACGGCCAAAGGCAAATAAAGAAGGTCCAATTAACATTTGTAGATTTCTGGAAAGTGTGGTTAACTATAACTGCCCCGTCGCCTAGGATGTCACATCTGGTAGTTTCTTTGTAGTTTCCTGTTAACGACTTCTCTCTGTAGTCGTGAGAGAAGCCTTTCCCAGTAGTTCACATTTCAAAGCACGGCGGGGCACTTTAGTTCCAGCCAATTTCTAACTGATACGGAAATCACTCCCTTGCGGTCCCTTCAGTGCAGCCAGACTCACCAGGTTCGAATTGGAGCGTTGTGCTCGTTTTCTCAATTTCGTTTAGATAGGAACCGTCGAGGCAGCGTGGAAAATAGGGCTGAAGTTGTTCGAACCGAGCCTGTTTATGCTCGAAGTTCTTTGCACCGTAGCAAGGATGGGCCCGGAAACAAGCTGATTGCACCCGTAAAGGTAGAAGGCTTCATTAGAGATGCTGACCACGCGCGAAATTTTCTGGATTGCTTGAAGTCCCGCAAGCTCTGTAACTGCGACATTGAGACCGGTCCCCGTTCCACTACCGCCACGCTGTTAGGCAATATTACTTTGCGCACTAAATCTTATGTGGAGTGGGATGCTGTTAACGAAAAGATTACCAATCACCCTGAGCTTGCCTGATCTGCAGATGGCACGATCACTTCGCCGTCTTATAACAGGGGTCTTCTCTAGGGTTACTTGGTGGCGACGAAGTTCAAACTTTGGTCACGTTTGTTAACCTGCCGTCCCCTCACCCAGGGAGCTTTCTCAAAGCTCCCATGCCTCTCCCTTGGGGAGAGGGTGGCCGCAGGCCGGGTGAGGGGTCAGCTGCTTTAGGAGACCCGACCCTTGGCGGTAAGAGGTTGCTCGCGACGTGTAGATGGCCCCCAAGGTCATCATATCTCCCACGGGCTGGTTGAGGAGGTCTGACGCGTCTACGGGTGCAGGTGGGCCTCAGAACACCTGTTCTGCTATGCTCCTGACAAGAAAATGAGAGATAACGGATTCTTCAGAACAGCAGGACTTCGCCCCAGTTCGCTTGTTCGATTTTTGTTGGCCCTTTCTCTTTGCCTCACTGCCTTAGAGAACCTCCTATCACCCCGGCCCACGCTCCTGACCTCAGAGACGAAGTCTTCAGATGGAAAAGCTCTCTTGAGCTCTCAGGCTCCGGAGTGGAGCAACCAAGAGTGGATCAACTCTAAGCCATTAAGACTTTGCGAACTCAAGGGAAAGGTGGTGCTGCTTCGCTTTTTTATGGAATCCACGTGTCCCATGTGCAGTGCCACAGCACCTTCGCTCAACTATTTTTATTCCAATTATAGGGGTAAAGGGTTGGTGGTTGTTGGGATGTACACACCCAAGCCGCACCCAGCCAATCATCCAGCGAGTCAGGTTCGCAAATATGTCGGAGATTATAAGTTCGAATTTCCAGTGGCACTGGATAACGACTGGAAGACCTTGCGGACCTTTTGGCTGGATCGTGTTACAAATCCTGCCTTTACTTCGGCGAGTTTTCTGATTGATAAAAAGGGGATCATTCGCTTCATTCATCCCGGTGGAGAGTATAGTGCCGCGAGCAAAAATAAAGTCTCCCAGAGAGACTTTGCTGACATGGAGAAGATGATAGAGAAGTTACTATCGGAATGATAAAAGAATTGCTATTCGATTCATGTGAAGCAGCTTTTACAGTTTTTGAGTCAAACTTCTAAAATCCTTTCCTTAGTATACGCGTTGCACGCACCATGCAAGCTCAAATGGTGAGAGCTGTGATGGTGAGGCTCACATCCTGACATGTACATTCCGCCATAAAGAGATTCTTTGGCCGCGTCACATTGGATGAATTCGTTCGAACAGGTCAAAGGCGCCAATCAATTTTCAGGAACCTCCACCAAGTTGCGATTTGTGCTGCTTGCTTTCGTATTACAATGGTTTGTGTCGGGCCGTAACCGATAGCTCGAAGAATATGAAGCTCTATCAATTTCTCTTTGATCAACTCTATGAACAAGGTGTTGGCCGCGTTTTTGGTCTTCCGGGTGATTTCGTGCTGAATCTATACCAAGCCCTGGAAGATTACAGCAAATTCCGGCTGATCACTTTTAGTCATGAGCCTGCGGTGGGCTTTGCCGCTGACGCCTCCGCCCGGATCACCAATGAGTTGGGAGTCTGCTGTGTGACCTACGGCGCAGGGGAGCGTGGTGACATTTCTCCGATCCTGCGCGGTTTTGTAGAGGGATTTAAAAGGAGGGTTGATACCCGGGAAAACTTAAAAACGACGTAGCGAGCGAGAACAGCGGTCCTCGTCTGGGCTTTTTATCTTCATGGTTTGCCTCGTCTGGATCTTGGCGCTGCCATTCTATTTTTAGATTCGGAGGACCTTTGAACCAAAGGGCGTTGGAAATTCCTTTCGAAAAATATTGTTTGTCGAATGGCCTGCACGTCATTCTGCACCTAGACCGAAAACTCCCAGTCGTACACGTCAACTTGTGGTACCACGTCGGATCCAAGAATGAAAAGGTGGGACGAACAGGCTTTGCCCATCTGAGCATATGATGTTTGAGGGCTCTAAGAACGCCAAGCAGCATTATTTAACCTACATGGAAAGGGCCGGTGCCAATATGCGTGAAGGAGGGGTCAATGGCACTACCAGTTTTGATCGTACCAACTACTTTGAAACCGTACCGCGCGAGGCTTTGGAGTATGTCTTATGGCTCGAATCAGACCGGATGGGTTATCTGACGGATGTCTTGACCCAGGAGAAATTGGACAATCAAAGAGATGTGGTTAAAAACGAGCGCCGTCAAAGTTACGAGAATGTTCCCTATGGACGCGCCTTCCAAATGATTTTCGAAAATCTCTTTCCCAAGGGACATCCTTATTCCTGGCTGGTCATTGGCTCTCAGGAAGATTTGAATGCGGCTTCCACGGAGGATGTGAAGGAATTTTTCAAGACTTACTACACCCCTAACAATTGCAGCCTGGTCATTGCCGGAGATTTTGAAACCGAGGAAGCCAAGCGTCTTGTGGAAAAATATTTCGCACCTTTTGACCCCGGCCCACCGCTGGAACGACCCCGGCTGTGGATTCCCAAGCTTGACGGAGAGAAGAGGATCAGCGTTTTAGATCGGGTTCCTCAAGAACGTCTTTACCTTATTTGGCCCAGTCCTGCCTACTTCTATTCCGGAGACGCGGAACTGGACTTGGCTTCCCGCATCCTCTCCCAGGGAAAGAATTCTCGACTGTATAAGACTCTTGTTTACGACAAGCAGATTGCCTCCGATGTCTCCGCTTTCAACTACTCATTGGAAATCAGTGGAGCCTTTGGCGTCGTTGCCACGGCTCGTCCGAGTCAGCGTCTTGACGAGATTGAAAGGGTCATTGATGAAGAGATTGAAAGGTTTGCCTTAACCGGCGATGTGGGATAAAGCCAAACAAGAGTTTGACTTCGTCATCGGATTGGAACGCATTGGGTGATTTGGCAGGAAAGCGGATCTATTAAACCAATACAACATTTATTTGGGATCGCCCGAGTACTTCCAAAGAGACTATGAACGGTATCAGAAATGTTCTGTCGCGGACATCCGGGAGGTCGTCAGGCGACATCTGAAGGCCGCGGACCGTTTGGTCGTTTCCTTTGTACCGGAGCAGTCGCAGCGATCCAAGATGGCTGACATAGAACGCAGTCAGGTTCCGGATATAGGGAGTAGGAGCACATTTCGCCCCCCGGCTTTTTACTCCAGGAAATTGCCTAACGGGTTGACTGTCATCCTCTGCGAGCGCCATGAGCTTCCCAAGGTAGCCGTAGGCTTGGCTTTGAAATCGGGCGCAACGGCTGATCCTCTTACCAAACCGGGAGTGGCCTCGATGACTGCAGCAATGCTCGACGAGGGAACGACTTCCCGGACGTCTTTGCAGATTCAGGCAGAATTGGATCGTCTGGGAGCCTCGCTTTGCTCCTCAGCAGGGCTAGAGATCTCAAATGTCAGGTTAGCGACACTCGAAAAGAACCTCAAACCAGCGCTGCAATTGATGGCGGACCTCGTCTTGCACCCTACCTTCCCTGAAGAGGAGCTTGAAAGACAGCGAAAGCGCCGCCTGGATAGCATCCTTCAAGAACGTCACGATCCCCCGGTGATTGCCAGTAGGGTCTTCCGGTCCATTGTTTTTGGTGAGAAACATCCGTTTGGCCGGGACATGGATGGAAACGAGTCTTCAGTCAAAGCGCTGACCCGGGCCGATCTGGAGGGATTTTACCAAACATTCTGGAGACCCAATAATGCTGCAATTATCTTTGCGGGTGATATAACTCTCGAAGAGGCAACTGGCCTTACGCAAGAAGCATTAGGATCTTGGCAATCCGGCAAAGTGCCGGAAGTGGACATTCCAGTTGTCGATCCTCCGGCCAGCACTAAAGTTTACCTGGTGGACCGACAAGACGCAGCTCAATCACAAATCCGCGTGGGCTCGCTGGGGCCAAAACGAAAGGTTGCTGAATACTATGCTATTGAACTCATGAATGCGGTCCTGGGCGGAGCTTTTACGAGCCGCCTGAACTTAAATCTGCGGGAAGAAAGAGGGTATACCTACGGAGCCTTTGTGGGATTTTCTTATGGCCGTGAGATCGGGCTTTGGGCGGGCAGAATGGGGGTTCAAAGCAAATTTAGTAACGAATCTCTAGCCGAATTCAAGAAGGAATTGAACGACATCTGTGCTGGAAGGCCTATTACTTCCGGGGAACTGGATACAGCCAAGGCTAATCTGACTCGAGGTTTTGCACAGCGCTTTGAAACTTTGGGAAGGCTGGTACAGCAAGTTGCTGAAATGCTCTGTTACGATCTTCCGTTGGAGGAAATTTCCCGATACCCCAACGCCATTGAAGAAGTCACTTTGGAACAAGCGCAAGCGGCTGCGACGAAATACATCGATGCCTCAAGAGTTGTGGTGGTCGTTGTTGGCGACCTGAACCAAATCGAAAAGAGTGTTCGCGAATTGAACCTCGGGGAAGTGATCGTGGTTGACGTAGAAGGAAAGAAGCTCAGATGATCTGGCACAAGCTTTAGGTTCTTCTGTGAGTCAACCCCAGGGTTTGCCTCAGTTTTTTCATCGAGGCTTGGAGCTTGTCCATGCTTTCGAAGAGGATTGCGACTGCCAATAGCTCAGGGACCCCGCCGGCTCCTTGGCAAGGAGGCCCAATTTGAGAACCTCGCTGAACTCTTTTTTCATATCCTCCCTGTTGAAGACCCTCAAAGTCGATTCCCACGTTTATACAGTTTTCCAAAATTAGCACAATGTTCTAAGGATTAAATCTTCCAACGCCGAAATGGTGTAGGTGCAGATTGGCTTTCTGACGGTGGGACCGTAATGTCAATGAGCCGATCTACTTACCTCTCTGGGAAATGTTGACAGGAGTTCTTTTGGAGGATCCTCAGTCGCCGGGCGCACTTCAGCCTCGAGAAAACTGCCATCCTGTCTGGAGCCGACTCCGGGACTCTAAATGAAAAGGAACCAAGTCACGACTCGATGGGAAAAATCAGTCTTGAAGACCTGCGACCCGGGATGATCCTGGCTGGCGAAGTGAAGGAACGCAGCGGGCGTGTCCTGCTCTGCGCCGGCGTAGAGATTACTGAAAAGCATCTGGATATTTTCAAAAAATGGGGGATCACTGAGGCAGATATCCAGGGAGTCACCCAAGAGGATGTGACCCCGCAGCTGGATCCTGCCGTCCTTCAGCAAGCCGAAATGGAAGCCCAGGAACTGTTTCGCCATACCGACCGCCAACACCTTGCAGTCATCGAACTGCTGCGTCTGACCACCTTGCGCCTGGCACAGTATGAGTCAGGAGGCCAGGGTTCATGATTCGCGACCCCGGCCATCTATTGAACGGAACTGTTGAGGTTCCCTCTCTACCGATGATATTCACTCGCATCAATGACGCGGTCAATGACCCGCGCAGCTCCATCGCGGATATCGGCGGAATTATTAGCGAGGATGCCGGCCTCACCGCACGGCTGCTGAAAATTGTGAATAGCACCCTTTACAGCTTTCCCTCAAAGATCGAAACCATCACCCGTGCCGTCACGATTGTGGGCGCACAACAGCTAAGGGATCTGGCTTTGGCAACTTCGGTCATGAAAGTGTTCACAGGGATGTCTGAAGATTTAGTTAATATGGAGTCTTTCTGGCATCACAGCATTGGTTGCGGAATCACAGCCCGAATTCTGGCGGCCTATCGACGGGAACCCAACGTCGAGCGCTTTTTTGCAGCAGGGATGTTGCACGACATTGGGAGGTTGCTCATTTATATAAAAATGGCTGACCAAGCCCGGGCAGCCTTGCTTCGGTGCCACAGCAGCGGTGAACTTCTCTATAAAGTTGAACTCGACGAATTTGGTTTCGATCACGCTGCGGTGGGTGGTGCCTTGCTGCAGCTTTGGAAACTGCCTGCCAGCTTGGAAGAAGTGGTTACGTCTCATCATAACCCACGAGGAGCGCACCGTTACCCGGTGGAGACCGCCGTCATCCATGTCGCGGACATCATCACTAATGCGATGCGGTTGGGGAACAGTGGAGAGCGATCCGTCCCACCACTGGATGCCCAGGCCTGGGACCGCATCGGGGTTCCTCCGAGTTACTTGTCAGAAACTGTGGGCCAGGTCGAGCGACAGTTTAGGGCTGCAATCACAATGATAGTTCCGGATACCAGAAAATGACCGAAGGTCCCGAAATCACGGCTCAACCGTCTGCGCTCGAAGGCCGCATGAAGCACCTGGAAGATGTAAATCGATGGATCCTGGACTCTTTGGACATGGTGACATCGCTCGGCGATTTTCAGAGTAGCATCAACTATGACCAGGACTACGCCAAGATTTTCAGTGCCACCTGTTCCCAACTTAAGCGCCTGATGGCCTTTCGAGCCATGGCATTCTTAACCGTTGACAACACCGACTTCGATTTCGTTTTGACTGCCTGCCAGCCTGTAAGCGACCAGGAGTTCATACAGAAAGAGGTGGATTACCAGATTGGCGAAGGGACTTTTGCCTGGGCCTTGACCCAATATCGTCCGGTGCTGGTTCCGGCGAAGTACTTAGGGCATACCCTGGTTTTTCATGTTCTGGCGACGAGATCTCGAGTTGTCGGCATGTTTGTGGGTGGTCTGGCAATAGATGAACGCCACGTGACTGAGGCCTCTAAGAGCTTGCTTTCTATTCTTATGCTCAACAGCGCCTATGCCTTGGAAAGCGCAGCTTTGTACCAAAGAATCAACGATCATAATCGTACCCTCGAAGAAACAGTCCAGAAGCGTACGCAGGAATTACAAAAGGCCCGTATTCAGGCTGAATCGGCCAATATCGCCAAAAGCCAGTTCCTGGCGAACATGAGCCATGAAATTCGCACCCCGATGAACGGGATCATCGGCATGACCCATCTGCTGTTGGACACCGATTTGAACGCCGAGCAGCGCGATTATGCCGAGACCGTGTGTAGCTCGGGAGAAACCCTGCTGGAGATCATCAATGACATCCTGGACTTTTCCAAGATCGAGGCAGGGAAAATGGACCTCGAACTAATTGACTTCGACCTGTGCCATGTCGTTGAGGAAGTCGTCGAACTGCTGGCTGAGAAAGCCAATAATAAAGGGTTGGAACTGGCCTGTCACATTCGGCCGGAGGTTACCACGGCTCTGCGCGGGGACCCGGTCCGTCTACGCCAGATCCTCACCAATGTGGTCAACAACGCAGTCAAGTTTACCCACCAGGGTGAGGTGGTGGTGGAGGTAGGCGCTGCCGGTGACCGACGCCCGATTCTCAATTTGGCGACGGAAAGGGGAAGGCTTGGCAAAGGCGTAGGAGGACTTGCGATAGCGGAAATGAGATCAGATATTGAAGAAACACAATCTTCAATCGACCATCAACCATTGACCACCGACAACTCGAAGACTTGTCTCTTGCACTTTACGATCAGGGACACAGGGATCGGCATTCCGCTCGAGAAGCAACCAATCATTTTCGAGGGCTTTGCTCAGGCCGACAGTTCAACCAGTCGCCAGTATGGTGGAACGGGGCTCGGACTAGCTATCTCAAAGCAACTCGCGGAGATGATGGACGGAGAGATCGGTGTAGAGAGCGAGCCGGGCAAGGGAAGCACCTTCTGGTTTACGGTCCGTTTGGAAAAGCAACTGCCAAAGCCCCAAACCATGGCGGGTCCCCGGGTCGATCTCCAGGGACTACGGGTGTTGATCGTGGATGATAATGCCACCAGCCGCACTATCCTGCGCCGTCAGACGGCCGACTGGGGAATGGTTAGCGACTGCGCGGAGAACGGGACCAAGGCTTTGGAGATGCTGCAAACTGCTGTTGAAGAGGACCTGTCCTATGACTTGGTTATCGTCGACCTACGAATGCCCGGGATGGATGGGTTTGAATTGGGTCGCGCCATACAGTCTGATCCGACAATGGCGTCGCTACATCGTATCCTACTGACTTCCTTTGGAGAAAAGGGACACGGCCAGCAGGCCCTGGAGTCTGGTTATGCAGCCTATCTGACCAAGCCCGTGAGGCAGTTGCAACTTTTAGATTGCCTGATCACGGTCATGGGCAGGTCTGTTTGCAAGGAAAATGGAGGGAAAGAGGATGCTTCGGCCCCCCCTTTGATCACCCGTCATTCCCTGGCTGAAGCGAAGGCGGCACGCGGCAGAATTCTTTTGGTGGAAGACAATTCAGTCAATCAGAAGCTGGTCTTCAAGTTGCTACAGAAACTTGGGTACCGGATCGATACGGTGAGCAATGGCCGCGAAGCCCTGGAAGCGGTATCACGGGTTTCCTATGCAGCAATATTGATGGATTGCCAGATGCCAGAAATGGATGGGTTTGAAGCCACACAGGCGATTCGCGAGAAAGAGCGAATCAACGGCCGGCACGTCCCGATCATTGCCCTCACAGCCAATGCGATGCAGGGGGACAAAGAGCGTTGCCTGAAGGCCGGGATGGACGGTTATGTTTCCAAACCGGTCCAAGCCAAGACTCTCTTTGAAGTCATTGAACGGTTGGTGCCAGCGGTCGGCGAGCAGGCGGAAAGCGGTTGGGAATTGCCTTCCGCAGTCCGCTTGAGAACGGCAGGAGTTGTGCTCGACCGGGCCGCCATTTTGGCCCGCGTTGATGGAGACGAGGAACTATTGGAGGAACTGGTGACGATTTTCCTCGACGACTCACTGCAACTTATGAATGAAATTCGGGAGTCGCTGGCTCGAGGAGACAGCAAGAGGCTGCGACATGCCGCCCACACGCTGAAGGGTTCGGCAGCAAATTTTGGGACCTCGCCTGTCTGCGAAGAAGCAGCAAGGCTTGAAATGATGGGACACAATGAAAACCTGACAGGCGCTGAAGCCGTCTGGGCAGAGTTGGAAGAAGCCATGAAAAACCTTAAACTGGTGCTGAAGTCCCTTGGAAATTGAAGTATAAGGGGGCAAGTGGCGAGATGTTCTCGATGGTTCCCGGAATAGTAACTACTCGGTTTATTGAGGAAGAGCATGCCATGATCGCCGATTCGCAAAGGCTCGTGCCGAAACCGCAGCGGCCCCAACGATCTTTCCTCCTGTCCGCACTGGCAACGTTCTTCCTTGGTGCTCTCTCGTTGCAAGCCAGACAAACCACCCCGCAATATCTGAAGCTCCCCCTTCTCAGGCAGGTGGCCCAAGTGAGGCAGCTCAAGCATGATAAAGCAGAACTAGGCTATCCAGTGTGCCTGCGAGGCGTCGTGACTTATTATGATCGTGAGGCGGAGATATTTTTCATTCAGGATTCAACAGCAGGGATTTTTGTCAATTCCTCTGGAATGAGCTTTGACTCCTCAGAGGAAAAACTCCCGCTTCAAACGGGCCAATTGGTGGAGGTTGAAGGAAGAAGCTCAGCACCGGACTATGCTCCCGAGATCAAACAACCCCGGGTACGAATTCTTGATTCAGCCCCAATGCCTGTGGCGCGACAGGTCGAGCTCGATCACCTAACGTCAGGAAAGGAAGATAGCCAGTGGGTAAAGGTTCAGGGCATCGTATGCTCAGCAATCGAGCAGCCTGCGAATGATTATGCAAGGCAACCCTGGGAGGAGCCGGTTCCGGTGGACCCCAGCTCGTCCAAAGGACCTGACAAGCGCCTCACGCTCGAAATTGCCGCCGGGGGTCGACGGTTGAGGGCCCACCTCTTAAACTATCAACGCTCTGACATAATTCGGTTAGTGGACTCCAGGGTACGCGTGAAGGGAGTTTTGGGAAGTATTTTCAATCGAAAAGGCCAGTTGATTGGCCTTCAAATGTTCGTTCCAAGTTCGAAACAAGTGTCGGTGGAGGAGCCGGGCCCAGTTGATGCGTTTGCGCTCCCAGTCCGTTCTATCAGGAGCCTCTTGCGTTTCGCACTCGATGAGGCTTCCGGCCACCGCGTCAGAGTTCAAGGAATCGTGACACTTCAGCGTCTGGGACGGGCTCTTTTCATCAAGGATGAAACCGATAGTGTGTACGTTCAGACAAAGCAAATGACCTGGGTCGAGACCGGCGATCGGGTAGAAGTTGTCGGATTTCCTGGAGCCGGCGAATATTCGCCGTTTTTGCAGGATGCAATTTTCCGACGAGTTGGAGTGAGACAAATGCTTACACCCGTTGCGGTAACGGCGGAGCAGGCGCTTAAAGGCAATTACGACGCTGAGCTGGTGCGGATTGAGGCGAGATTGCTGGACCGCGTGCTCAGTTCAGCCCAGCAAATTCTGGTTTTGCAGGCTGGGAGATGGGTTTTCAATGCCCAGATGGAAGATTCGAAGCGTGTGCTGGATTCGGTACGTGATGGGAGTTTAGTTCAGTTGACAGGCGTTTGTTCAGTTCAGTTGGACGAAAACGGGAAACCCCGATTGTTTCGAATCCTGCTTCGCTCAGCCAAAGACATTGTCGTCGTCGGACGCCCTTCCTGGTGGACCCTGACGCATGCGCTATGGACTTTGGGACTCATGGGGGTAATTACCTTGGCAGGGCTGGGTTGGGTGACGGTGTTGAAACGGCAAGTGCGCCAGCAGACGGCGATCATCCACACGCGGTTGCAACGTGAAAGCGTTCTGGAAAAGGCGCATAAGGACTCTGAGGCTTTTTTTCATTCCCTGGTTGAAAGCCTGCCGCAAAATATCCTCCGCAAGGATACAGAAGGCAGACACACGTTCGCGAATCAAAAGTATTGTGCGACGCTGGGCAGACCGCTCAATCAAATCATCGGCAAGTCCAACTCCGATTTATTTCCGGAAGAGTTAGCAGAGAAGCACGATCGGGATGACCAATGGGTGATGGAAACCGGAGATATCCTGGAAACTGTTGAAGAGCATCAGAAGCCTAACGGGGAGAAGCTATATATTCAAGTGATAAGAACAGCGATCTATGACTCCAAGGGCGAGATGATAGGAACCCAGTGTATTTCCTGGGACGTGACCGAACGCGAGCGGGCAGAGGAGACCTTACGGGAAAGCGAGCAACGATACCGTACCTTGTTCGACTGGAATCCATATCCAACATGGGTTTATGATCTGGAAACCCTGGCTTTTCTTGCAGTGAATGATGTAGCGATTCGCCACTACGGATACTCTCGAGAAGAATTTCTATCCATGACTATCAAAGATATTCACCCCCCCGAAGAGCTTGGCCTCCTCCCGGATTTCATCGCGATGAGTCCGTTAAACGTGGAAAATTCCAGGGAATGGAGGCATCGCAAAAACGACCGGACTATAATTGACGCAGAAATCTCCTCGCACGAATTGCTATTTGGCGGACGGCGCACAAGGATTGTCGTCGCCAATGACATTACTTCGCGTAAAAAGTCCGGAGCAGAGTTGCAGAAAGCCAAAGAGACTGCCGAAGCTGCTAGCCGCGCCAAGAGTGAGTTCCTGGCCAACATGAGTCATGAGATTCGCACACCCATGAACGGCATCATCGGTATGACAGAGCTGGCTATGGATACAGAGCTGACGTCCGAGCAGCGGGAATATCTGGGCATGGTCAAGTCGTCAGCCGATTCGTTGTTAACCGTGATCAATGACATACTCGACTTTTCCAAGATCGAGGCCGGGAAACTCGACTTGGAGTCTACCGAGTTCGACCTGCGCGACCATCTGGGTCAGAGTGTGAAGGCGCTGGCTCTACGGGCTCACCAACAAGGGTTGGAGTTGAGCCTCCAGGTTGCACCCGATGTACCAGAGGCAGTGATGGGTGATCCCGATCGTTTGCGGCAGGTGATCGTAAACCTGGTGGGCAACGCCATCAAGTTCACTGAGCACGGCGAAGTGGCGTGCTGCACTGTTTGGTAAGGGACACGGGAATAGGCATTCCGGATGAAAAACAACGGATTATTTTCGAGGCATTTTCCCAGGCAGACGGCTCCACAACGCGCAAGTACGGTGGGACCGGGCTGGGTTTGGCGATCTCTTCTCAGTTGGTCCAAATGATGGGAGGATGCTTGTGGGTAAAGAGCGAATACGGCAACGGCAGTACCTTTCACTTTACTTCACTTTTCGGCTTAGCAGAAAATCAAATACCGCAAGCTGCCCCAGTGGAACTCCTGGAGGTCGCCGACCTGCCGGTTCTGGTGGTCGATGATAACGCGACCAACCGTCGCATTCTGGCAGAGATGCTTAGCCACTGGCACATGGAACCTACGGTGGTGGATGGCGGTCAAGTCGCGCTGGCTGCGATGCTACGGGGCAGAGAAGCCGGAGAGCCCTTTAGCCTGGTGCTGCTCGATGCCCAGATGCCCGAGATGGACGGATTTGACGTGGCTGACCAGATTCAACGGAGACCGGAACTGGCTGGAGCCACGATCATGATGCTGACATCCTCTAGGCAAGCGAGGGACATCGCGCGTTGCCAGGAGTTGGGGGTTGCCGCCTATTTGATCAAGCCAATCCATCAGTCCGAGCTATTGGATGCTATCCTAAAAGTCGTCGGCCAGAGGATTATCGATTCTCGATGGCTACTCGCCGATTCGGCGGCAGAAGGCAAAAGGCCGAAGGTGAAAGGCGAACGGGAGCAGGAGGCGATCGGCAAGCATTCTGGTAGTCAAGAAGTAGCTTTCTCATGTAACAATCGACCAATGAAAATCGTCAACCCTCTTCGCGTCTTGCTGGCCGAGGACAACGTCGTCAACCAAACGTTGACGGTCCAGATGTTGAAGAAGTGGGGACACACGGTAGTAGTGGCCGGCAACGGACAAGAAGCATTGCAGGTACTGCAGAGTCAACGTTTTGATCTCGTACTAATGGATGTGCAGATGCCGGAGATGGATGGTTTCGAGGTAACTGCGGAGATTCGCAAACGAGAAGCTCATTCACGAGCTTCGAGTTGCGAGTTTCGACTTAAAGATGAATTGAATGCAGAAGCTGACGATACACCGACCTCGAAACCAAAAAGGATTCACACGAAATCCGAAACCGGTCGCATCCCGATTATCGCCATGACAGCGCACGCCATGAAGGGAGACCGGGAACGGTGCCTGGAAGCAGGCATGGATGCGTATATCTCAAAGCCGATCCAGACCAAGGAACTTTTTGCAGTCATTCAATTATGGGCTTCACAATCTGTGCAGACGAATGCGGAGGTCTCGGTCCCATGCCTCGGTGTCGAGGACCCCGAATTCGCCCAACCCCTGCTGACCTCTGCACCTCCGCTAACCGAGAGGGAGGTTCTTGACAAGGCTGCCGTCCTGGACAGAGTCGACGGGGATGCGAAGCTGCTGATGGAAATCGTGGCTCTCTTCCTCGATGACAGTCCAAAGTTGTTGGCTGAGATACGGGAGGCGATCGCGCGAGGCGATAGCGTGAGGCTGGAGCATGCGGCCCACCGGCTCAAAGGTTCGGCGGGAAGCTTTTGTGCGGAAGCTGTCTACGACGTAGCCTTAAGGTTGGAAGAGATGGGGAGGGAGAAGGATCTCCACCATGCCGTAGAAGCCTGTACAGAGCTAGAGGAAGCCATGGGACGTCTGAAACCTGCTGTGATGAGACTGGGAGAAGAAGCGGACTTATGAAGGTTTTGATTGCAGAGGACGATATAGTTTCACGCCGAGTTTTGGAATCCACACTGGTCAAGTGGGGATACGAAGTAGTAGCCTGTGCCGATGGATCGGAAGCTTGGCAAGTGCTTCAAGGTGAAGACGCGCCGCAGTTGGTTGTCCTTGACTGGATGATGCCTGGTATGGATGGTGTCCAGCTTTGTCAGGAGATTAGAAAAAGGTCAGAGGCGCCTTACGTCTACATCTTGTTGCTTACAGCCAAGAGTCAGAGGGAAGACATCATAGTGGGTCTGGAGGCCGGCGCAGACGACTACCTCACTAAGCCTTTTGATAGTCACGAACTGAAGGTACGCTTGCGCACGGGTAGTCGCATTCTCGACCTGCAGGCGGAACTCATCTCTGCCCGGGATTCCTTGCGCTTCCAAGCCACACACGATCTCCTGACTGGTTTGTGGAACCGTGCGGCGATCCTGGATATTTTGAACAGGGAACTGGCCAGAAACAGACGTTCAGGGAGTCAATTGGGCGTCATCATGGTCGATGTCGATCACTTTAAGATCATTAATGACACTTATGGCCACTTGGCTGGAGACGTGGTGCTTCGAGAAATCGCCCGCAGAATGCGAGTCTCAATGCGATCTTATGATGAAATTGGTAGATACGGAGGAGAGGAGTTTCTGGTGGTTGCACCGGGATGCACCGCCCCGGATACTTTGAAGCTGGCCGAAAGACTTCGCAATTGCCTTGGCGGAGAAGCCATAGCGTTATCCGGGCGGACCATCCAGGTCGCTGGGAGCCTGGGTGTGGCTTCCAGTAGAGAAGGCCAGGAGGCCGACGAAGACTGGCTGCTACGTGCAGCCGACGCGGCACTCTATCTGGCCAAGCAGCGTGGACGCAATCGCGTAGAACTGTTTTGCCCTACCGACCTGCCATCGATGAGTCTGCCACAGGATGTGCCAGCGACACCGTTCAGCCTGAACGGACCCAGTCGGTAAGACCGACTGTTCAAGCAAGTCTTCCCCACTCTCACAATCGAGACTTAATTGCAACTCGGCTGTTGTTGCCCTTACAGCGTCGAAGCACCCGAGATTATAGTTTAGACACGGGTCACAGATCAGATTTCCTGGCTGCACAATTAGGTCGTTCATCCCGACAGATGAAGTTAAGCGCAAAGACACGCAGTGCACCAAAGAGACGGGATCAGAGTTTCTCTCAATAGAAGGACCGAGAGCGGCCAACGGAAAAGGTCCAGGCGACGAAACATCTTTTCTTCCTAATCTTCGTGGTCTCTTGAGGGTGATTTACAACTTCGGATGGGTCTATTTTCACTTCTAAATCACGTCGTAAGTTTTCATGCAATCCAGGCTAACCTTGTAATTATGTCTAAGGGCGGCATTCTAAGTAACCGAAACATTCAATGGCCAAGACCGGAGGGATATTGAAGAAGGGTGTTCGATTCAGAGAAAAAGAAGAATCTGAAGATTTCAAGCCGGCACTGTCCTCCCTTGGAAGGGAGTCCGCATGGTGAGGGTGTTAATTGCAGAAGACGATCCTGTCTCACGTCACATTCTGGACGCCACGCTGCGCAAGTGGGGACACCAAGTCGTGGTCTGCGCCGATGGAGTTGAAGCATGGCAGGTGCTTCGAGGTGAAAACCCGCCGCCGCTAGTCC
>QHZQ01000069.1:12880-16646 GCA_003224725.1 Acidobacteriota bacterium | reverse complement strand
CCATTCCGCTTATATCATACTTCTAACCGCCAAGGAACGAAGCCAGGACATTGTCGCAGGTCTGCAGGCAGGAGCTGATGACTATCTAACCAAGCCCTTTGACCTGGAGGAACTGCGCGCCCGGATGCAGGCCGGGTTGCGCATTTCAGAGTTGCAGGACAGTCTGGCTGAGCGGGTGAGAGAACTTGAGGATGCCCTGTCGCGCGTGAGAATCCTTCAGGGACTCCTACCCATATGTTCCTACTGCAAGAAAATCCGCGACGATAGCAATTACTGGCAGCAGATCGAAAATTACGTCACCGCCCATTCAGGCGCCCAGTTTAGCCATAGCGTCTGTCCGCAGTGTTACGAGGAGATTGTGAAGCCACAGCTTGAAGAGTTGTATCCCACTGGACGAAAGACTCGTAAGGACACTCGACAAGAGAATGAGGATGCGAGATGAGAATATTGATTGCTGAAGATGACCTGGTTTCGCGCCGAGTGCTCGAGTGTTCTCTAGTCAAATGGGGTTACGACGTTTTAGCATTTTCAGACGGGGTTGAAGCCTGCCAGGCTCTGCAGAGAGAGGAGGCTCCGAAATTGGCCATCCTGGACTGGATGATGCCAAAGATGGATGGCGTGCAGATATGTCGAGAGCTGCGTCAAGATCCCCATCTACAGTCGATCTACATCATCCTGCTGACCGCTAAAGGACGCAGCGAAGACGTTGTGGCCGGTTTGCAAGCCGGAGCAGACGATTATATAACCAAGCCCTTCTGCCCTGAGGAATTGCGAGCTCGAGTTCAGGTAGGCCTACGGATTGTGGAGTTACAAGGGAAATTATGCGGTCGCGCGAAAGAGCTCGAGGCTACCCTGTCGCGCCTCAAGCAACTGCAGGGTCTATTGCCTATTTGCTCCTACTGCAAGAAAGTCCGGGACGACCAGAACTACTGGCAGCAAATTGAAAGTTACATTATTGAACACTCGGAAGCCCAATTTAGCCGCAGTATCTGTCCCGCGTGTCTGGAGAAGCTGGAAAGCAACAAACAGTGAGGGATTCAGGAATCATCACCAAGGTCCTTGTCGTAGATAACTCTGCGGCGGAACAGCTTCTTGAAGGAGAACTCCTGAAACGAAGCCCTGGAATCACGGCCGTTTACGCAAGCCAGGGATCTGAGGTATTGGGGGTTATCCAAGAGTTTGCCCCCGACGTCATCCTCATGGCTTTACCGAGGTCCAATATGAATGGGCTGGAGCTATTCGAGGAAGTCAGAAACGAGTACCCTGCTCTTCCCGTCGTGCTGATGGCCGCGGATGGTGGTGATGAAGGGATGGTCATCAACGCTCTTAAAAGTGGGGCCGCGAGTTACCTACCAAAGAAGACTCTGAGACGGGACCTGGCGAAGACACTTCAAAACGTCCAGGTGCTGGCAAGAAAGGAACGACGTAAGCAGCGGCTACGGGGATACCTGACCCAAACGGAAGCCAGCTTCGTCCTGAGTAACGACCCAACGCTGATTCAACCGGTTGTTACCTATCTGCAGGAAGGCATCACCCGCATGAGATTGTGCGATGAAGCCGGATGCGTTCAGGTGGGGATCGCTTTACATGAGGCCTTATTAAATGCGCTTTTTCACGGCAACCTTGGGGTAAGTTCCGAGTTGCGTGAGATGGGGGAAAATCTCTATCTCGAACTTGCAGAACAGCGGCGCCGACAGCTCCCCTTTCGGGATCGACGAATCTATGTCAAGGCCAGGACATCACCCTCTGAGGCGGTGTATGTTGTTCGAGACGAAGGTACGGGCTTTGATGTTGCCTCACTGCCTGATTCAACGGATCCAGCCAATATCAGCAAGGTGAGTGGCCGAGGCGTATTACTGATACGGACCTTTATGGATGAAGTGACTTACAACAGGACTGGGAATGAAATAACCATGACAAAGAAACGAAAGGAGCCTGACGAGGAGAAAACATGAAGGTTTTGACTGCCGAAGACGACGTTGACGAGATATTGAGTAAACCGCCCTACCGCTTGAAGAAAGCCTTTCACTCCTGTTGGAGAAGTCGAAGGCTGGTGGGGCGCCGCCGGTCTAAGAGCCGCTTTCTCTTTTAGCCGTCGAAATTGCGTAAGGGGTTTGAAGATTGAGACTTAGTAAGTCGGGTCTTTGCAAGCAGAATTTGGTCTCATGAGAGCCCGCCCACCTTGAAGCCATCTCAAGGATGAGGCCCTATTTTCTGAAATTGCCGGCCGGGGTCTGCTATTACCAGATTCCGCGCGAGTTAGCGGGATTGTCGATACGAATTTAGTGTAATGCCAGCCTCGACTTTCACCGAATTATTATGGAAGAACGCAAGAATGACGTTTGATTCTCTGGAAAACATTATGACTGCGCGAGGCAATATCCAAGACGGGCCGGTCTCAGCCCAACGAAAGCTTGAGTGTTTTGTCCCGTTCCAACAGTGTCATGCTTTTGAACTGGCGAGAGCCGGCTTCATGGACATGCAGGGCTGGGGTCCATGGTCATTTTCATCCGAAGTTGCTGGAGATCCTTGAAAGACCATTCCTTTGTCCATCGGGTAAGCCTTCGGGATTGCCTGCCGCTTGAAGGTAGGGAGAAATTGGCTTAGACAGTACTAATTTACCTAAACGAAAAGGAAAAGAAGGCACAGTTGAAGATCTTGATTGCAGAAGACGAGACGGTGTCGCGACGCCTGCTCCAGAACACGCTGGTCAAATGGGGATATGAAGTTGTCGTTTGTCGTGATGGCCAGGAGGCTTGGGAGGGGTTGCAAACTCAAGACGCACCGCAGTTGGCTATCCTGGACTGGATGATGCCAAAAATGGACGGCTTGTTGGTTTGCAAAGAGATCCGAAAGCAGTCGGCGGAACCCTACGTCTACATCCTTCTGCTGACGTCTAAAAGCCAGAAAGAAGACCTCATTACAGGGTTGGAAGCTGGTGCGGATGACTACTTGACCAAACCCTTCGATGCACCGGAACTGAAGGCTAAACTGCGCGCGGGTATGCGTATCCTTGACTTACAAACTGAACTCATAAATGCCCGCGAAGCCTTAAGAGTGCAAGCGACTCAGGACCCGCTCACTGGGTTGTGGAACCGTGGAGCAATTCTCGAAGCCTTGAGGCGAGAAATAGCCAGAGCCAAGCGCGAACGAAATTCAGTAGCTGTAGTGATGGCCGACCTCGACCACTTCAAGAGGATCAACGATTCTTATGGACACCTGGCCGGTGATGCGGCGCTTCGACAAGTTGCCGACAGAATGCGTTCTTCAATTCGGCCCTACGATGCCATTGGTCGGTATGGAGGAGAGGAGTTCCTGATCCTCCTACCGGGATGCAACATTCCAGGCGCAGCCACCGTGGCCGAAAGGCTGATGACCTCCATCGCAGGACAGCCTGTCGATTTGGCCGGAGAGAAGCTCTTGATCACTTGCAGCCTGGGCGTGGCTTCAAACAGTGAGGCCCCCGAGGCAGACGCAGACTGGCTCATTCGCGCGGCAGATGCAGCACTCTATCAAGCCAAAAGCGCTGGCCGAGACCGCGTCGAATTCGCTTTAAAGGAGATGGAAGGAAAGGGTCGTGAGTGAAAGATTCAAGGCTAAGGTAGGAGTTCTACTTGCCAATACGCTCATTAGGGCTTAATTGGAACCTTGGCGAAATTCCTAAAAGCGAAGCAACGAAAAGGCCACAACTCAATCCGAAAATCCCTCCTGTAATTGTTCTAGACAGAAGAGTATTGTCCCAAATCCTAAGAAGGTCCAGGGCAAT
>QHZQ01000069.1:0-12785 GCA_003224725.1 Acidobacteriota bacterium | reverse complement strand
AAATGGCCATGCCGAACAACCCTCCTAAGTAAATACCCGTGCAACGAGAACATGCTGGGAAAGGGATTCCTGAGAGAGAAAAGGATCGCATCGGATCTTGATGACAAATCTTGGAAAATGACCAGAAGATGGCTACGGCCAATTTCAAATACCCGGACTGTACCAGCCAGGGAAATCCAACAATTATGGCGCACCAAAGCAGAGATAGCGCAAGGCAGATAGTGTACTCACGCCAATTCATTGCGTTAGAAGCGAACCTCAATATCTGGCCGATCGGCCAAATGAACCGTATCCACAAAGCGTACCACCCGGTGGGCCCGGTTCATCAAGAGCGAATGGGTACGAACGCCATCGGCAAAGAAACGAACTCCCTTGAGCAAGGTTCCATCGGTTACGCCTGTGGCCGCAAAAACAATATTGGCTCCAGGAGCCAAGTCCTGCGTCCGATAGACTTTCTTTAGATCTTTGATTCCCATAGCCTGCATTCGCTCGGCTTGTTTTTCATCTCGAATAACAAGTCTGCCCAGGATTTCTCCGTTGAGACAGCGCAGAGCGGCTGCGGTAAGGACACCTTCAGGAGCTCCGCCAATTCCCATAACTGCATGAACTCCAGTTCCTCTGAGCGCAACCGTAATACCAGCTGATAGGTCGCCATCGGAGATGAGACGAATACGGGCCCCTGCATCTCGAATGTCTTGAATCAACTGACCATGACGCTCCCGGTCGAGCACAACGATAACCAAGTTTTCCACCTCGCGATCCAACCTCCGGGCAATTGCCCGCAGGTTATCTTTTACCGGGGCATTCAGGTCGACCGCTCCTTTGGAAGCCGGCCCGACAATGATTTTTTCCATATAACAGTCCGGGGCGTGCAACAAACCGCCCTTTTCCGAGCTAGCTAGAACCGTGATAGCCCCAGGGCCTCCCGTGGCACAGAGATTGGTTCCTTCCAAAGGATCGACCGCAATATCGACTCCGGGAAACTCGGCCTCAGCCGACTCTTTGATCCCGACTCTTTCTCCGATATACAGCATCGGGGCCTCGTCACGTTCTCCTTCGCCGATAACGATCGTTCCATTCATTGGGATACTATCCATGACTTTTCGCATCGCTTCAACGGCAGCCTGGTCTGCCAAATTGCGGTCACCCGTCCCCATAGTCCTGGCAGCCGCGATGGCGGAGTCTTCCACAACTCTCAAGAATTCCCGGGAGAGTTCCCGTTCCATGGTTGTTCTCTCCTTAGTATCGAAGTCTTGCGTTTGGCGAGTGCTGCCTGGTCCTGAGTGATTGGCTTTCTCAGTATTCAGAGCTCTTACTGGATTGGCGGTAAATTACAGCGCCTGGGTTTGTCAGACCGAAATCCCAAGGCATAATCAGCCTGCAGCAGCTTGTGGATCTCGCGGGTTCCTTCATAAATGACTGCCCCCTTGCAATTGCGATAGAAGCGACCGACTGGGTACTCGTCGGAATAACCATAGGCGCCGTGGATTTGTACGGCGTCAGAGGCTGCACGTTCCGAAGCCACCGTGGCATACCACTTGGCCAGAGAAGTTTCTCGATTATTTCGTTTCCCTTGGTTTTTCAGCCAGCCGCAATGGAGCCAAAGGAGACGCGAAGCTTCGTAATCCAAAACCATCTGGGCAATCATCTCTTTGACCAACTGATGATTGGCAATGGGCTGGCCGAAGCTTTTGCGCTGCAGAGCATATTTCTTGCTGGCATCCAGGCAGGCGTGAATCAATCCAGTGGCGCCCGCAGCGACGCTGTAACGCCCTTGCTCCAGGGCAAACATGGCTATTTTAAAACCTTCTCCCTCCTCACCCACTCGATTAGCCAACGGCAAATGAACATCACTCATGGAAAAAAAACCGGTATTGCCAGCCCGGATTCCCCACTTTTGTTTCAGGGTTCCGCTGGTAAAGCCAGACATGGTGCGTTCCACGATAAATGCGCTCAGCCCGCTGTGGTCGCGGTTCTTCTTTTTCTCAAGATCGGTCCAGCCAAAGACCAGGAAATGGTCGGCCACATCAGCCAGAGAAATCCAGACTTTTTCACCGTTCAGAACATATTCATTGTCTTCCCGCCGTGCCGTCGTTTGTATGCCGACCACGTCGCTGCCAGCGTCCGGCTCCGTCAAGGCGTAACTGGCGATTTTTTGCCCCCTCGCCTGTGGGATGAGATAACGCTGCTTTTGATCTTCAGTGCCCCAACTTAATAGTGTGAGGCTATTCAAAGCCACGTGAACCGACATGATCACGCGAAGAGAGGTGTCTCCATATTCCAGTTCTTCGCAAGCGACTCCTAAACTGATGTAATCAAACCCGGCGCCCCCATACTGGGGGGGAATACAAATCCCCAGCAAGCCAATCTTTGCCAGTTTGGAAAGAATCGAGCGATCAAAATAATGGTTGGCATCATTCTCGCCAACATAGGGCGCAATTTCTTTCGAAACGAAGTCTCTGACCAATCTTTCAACGCTAAGGTGGTCTTCCGTCAATTCAAATCCAATCATGGAAGCGGACTCCAATTAATGGGTCTGAGCGAGTCAACGCGAGATGCGATGCGTGAAACGTGAGTCACTGTGGCACCCATCTCAAACGCTTCTCGCAACGCACTTGCCTATTATGAGCCAGGATTTTATTTTTGGAAATATTGAAAAGTTTTCGGGGAGAATCGAGGTGGAGACTACCTATCTTTCCAGACTGGAGTGCGCTTTTCGACAAAAGCCCTTAAACCTTCGTTAGTATCTTCAAGAGCCATCAGGTGGTTTAAGTATATATCGCGGGCTTTTCTCAGGGCCTCTTCGAAATTGAGGCCCTCACTTGAGAGCATGGCCTTTTTGGTCATCTGCAGAACCGGCCCACTGTTAACAGAAATCTTAGAGGCCATCTCATGAACTGCGTCGTCCAATTTTTCCATGGGCACAATTTTGTTAATTAATCCCAACGATAATGCGTCCTTAGCTTCTATGGTCTCTCCCGTGAGAATCAGTTCCATGGCCTTCTTCCTCCCCACGAGGTGGGGAAATACAACTGTGGCAATGGGAGGAAAAAAACCGACCTTGATCTCCGGCTGTCCAAATTTGGCATTTTCGGAGGCCAGGACTAGATCACAGAAAGTAGCTAATTCACAGCCGCCGCCCAGCGCCGGACCGTTAACTGCTGCAATCGTGGGCTTGGCTAAGTCGGCCAGGGTCAGGAAAATTTTGTGAAATGATTCTAGCAACTGCCAAACTCTCTGCGGCGCATGATCCGCCATATCGAAACCAGCGCTAAAAATCCTGCAGGCCGAGCCGATGATGATGACTTTGATATGGTCATCGTTATGTAGGCTTTCTATGGCATCCCCCATCTCCTTCATCATTTCGATATTCATGGTATTAACGGGAGGGCGATTGAGAATAAGGCGGGCGAAATTATCCTTTTTTTCAAAAAGAATCGAGCTCATAAGCCAGATAAGCCTTTAACCTGAGAATTGATAGAGATTCAATCGATGCTAAGTAAACAAGATTCATTTAATGTTTTCGTCTTCACCAACCTCAAACTTTAGTTGGCGCGGATCTTCAGTAGTGGAGGGTTCGCAAATAGGCTGAAAGTGCCACGACAATGATGGCCAGGGTCAGGCTTACTGCCAGCCACTTCTTCCGATTGGCTTGAAAGGCGGCTCGCTTAGGGTTGGAAGAGGTGAGGAATATTGCGACCCAAAAGATGCCCAGGGCCATACCTACTTTGAGGGCATAAACAAGGCCATACGGAAAAACCGAGCTTTTCCAAAGCAAGTGAGTATTGTACAGCCCAGAGAGAAGGATTCCACCAATTGCGCTGTGTATGAGAATGCGAACACGTTTCGACAGGTTTTTAAGAAGGAGGTCCTTTGCCTCATCGGGCAAACCGGCTAGCGATGGAAGGAGGACCCATCGCATAAATACCGTAGCCCCCACGGCAGCGATTACCGAGAAGATATGAAGCCAACGCATCATCAGGTTCAAAATCAGCATTGGTTTATCCTCAGGTTCAAAGATTATGGGTTTGAGAATCAACGACGTAAGCTATCTTAACATAAGGCCTGGGGGAGATATGGAAAAAGCAGAGAGAATATCATAGCCTTGGGGCTTCTTTCTCGAACCAGGGCTTTCTGCAATTGATTCCAATGAATGCAGCAGTTGAACGGCTTTTTTCTCAGCACAGGTTAAAGAAGTCAGGACTCATCTGTTTGTTCCTGATTTTGATCACTCTCCTCAGCTACTGGAGCTACCCTGCTGCTACTTTGGGCGAAGAAGATACTCAAATCTATCTGGCGATTCTTCTCCATAGGCAAGACCCGTTACAACTACAACGGGACATCATTACGCAGCATCCTCACACTGCATTCGCGCTTTTTGATGAAATGGTATTGTTTTTTGGAAAATCGTTCGGGCTGGATCTGCCGACAGCTATGCGAACACTCCAACTCATGTTCAGATTTTTCTTGCTCTTAGGTTTTTTCCTCATTGCCCGCTCTTTGGGGTGCTCCCAGGATGTGGCCGCAGCAGTCGCCGCTCTCATGATGTTGGGGGGACGCATATTGGGGGTCCAAACCCTGGTGGTGGAATATGAACCTGTTCCTCGCGGGATGGCGTTTACTCTTGTTTTGTTAGCCCTGGCCCTGCTGAGCCGTCGTCATTTATTCTCTGGGACTCTCTTGGGGTGCTTCGCTTTCTGCATTCATCCCACCACCACCTTACCGTTTTGGGTCGGATGGGCCGCGATTCTGTTGTCGGGCAGGATAGAACTACAAAATCCCCAACGCCTCATTCTTGCCGCACTCCCTGTGAGCTCGACTTTACTGCTTTCACTTTCTGCGCTGCAGGCGTCTCCGGGAGAACAATCCCGTTATTTCCTGAGTTTCATTGATCCGGAATGGGAAAGGTGGTTGAGGCTACGAACTCCCTATGTCTTCATCTCCCAGTGGGGGCGAGATGAGTTCTGTTTGTTACTCTGGGCGGGAGTGATTCTATGGTTGGGATGGTGGAGAGGAAAACAGGCTGTATCCTGGATTCTGAAGAGTTTCATCCAGATCACCTGGCTCTGGGCCTGGCTCATGGTGCTGGGCTCATGGGTTCTGCTGGACCACTACAAATTGGCCCTTTTCCCCCAAGTCCAGCCTGCCCGCGCCCTGATTTTTGTGGTTGTTTTTATGCTGTTGCTATCATGGACGGTGGCGCTGACTGGTCTGGCTGCGTGTCCGACCAAGCTGGAGAATTATCTATGGTTCATTTCGAGTTTGTCTTTTGTTCTAGACAGAAAACTCTTGCTCATACTCTGGCCGCTGCTTGGTCTAGAATTCTGGAAAAACTCATGCTTGAAAAGGCTGAGGTCTCATGACCAAGAGAAGTGGATTCGGAGAACCTCCACGTTAGCCCAACTCGCACTAACCATTTGTCTCTTGGAAACTGACCCTTTCCACTCCCATCTGCTGTCTTGGAATCTCCTCAAAGAGATGAGCTTTCTCGTGGCCGTGGCCCTCGGAGCGGGAATTCTTTTGAGCGCACGCTGGATTCGTCCGAGCATCGGTCAGCCTTTCCTTTTGGGAGCCATTGGCTTACTCTTTCTCATATTGCCCAAGGTCTTTGCGAAGCCCGCCATTGCGCCAGACCGTAACGAAATTCAACGACTGGCCACTTGGGCTAAGCGAATGACTCCACCAGATGCTGTCTTCCTTTTCCCGGACGCCAACCAGGATAAATCACCTGGAGTCTTTCGTTATTGGGCAGGGCGTGCTGTTTATGTGGATTGGAAAGGGGGAGGCCAAATCAATTTTTCCCGTTCCTTTGCTGCCGAATGGTGGCTTCGTTGGGAGGCCTGCATGGCGAGACCCATTGAGGACAATGCAATTCAAGAATTAAGGAAAATGGGCATTGATTATGTGGTTCATCAGACAGAAAGCTTCAATGTATATCATACCGGAAGGTTGCAGACGGAAAACAGTAATAGAAGGCAGGTGGGAAAGGAGACGAGGGGAAAATCAGAAAACGTGCAGACAGGCGGAGGACAGTTATAATCGTCGGACCAAATCTGAACTACTCTATTACGGCTTGCTGTTCTTACTGTGTTTTCTCAGCGGATAGGTGAATAATTCGTGGGTCGTAAGAGATAGCTGTGAATGTTAGAGACAATTTCACGGTCTGCGAATTCGGGTTTAGCCCGTAGCTTCATCCAGTCAGGGTCACTTAAGAACTTGCGCCAGGCTTCCTCCCTTGCCTCGATACTTTCATAAGCCACCATATAGGTGAGACTGGGTAACCCTGGCCCGATTACAGTCTGCCCAAAGAAGACAGGCAGCAATCCGCAACGTCGAAATATAGTGACTTCATCATCATCAAACATCTTGATTTTAGTCTCCGAAGCCCTCATATTTCTTGCTTCGTAGATGCGCAGTTCAAAAATGTGTGGGGCCTGGCCAGGTTTCAGGGCTGGGATCTCGAGGGCGGGCACGCTGCTAAAGGCCCGAAGCAGTCGAGATTCAATTCGGGTATAGGCCATGGCTTTGTCCCGGTCGAATTGATCCAATGCCTTGTTCCAGGAATCGTCTTTAGCGATTTTATCCAGAGCTGTTTCCATGGCGGCAAGAGAAGGGTATGAAGTCAGCACAATGAGCAACGGTTGTTCAGGTCCCACAGAAACATCGAAAAAACCAACCGGTCTATTGCCAACTCGCTTTGACACGAAGAGATATGCCACCTTAAGGAGGGCATCCAACCGTAACCGTTCCAGATCGTTGCGCAGATGGTAGAAACGGAGTTCGAACCAGGCGCGGGATTTTTGATCTGGCAACGGGGGAGTAGATGAGGTCAGCGGAGAAGCTGCCATGCTGGCAAGGATGAAAGAACGACGGTTCATAATAATTCCTTTCAAAATAGAGTGTCTACTACCCGTACCTGCATGTTGAGCAGATCTATAACCGTAGGCCGAGTCTTAATCGCTACAAAACCCGGCTGAAAAATGGGCCATATCCAATTCGCCCTTGGCATTATGCCATTTATGCGATAGACTTCGACCATCAATTTGTGGAACATTCTTAATTCGATCATCCCCTAGGGCTCTAGGTTGAATTTTGTGGTAAGGGATCGCAGTCAAACTTCCGATTAGAGAAAAGGATTCCCCAGGGTCGGGATAGATAACGTTGAACCTAAGAAGGCACTCAATTGAGCGCCTTTTTGGTTTTAGTCAAGGAATTGGAATAAGTCAAAATGGCCGTATGTCAGAGTTGTGGACAAAAAATAAAATGGTATTTGTTCAAAAGAGAGATCTGCTCAAATTGCTCAGAGCATTGGGACGGTTTACTGGCAAAAGTTAACGTCTCCATCGAGGGGGCCGACTCGGCAGGGACTATCGTCGGCGAAGGGAGATTTTATGATCTGGATGGTTTACTCTCTTCCATACGGGTCAAGGAAGTTAGTCCTCAAGAGCAGGAGGTGTTTTCCAATATCTGGGCTCCCAAGGGGAGTCGAACCACTTCCTTTGTGGCTTCCGTTTTTGTTCATATCGGCCTGATTAGCTTGCTGTATGGTCTTTCCGGGATATCCTTCAGTCGACCTCTTCCTTTGACCAGGGAGGCGCTGGAACGAGATTTTAACATCACCTATTACAAGCCTTCAGATCTTTTGCCCATGATCGCTTCGGCCAGCGACGGACCTAAACAACCCGCCGGTGAGAAGAGAGAGGTCAAGCCACCCAAGGGAAGCATGTCCTTTCATCCTACCCAGACGGTTCAATCGGCTCCCCCTAAACCTGACAATTCCAGTCAGACCATTGTTCAGCCCAGCACGCCGGATGTGAAGATCAAAGAGGAAGTGAAAGTTCCGAATATTGTCGTTTGGAATGTTGAGGAGACTAAGGTTGAATCTGTGCAGATTGCAAGCAAGCAAGTCTCTCAGATGGGGACGCGAAAACTTGATACGCCAAACCTGCGGCCACCTGATCCAGAACTGAAAAATGTGGAACGGTCTATTTCTGAATTGACGATCGCGAAGACCGAAGCAGTTAATCTTAACCCTAAGCTCATGGTTCACCCCGGTGCTTCGCCGGAATGGAACATTGGTTCTGATTCGGGTAACCCAGGTCCTCTCATAAATGTGCCCGTGGATGGCACAGGAAACGATCGACTGAGGAATTTGGTGGTACTCAGCGCCAATCCTGGTCTTCCAGGCCCGGGTGGAATCAAGGTGCCACCTGGAAATAAGACGGGGGCTTTTTCCATTTCCCCTGAGGGCAATCGGGCAGGTTCGCCGGACGGGCTGGATGGTGGAATTTTGGGCGGCGGTGTTCTCGGTGGGGGCGGTAGCGGCAAGGGTAAAGGCAGTGGATTTGGCAGTGGCGGAAATATTGCCCAGATCCAAATTCCCGGCCTGTCGGTCAAAGGCGGCCCCACTAGTGGCTCGCCAACCATTGCCGGTCCCGGAAGGCGTCCGCGTGCACCGGGTGGATTTAGCGAAATGGTAACGATTGAGGATCCGGGAGAGTCCTATAATATCACGGTGCTGGAAGGGAGCCGAGGCGGCGCGGGATTGGGAGTTTATGGGGTTCTGTCGGGAAAAAGGAATTACACGGTGTTCGTTCCGATGCCCGCAGGCCGCTGGATCATGCAGTTTTCAGAAATGGGTGACCGCAACAGCCAGCCTGCAGCCACTGAGTCAACGGCCGCTCATTCGCAGCTCTATTTGGCGGCTGGCGATCCCATTGTCCAGCCGCGACCCCTGCGTAAAGTCGATCCTGGCAGACCTGAAGATGAAGAACTGGCGAAGCTGCGAGGTATGGTGGTGCTTTACGCTGTGATTCGCAAGGACGGAGGAGTGAGTAAGATCCGCGTCATTCGAAGCCTAAATCCTGCTTTAGATGACCGTGCGATGGACGCATTAAAACAATGGAAGTTTAAGCCTGCCCAACAGGGTGAAAACCCCATCGAAGTTCAAGCCTTATTCGGGATTCCTTTCCGACCGCAGCCAAGCCGGTAGCAAGCTATAGCTGAGCTGGCCGGCACAGTGCCAGATGGCACGCCAAAAGGTCATCTTGCTCCGGCTAGGCCTTGCTCGTCACTCTTTCCTCGTCCTTGGCCAAGTCACTGTGTTTATATCCGTACAGGGCGTATAGGATTAGCCCGATACCAAGCCAGACAATAAAACGAATCCAGGTTAATACCGGCAAGCTCAGCATGAGAGCAAAACAGGATAGGATTCCACATAAAGGGAGCAGCGGAACCCACGGAGTCTTGAATGGTCGGGGTCTTAGGGGGGCGGTTCGTCGCAGAACAATGACCCCGGCCGAGACCAAAATGAACGCGAAGAGAGTCCCGATGTTGGTAAGCTCCGCGGCTGAACCGATGTCGATCACCAGTGCCATAAATCCCACAAAGGCGCCTGTCCAGATCGTGGTGATGTAGGGTGTACGGAAACGCGGATGAAGGCGAGCGAAGTACTGGGGCAGCAGGCCATCGCGGGCCATCGCCATAAAGATGCGGGGTTGACCGAGCTGGAAAACCAGAATTACAGAAGTCATCCCGGCCAGAGCGCCCGCGCTGACAAGGGCTTGAACCCAGGGCTTGCCCGAGACTTCCACGGCCGTGGCAATGGCAGCCGCATCATCGACGAAGGCAGTATACTTCTTCATTCCGGTCAGCACTCCTGAAACTCCAACGTAAAGCAAGGTACAGATAATCAGAGAAGATATCATCGCAATAGGCAGATCGCGCTGTGGGTTGCGCGTTTCTTCGGCTGTCGTGGAGACGGCGTCGAAACCGATGAAGGCGAAAAACACAATGGCCGCACCGCCCATGACCCCGGTGAATCCATTTGGCATAAAAGGGTGCCAGTTCGCGGCCGGGTTGATGTAATACGCACCGAAAGCTATAAAGAAGACAACGATGGTTGTCTTGAGCAGGACAGCAGCCGTGTTGAACCGGGCGCTTTCTTGTATTCCGATCACGAGAAGAACAGTTAGGAGGGCGACAATCAAAAACGCTGGCAAATTGAAGGCCAGTTCATGACCCAGCAAGCTCGGAAGGTAAGAGCTGGAATAATTGCCTAAATTGCTCGCTGCCTGCGTGTAATCTGCCACCTCAATAGGGGAGAGTTGAAGCTGAGCCTGTTGAAACAGAGCCAGTCTTTGAGCCTTCTCGACCCAGACATGGGCGGTTCCGTAATCCTTGACCAGCCAGAGTGGCAACTTGAGGTGCGTCAAATTGTAGAGTAACTTGGTAAAAAAATCAGACCAACTGACTGCCACGGCAATATTGCCGACCGCGTATTCCAGGATAAGATCCCAGCCAATAACCCAAGCGATAAATTCACCCAGCGTGGCGTAAGAATAAGTATAGGCGCTGCCTGAGACCGGGATCATTGAGGCCATTTCGGCGTAACAGAGCGCTGCAAAGGCGCAAGCGACTGCCGCCACAAGAAACGAAAGGACAATGGCCGGACCAGCTCCCGCCCGGCCCAACTGAAGCGGAGAGCCCGACAACCAGGCGCTGATGAAGTTGATCACCGGGGTTTCAATAGGACTCTGGAAGCTCTGGCCCGCCGCTGCAGTGCCTGTGAGAGCAAAGATGCCGGCTCCGATGATGGCGCCAATTCCCAGGGCGGTCAGGTCAAGTGATGTCAGCGACCGCTTCATCCTGCGTTCTGGGACCTGCGCGTCATTAATGAAGGTGTCAGGACTCTTGATCTTAAATAAGCGCGCCTTCATCCTCGTCCCGATAATGATCCGTCTGCGAAGTGGTCAAAATCAAACTGAAGAATTGAGAGCCGCGAAGCCACAAAGGACACAACGGAAAAAATGATCATCCAATGAACGATTTTTCACGCTTCAAAAAAGAAGCCCTGGAAGCGAGGCTAACCCGCAAAGAAAACCTCATTAGCTGCAAGCCGCATTGATGTCTTTTGGGTCATTCCTCCTTACCTGAACCTGGAGTTCTCCACGTTGCATAATGTGCCTCTAGACCCTCTCCAATGCCGCATATTTTCGAATCATTTTTTTTAAGCCGTATCCGGGAAAGCTGATGGTAAGTTTGGAGTCATCGCCCTCGCCTTCACAACGAATGATCATACCTACACCGTATTTGGAATGGCGGACGTAGGTGCCGTATTTGAGGCTGTTGTCACGATTGGTTACCCCTTTTCTAACGGGTGACAGGTCAACTTGTTTGCCGCGCTGTTTATAAAACTCCTGGATACTTTCAAGAGAATTGTAAGTTGGCCCTTTGTAGGCAACCGCTTTTTTCCTGGCCTGCCCATTGGAAACACTTTCGATCAGGTTGGAAGGGATCTCGTAAATAAAACGGGAGGGTTCGGTTTGATTAAGACTTTCGCCTCCTAAGAACCGGCGCAGCTTGGCACGAGTCAGATAAAGCTTCTTTTGGGCTCGAGTCATGCCGACGTAGCAGAGCCGGCGTTCCTCCTCAATTTCTTCTTGGCTCAGTAAAGAGCGACTATGGGGGAACAATCCTTCCTCCAAGCCCACAATAAATACCAGTGGAAACTCCAGTCCCTTGGCGCTGTGGAGGGTCATCAAAGTAATTCTGGCACGCTCGTCGTACGCATCGGCATCAGAAATCAGGGCCGCGTGGTCCAAGAAGTCGCGCAGGTTCTCGCCACGGTCTTCACTGTCCCTGGCGGCATTCACCAATTCCTGGAGGTTTTCGATGCGTGAGATCCCTTCTTCTGTGCCTTCACTCTCAAGCCACCGAACATATCCAGACCTGTCCATGACCTGTTGGAGTAGCTCCGAGATCGGTTTCTCCTTCGCCTTTTTGATGAACTCCTCCATCGTGTCACGAAAATCACCCAGAGCACGGAGGGTTCTGGGTGTAAAGGTCCTTTGTTCGACAGCATACTGAATCGTATCCCACAGCGACAGAGCTCGATTGCGGGCTTCTTGTTCCAGAGTGTCGACGGTCGTTTTTCCTATTCCCCGTGGCGGTGTGTTTAAGATTCGCAACAGACTGACCGAGTCTTGAGGATTCAAGCAGAGTTTCAAGTAGGAGAGCAAGTCTTTGATTTCTGCTCTTATATTATTACGCCTGCAGGCTTCTTCAAACAGACGAGACTGAAAGTTGGTCCGATAGAGAACGGCCAAGGAATCGCTAGGATGTGATCGGAGATAGGAAAGAATCTGCTGCGCCACAAAGAGGGCTTCAGTCTCGGCGTCCGGCGCCTCGTAGAGCGTCACCAGTTCACCCCCTGTTGTTTCCGTCCAAAGAGATTTTCCTTTTCGTGCGACGTTATTGGAGACAACCGAACCGGCAGCCTCTAAGATATTTTGGGTGGAACGATAGTTTTGTTCGAGCTTGATGATCTGAGCCTGGGGATAGTCTTTTTCAAAGCTCAAGATATTTTGAATATCAGCCCCGCGCCAACCGTAGATAGACTGGTCTTCATCGCCCACAACACAAAGGTTCTGTTGCAATTGAGTGAGCTGGCGAATGAGTTGGTATTGAATCCGGTTTGTATCTTGGTATTCATCCACCATCACATAGCGAAATTGTTCATTGAGACGCTGTCTCACTGGAGCATGATTTTCGAGAAGCTCGACCGTCTTCAATAGGAGGTCATCAAAGTCCAGGGCATTGGCCTGTTTTAGTTTCTTTTCGTAAAGTCCAAAAGCAATAGCTATCTTTTCGGTTTTGGGATCGTAAGCTTGCTGGTAAATATCTTCAGGGATTAGGCCGTGATTCTTGGCGTAGCTAATGCGTGACAACACAGCTCGCGGGGAAAGCACTTTTTCGTCAAGATCCATCTCTTTCAAACAATTTTT
>QHZQ01000314.1:3805-8467 GCA_003224725.1 Acidobacteriota bacterium | reverse complement strand
GTTTAGTTACAGGGGGCGTTTGGGGGGTGCAGTCTTGGTAGCCACGGCGAGCGCCTTTCTGCGCGACCACCGTCGCTCGCCGTGGGCTTTTCCGCGCCCGTGGACAAACCCACGACGAATTAGAAGCAAATTCGTCGTGGCTACCAAAGCTGTTGCTTTGCCCTCCGTAACTGAAAGCGCAAGTTGGCACGAGGAAAGTTAAGTTCTTTCAAAAACAGAAGACACGAATTGATGCAATCTTTCGGCGAAATTCCTCATGAATTGAAAGCAACTTGAGATCATGGTATGTTTCTGTGGTGGCGCGAATTCAAGCCAGGAGTTCGCAAAACGGTCGAGTTAATTGCGGGAACCGCCAAGAACGCAAAGGGTGCTAAGGATCGAAACGTAGCCGTGGACCCAAATCTGAGAATCTCCTATATCCAGATATCCAGACGGTTCTGCTCACCTTGGTGGTTCCAACGGTCCCTGGCCGCGGCGTTCTTGGCGGTTCCTTTCCGACGGTTGTGCTGGGCTGAGTTTGCCTGTGTCTAAAAGTGCGGTGCCCCTTGGGGCCCGGCGCATCCTGCCCCACTTATTGTCGATGATACATTTCATCCTGTTCATTTTGCTTCTTGGTACCGCTTCTGCCCAGAAGACGCAGCAGAGCCTGGAGGCCACCTTCCAACAGGCCCGCCAGCTGGAAAAACAACGAGACTTCAGTGGTGCGGAGAAAGCTTATCAGGAAGCCCTCAATGCTTATCCTGACAACCCCGATCTCCTTAAAGCGCTGGGCGGCCTGTATCAAGAAGAGTCCAGGTTTCAGGAAGCGATTGAGGTCTTCAACCGGATCCTGAAGCGTGCTCCACTATATCCCGGCGTCAATTTTCTAGTCGGTGTCTCTTACTATGGCCTGAACCAGTATAATGAGGCAATTGCCGCCCTGAACAAAGAACTCCAGGGCAACCCAAAGGATCGTAAGACACGCTACTACCTCGCCCTGGGTCTCCAGGCGGCTGGGAAGCGAGTAGAAGCCATCCAGCAACTGGAGGCTCTTTTGGCCGAAGATCCGCAGGATTCCATGGTCCTGTATCAACTGGCACGGCATTACAAGATGGCTACGCTTCAGACTAGCAAACAACTGGCCAGCCTGAGTCCCGACTCGGACCTGCTACATGCCCTTAGAGGAGAGATCTACTCTGACGACAACCAAAATGAAAAGTCGATCGAGGAATTCACTCAGGTTCTGAAAAAGAATCCTGAATTTCCCGGGATTCATTTCTCCCTGGGCGAAGTTTATTGGAAAATGCAGGAAAACGATAAGGCGGTGCGGGAGCTGAAGCTAGCCCTGGAAGAAGACGTCAATCATACCCTCGCCAATTTCTATTTGGCCGATATCTTGATCAAGGACCAGAAATTCCAGGAAGCTATTCCCCACCTGAAAATCGCCGCGGACGGTGACCACCGATTCATGGAGGCCTATTTCCTGCTGGGCAAGTGCCTTCTTGCCCGGGGCGAACTAAAGCCAGCCCTGGAGGCTCTGACGCGAGCCGCTGAAATCGACCCGAATCACAAGCAAACCCATTACCAGCTCTCCCAGGTGTACGCTCGGCTGAACGACAAGGAAAAAAGTCAAAAGCATGTCGAGATCTTCGAAAGACTAACCAAAGAAGACCGCGAAAAAGTCAGCAAGAGTCTTGAAACCGGAACTATCGAGAAGCCTCAATAAGTGTTCCTACCGATCTTCGTTACCCCTCCCTGGGAACGCGAGCGTCGTTCTCCCACTTCATTGAGTTTCTGATTCGATATCTGCCTTAGATTTTTCCAATTCCTCGTCTCCAGAAGCAGACAAGCTGCGGGCCTTTTTCTCCCGATTGTCGCTGTAAGACTTTAGCTGCTGGAACTTCTCCATTTCAGTCCGCTCTTTTTCTTTCCTGCCCATCCGCTTATAAAGCAATGCGAGTCGGTAATGGACCGTAGGCTCATCAGGAGCGAGCTCCGTGACCTTGTTTAAATGCCCCATAGCTCCGGTCAGGTCACCTTTTTCTACCAAGGCGCGCGCTAAGTCCCTGTGGGCTTGACCCAGATCTGGCTTCTGTTCCACGGCTTTTTGGAGGTAAGGCATGGCCTGATCAATTTCACGTTTTATCAAATAGATGTTTCCCAGTTTCCAGGTGGCCAGGTATTGTTCAGGATTGATTTCGAGTTCTTTCTTAAAACCCTTCTCAGCCTCTTCCAGATTACCTTCCTTCCAATGAACATTGGCCAACGCGTAGTGCAACCCTGGGGCATCTGGTTTACGGGCTATCGCGGCTTTGTACTCCTCGATTGCCCTGATTGTTTCTCTCCTGGCCTCGTAGGACTCACCTAGCAGTTGGTGCACGCGATAGGAATCAGGCTCTACTTCAGCCATCTTCTGGAAGGTCACCGTCATCATCTTGGTATAGACCTTCCCCAAGTTATAGAGAATATCAATGTCCTTAGGGAATTGGTCGAGGCCCTTTTGAAGTGTTTTGGCGGCTTCATCGTATCGTCCAGTCTCCACGTAGCTCAAGCCGAGATTCAAGTAGGCATTTCGCTCTGCCGGATTCAAGGATATGGCCTTATTGAGAGGGGCAATGGCTTTTCCATACTGGCTGATGCGGACATAGGCCATGCCAAGAAATAGGTTGGCCCCAAGCAGATCGGGTTTTCGTCTTAGAGCCTCATGAAATGAGTTAATCGCCTCCTGATTCTTGGTCTGAATATAGTAGACCAGTCCCAGGTTTTGGTGCACTTCGGCGAGATCCGGCATTATCCTAAGAATGGAACGGTAGGCGTCTACGGCTTTGGCGTAGACACCCGCTTTCTCGGCTTGCTTGGCAGTTTGGAAGTACTCCTGAACCTGTGGAGACAAATCGACTTGCTCTCGCTTGCCCGTAGCCTGACCCCATAGAGTGACAGAGGTGAAAAAAGCTAAGGAGACAACACAAGAGAGAGCACAAATTAACGTGCCAAATTCCTTCTCTGCATTTTCATTAGCGTCGCGCTGAAGCACGGGGCTAGTGAAAATTCTGCGTATTGTTTTGTGTAGGTTACTTAGCCCGATCCAAAGCCCCGACCCTTGTCCGGCATTGGAACCGATTCTCTTGGTGAAAGAAGAATGACCGGTCTGGATTGTTTCTCGAAATTGCATCGGACCATTTGCTCTTAGGAGCAGGAACTATTAGCCTGAAAAAGGGGTCTGAAACCACCACAGGGACGCTGAGACGCGGAGAGAATTAGCCCAGAGCCTAAAATGAAAACAACGAGATGGAATGTCAAGGTTTGGATTCTCGGTTATTCTCAAACTCACCTTCTAGGTGAGCCCACCGCCAAAAGGGGGTCCCGGTCCCTCCCGGGCTTCTCTGCGTCTCAGCGTCTCTGCGGTTAATTCAACTGCCGGATTTGGATTAGCGATCACGACCAGCGCACCAACCCACATCTTAGCATATGAACAGAGTTAGAGAGACAAAGCTTGTCGTGGCCATCTGGAGTAGCCCACGATTCCAGGCGAAGGGTCAAATCGCGTTTGCAAATTTTTTGGGGACCATGTTATGTTAAGTTGTGTCTAGCGGTAGACTTTATCCACCCTTAACCCGACTTGGGCGTGCTCTTCTTTGTGTTTTTCCCTTCATATGTTGCTGCAGTTGGATTCTGGCTCAAGCTGTTTCCCAAAGCCTGGAGGATTATTTCCGTCGGGCCAAGGAATTAGAGACACGCCAAGATTATGCAGGCGCGGAGAAGATCTATCAGGAGGCCGCGGCAAACTATCCCCGGCAGCCCGAAATCCTCAAACGGCTAGGCCTCATCTACCAGACCGAGCTGAAATTTCCGGAATCCGTCGACAGCTTTCAGAAAGTGCTGCAGCAAGCGCCCCAGTATCCCGAGGTCAACTTTTATCTGGGGCTCTCCTGCCTCGGACTCAATCAGTTCGAGGAGGCCATAGACGCATTTAACAAGGAACTGGAGGCCAACCCTAGGTACCGTCGAGCTCGTTACTACACAGCCCAGGCCTATCAGTCTCTAGATCGCAATGCTGACGCAGCGCGGCAATACGAAATCCTTCTCGAGCAGGACCCCACCGACAAGAAGGTTCTCTTTCAATTGATTCGTCTGCTCAAGTCCTCTACGGTTCGAGCCATCAAACAATTGGGAGACCTCGATCCAGACTCAGATTTCATGTTGGCTTTGAAGGCTGAAAGTTATGCCGAGGACGAAAAATACGCCGAAGCGATTCAAAAATACCAGGAGCTCCTGAAAAAGAATCCGAATTTCCCAGGGATACACTTTGGTTTGGGAGTGGTTTATTACAACAAAGTCGATTACCCGAAGGCAGAGAAAGAACTCCGGCTCGCTTTGAATGAAGACCCCAACCATCCGAGAGCCAATTACTATCTGGCTGACATCCTGATGCGGACTCAGCGGACGGACCAGGCTGTTCCCCTGCTGCAGACTGTTGTGGCGGCCAGCCCTCAGTACATGCAGGCGTACTTTCAGTTGGGCAAATGTTACGCAACACAGGGAAAGCTGCAGGATGCGCTCAAATTCTGGTTGAAGGCGGTCGAATTGGAACCCAAAGACAAAATGACGCATTACCAGCTCGCACAACTCTACGCACGGCTCCAACAACCGGACAAGCAGCAGTACCACCTCGAAATCTTTCAA
>QHZQ01000314.1:0-3744 GCA_003224725.1 Acidobacteriota bacterium | reverse complement strand
GCAGCAGATGGAGAAGCAAAAGACAGATGGCAGTAACTGATATCCGATACAAAGCCAGAGTCTGTGAACAAGCGCCTTTGGCCGATGATCACCAGGTTCATTTGGCTGACACAAGACACAATACCCCCGTACAATTCTATCGTCACAACCTACCAACAAATAATGTTCATAACCAAGGCACAAGAGGCTAACCGCGGAGATGCTGAGACGCAGAGGCTGTTGCAGGAAGATGGAAAACTTCAGAATCCCTCAATAACTATGAAACTAAGATGACCGCCTGTTCAGCAGGTAGTATCACTTCTTCATCTCAGCGCCTCAGCGTCTCTGCGGTTAGTGTTGTCCTCTTCCTCGCGGCAATAATTGGGATTGCCGACCTAGTCCAGGCTCAGGTCATACCGGCGAACCTGGAAGGTCTGCTGTCTCGAGCCATCGAATTGGAAAAGAGCAAAGACTATGCAGGAGCCGAAGCAGTTTACAAGGAGGCTTTGGTCACCTCTCCAGATGATCCCGAAATCCTCAAAAGGTTGGGTCTGGTTTGTCAAGAACAGGGCAAATATGATGAGTCCACGGAGGTTTTTCAGAAGATTCTCAAGCGGGCTCCCGTGTACCCCGGCGTGAATTCACTGCTGGCGATTTCGTACTATGGATTAAACAAGTTCGATAAGACCATAGAAGCCAGCCAAAAAGAGCTCACTGGCAACCCCAAAGACAAGCAGGCACGGTATTACCTTGCTCTCGCCCTCAGTGCGTCGGGCCGGCTTTTCGAAGCGATCCAGCAATTGGAAGCTCTACTGTCAGAGAACCCTCAAAACCTGGCAGTTGCGTATCAGCTATTCGTAGACTACAAAGCTGCGGCCCAGAAGGCTGGCCAAAGGCTAGCAGAGATGTCTCCGGATTCCGAATTCACTCATGCTATGAGGGCTGAGGTTCTGGCGGATAATGAACGCTTTGATGAAGCCATTATGGAATTCAAAGAAGTCTGTCGCAAGAACCCCAATTTCCCGGGAATACACCTTGCCATGGGCCAAGTCTACTGGCAGCGCAAAGATCTCGAGAAGTCCCAACAGGAACTCCAGCTGGCGTTGGCCGAGGACCCTAAACAGCCACTGGCCAATTATTATCTGGGAGACATCCTGGTTACTAACCAAGAATACTCGCAGGCCATGCCGCACCTTGAAATCACTGTTTCCGTCTACCCCGAGTTGGCGCGAGCCTACTGGCTCCTGGGAAAATGTTACGCGAGTACCGGCGAGCCTCAGCGCGCCCTTCATGTTTTCGAGAAGGCCCTGGAACAGGATCCCAATTATAAGGAAGTCCACTTCCAGCTTCACGAGCTTCATGCGCGGCTGGGCAATAAGGAGGAAAGCCAAAAGCACCTCCAGATCTTCGAACGACTGACTCGCGAAGACCAGAACAAAGATAAGGAGCACCTCCAGGAGTCCCTGCAGAAACCAAACCGATGAGCCTAATGGGAAGAAGGCAAAACCAAACGCAGAGACGCTGAGATGAAGGAGAATAGATACTATCTGCTAGACGGCCGGTCATTTTAGTTTCTCGGCCAGTTGAGTGATTTTGGAGTGTTGCTCTTCCAAAAACTTCCTGCGACAGCCTCTGCGTCTCAGCGTCTCTGCGGTTAGCTTCTTGCGCCCTAGTTTATGAATGTTGATTTGTGTTTTCTACCTTAACCGTGATAGTTCGTCTCTGGCTCATAGCCCTGTTCATTCGATCATCCGTCTTGCATAAGTGCCCTATGCTCTGCGTGCTCCTCCTGTGGGTCTCGCAGCCCCTTCCCGGCCTATCGGCAGATGTGAAATCGCTCCTCGAACAGGCCCGTGCTTACGAGAAGTCAGAAGATTATGCGGGCGCCGAGCGGAGCTACCGGCAAGCGTTGACGCTCGCTCCCAACGATCCCGAAGTCCTTAAGCGCCTCGGTATTCTCTACCAGACGGAGCTCAAGTTTCAGGAATCCATCGAACTTTTTCGGCGCGCACTGTCCATCTCAACTCAGTATCCTGAGGTCAATTTCTTTCTTGGCGCTTCCTACCTCGGTCTCAATCAATTTCAAAAAGCCACTGAGAACTTCCAGGCAGAGCTATCGACGCCCAACCCGCACCCGCGGTGTCACTATTACTATGCCATTGCCCTCGTGTCGCTCGGCCGTTCCGATGACGCCATTGCCCAGTTCCATCAGTCTTTGGCCCGGAATCCCAAGGATGCCGACGCGCTCTATCAACTCGGACGGCTGCACATGAGCGCCTCGCTCGAGATCATTCAGCGGCTCACGGACCTCGACCCTGACTCCTTCCAGTTGCATGCCCTGATAGGGGAAGTCTATGCCAATAACAAGCGCTACGAAGATTCCCTCAAGGAATATCGTGCTGCGCTCGCCAAGCGTCCAGACGCTCCGGGCATACACTACGCGTTGGGAGTTGCCTACCGAAATTTGAAACAAATCGATGCAGCGGAAAAGGAGTTTTTGGAGGCCCTGCGTGAGGACCCCAATGATCTGCGGGTCAATCTCTATCTGGGAGAGTTCGCCGTGGGTCGGGGCAATTATGCCGGGGCGATTGGTTACTTGCGCGTAGCCTCGGCGGCCCAGCCCGGCACGGCGCGGCCCCACTTTCTCCTGGGCAAGTGTTACCACGGCCTGAAGGACCTGGAGAAGGCCAAAGCCGAGCTCGTCATCGCCGCCGCCGCCGATCCCAATGACACGGAGACGCACTTTCTGCTCGCAAAGGTTTACCGCGAACAAGGTGACAGCAAATCGAGCGCGCGGGAAATGGAAGAATTCCAAAGGCTCTCTTTAGCCGAGAAAGAGAAAACCTATGAACGGGCTAGAACCACGCCGCAGTGAGTTGGCCTTTCCGTTCCCGAAGGTGTGAAGGAATTGGGAGCTACCCCCTCACCCGGCGCTTCGCGCCACCCTCTCCCCGGTGGGGCGAGGGAGTTAACTCTATTTTTTCTTTTCCCTCGCCCATTTGGGAGAGGGAAGGTGTGGAAAAATTGGGAGGGCGAGCCTCCTGGTGAGCCGTCGCCCTAGGAAGTCTTTGCCCCATGAGGCTCGGCGGGAGCCTTGCCCTCCCGATCTCGGCCGGTTTTGAATTTTTTCACACCTTCAGGGGCCAGAGGGGGAGTGAGGCGGTACATGCCAACTTGACCTATCGTGTTCAGATTGGTTGGAGAGGCGGCGAAAGCGGAGACTTCACCGCCCTGATCTTGCCAAAAAAAAGAGGATGAAGCCGTAATTTCTTTCGGTCCTCATCCTCTTTTGAGTTAGCCCTTCAGGTTAGTGCAGGTTAGTAGTTGATCTTTAGCCCGAACTGAATTTCGCGCGGGAAATTGTTTTGGGCACTTACGCGCCCGAAGCCAAAGGCCATAGCGTTGCCCCCCAGGATTTGGCCGTACTGGTCCCCGCCAGCATCAAAGCCGAAGATTGTGCGGTTGAAGATGTTCAGAAAGTCGGCCCGAAATTCGACATTCACCCGCTCGGTGATGGTGGTCCGCTTGATGATCGAGAGATCCTCACTGAGGTAGGCGAAGCGGCGGACATCACCATCCGTGCGCGGAGCGTCGCCGAAACTATACTTATTCGCGGCCTGAGGGTCTGTCCAAGCCTTGATGTTGTAGATCATGCCCGCATCTCCCGGAGCGTTGGGATCCCAGGTACCATTGAGGACGGCATCCGACTTCTTATTCACACCGGGAACGACGTTGGGACGCATGAGGAAGCCGTTCGGCCCGAAG
>QHZQ01000313.1:8047-8535 GCA_003224725.1 Acidobacteriota bacterium | reverse complement strand
GGTCGGGCCGGGTGTGAACAATCGCTCTTTAAACATTGATGAGGCTCGCTTTTTCTAAAAAAGTTCGTTGCCTGCTGTTCCGATGGGAACTATACCATGGTGTTAGGTGTTAGCGACGATTGGGGATTGAGGATTGAGGATCGAAGATCGCAAAGACTTGACCCGCGATCCTCGATTCTCTATTTTTCTATCCTCGATCTCTGCGTCTGCGCGCCTCTGGGCGAGAATTGTGTTTCCTCGATCGTATGAGGTCGCTCGCTACGGGCTAAGCCCCTCCTACTATTCCATCTTGGCAAACACCAGGGTACCCGGGGGAATCTTGGTAAAATCTTCTATTTGATCCCCCGATTTAAGGCTCCGATCCGGAAACAGGTAAATAGTGCGAGGATCCAAATAGACGTCGTCCAGATCCTCCCCGATCTTAATTTTGGTTTGGGGCCGGGGAATCTTTCGATAGGCGATGAGAATCTTGGTTCCTACCGGGACGT
>QHZQ01000313.1:6341-8038 GCA_003224725.1 Acidobacteriota bacterium | reverse complement strand
GGCTGCCATCGGGGAAAACATAGAAGGTGAAGGAGGAATTGAATAAGACATTGGCAATTTTCCGCGGAGAAAGTGAGGAAGTAATTTCAGGAACTATAACCTCTGCCCGGTAGGCATTCACCACTTTTTTTTCCTTCTCTTCACTCCCACCTAGCTTCACTTCCGTGCCTGACGGGATATTTGACCAGTCTTCAATCTGATCGCCACGGAGAGAAGTTCCATTGGGGAATTTGTAAACGGTTGTTGTTGCATCGTAATGGACCCCGGCAATCTTCCAGGCTGTCTGAGTAGCCGAAACAATGTTAGCTGCGCCAGCCTCGGCAGCAGCTTCCTCTTCTTCATCCCCCGTCTGAACGCTGGGGTGCCCTCCAGCTCGTATCAACATGGGACTGCCAATGACGCGACCCGCGATAACATCGGGATCTTCTGGATATTCGTCTCGGAGTCCGGCCTTCACACGGTCGAAATTATCAATGCCGGGATCGCTCTTTCGACCGCGCAATCTATCTTTGTGATAATGGTTGGGCTGTGAATAGGCAATTCGAAAGTGCTCTAACACATTGCGATCTTTAATTTGATACCGTCTCTTCAAAACATCCAATAACCATTTCAATGACCGGTATTGTTCTGGTTCAAAGGGGACATTGTGGTAGCCTTCGAGTTCGATACCAATAGAGTAATCGCTTAAATCCTGAAGCCCATTCCACATGCTCACACCGGCATGATTGGCCCAATATCTAGGATCCAGGATGCGATAAATCGTTCCATCCTTAGCGATCAGGTAGTGTGCGTGACCTCCTCGGGTAATGTATCGACCATAGCGCACCTTTCCCCGGGAAAGGGTTCGTAAGGCGCTGGGGAGACTGCTCTCGGTGGAATGAACGATAATAAATCGCGTTTCTTCGCGAATTTCCTTAGCAAATCGAGGGTTAAGATGATCCTGATAGTCCAAAATCCGGGCCGCGAAAACTTCGGCAGCGGTGGAGAAATAGGAGAATAAAAGAAAGAGGGGAAGGGCGGCGAGAGGCGCACGCACGAGGCAAGTAATGTATCGCTTGTGGATAACCTTCATTCTCTATGTCTCTGTCGCCAGGCGGCTCCTGGTCGCTGCCACAGGATGAGTCCTGCTGACTCCTATCTTGCATCCATCTTCTTTCGAAGGCAATTCAAAACCAAATGTTGCCCGCTCCAGCACGGAAACCTTCCAATGCTTCCGGCATGCTCGTTTTCATTAGCCCCATGCTTCAGCGCAAGGGCCCGGACCAGTAAAATCTGCACACTCCGCCAGCCCCGCGCTGAAGCACGGGGCTAATGAAAAACTAACAGGCTTTCGAAGGCCTTCCGACACACCGAAATACTTAACTGTATTTTTGAATCGGTATAGTTAAGTACCACCAATATAGTGGTTATTGGCGAGCCTGTCTTCTTCATTTTTATCTCAGGAACTTCGATCAATTTTGTTATGCTTCTGGTGGCAATTTTGCACGCCCAAAAAAAGATCCTTTCGAACGGAGAAGATCATGTCTAGACTCCGAACCTGTCGAATTTACTTAATTCTTCAACTGCTTCTTTGGTTCATTGTCACAATCTCTCTGAAGGGTTGTTCCAAACCGACGCCCTCTCCCGCGGCCAAGGAAGAGCCGAAACCTCAGGGCTTGTTGTTGCGAGACTATCAACCCAGGTCCATGCTAGTCACT
>QHZQ01000313.1:0-6206 GCA_003224725.1 Acidobacteriota bacterium | reverse complement strand
AGAAATTTGAGAAAAAATATCCTGGGCGCTTTCTAACTTATGCTCTCGTGGATTGGAGCAGGATTGACGAACCGGATTTTGGGATAAAAGCCGCGGCTCAATTAGAAGCTGACGTGAGGACCGGTGCCCGTGGCTTAAAGGTTCATAAAACTCTGGGGCTGACGATCAAAGACAAAAGTGGAAAGATGGTTCCGGTGGATGATGCTCGAATCGATCCGATCTGGGCCAAGTGCGCGGAGCTCAAGATCCCGGTAGAAATTCATATTGGAGACCCGGCAGCTTTTTTCACTCCTCTGGACAAATTCAATGAACGTTATGAGGAGTTGGAGTTCCATCCCGATTGGCTTTTTTTCCCCAATTATCCAGCATTGGAAGAAATCCTCAAACAGGGAGAAAATGTCTACGCCCATCATCCCAAAACGATCTTCATCGGTGCCCACGTGGGGAGCCAGGCAGAGAACTTAAAAGCTGTGGCGGCCCGGCTGGACAAGTATCCTAACTATTATGTGGACATTGATGCTCGTCTGAGTGAGCTGGGTCGCCAACCTTACAGCGCTCGCAAGTTTCTCATCAAATACCAGGACCGGGTGCTGTTTGGAACCGATACTCCTCCAGACATCGAAGCCTATCGTCTGCATTGGCGTTTTCTGGAAACAGAGGACGAATATTTCGACATCTCCAAGAGCCACCACTTTCAAGGGCGCTGGATGGTTTATGGCTTGAACCTGCCCGATCAGGTACTGCAGAAGCTCTATTTCAAGAACGCCTTGAGGTTGATCCCAGGGGCAGCGGTGAAGTGATCAGCCAACTGGCGGTAGACTTATGACCCAAATTATGCATCGAACAACACCATCGGCGCTGAAGACCCTTGCTCCGTCGGCTGCAACCCCCTCACCCGGCCTCGTGAACGCTTATCAAGCGTTCACCCCTCTCCCATGGGAGAGGGAGTAATAAATTACAGTTTACTCTCCCCTCGCCCCCATCCGGGGAAGAGGATGAAGGCTTGATAAGCCTTCATGGGTGAGGGGGATCGCCTCAGTGGTGCATAATTTGAGTATGAAGATTCCCCCATCGTCCATGCAATATTCATGGTTGCTTTTGCTACTTCTGAATTACGTTTACGCCCGGGGCGGCAATGCTGCAGACGTGTCTGATGCGCATGAGCCCTTTCGTTATCAATACCGTTTGCATCACTTAAACCCGTTGGTGCAGCCGTTTCAGGTGGTGGGCGCAGCTTCGGGTCAGGCGACGGAAACCTATAAAGGACGCCGGATTGCACCTGTGATGAGCGCGGCGGGCGCTGACTGGCTGACCCGTGAAGACCGCGAGCAAAATGAACAGCCGGAAAAGGTCTTGGATGCCTTGAACATTAAAGAGGGGATAACTGTGGCTGATGTTGGAGCCGGTGTGGGCTATTTCAGTTTGCGCCTGGCCAGGAGAGTGGGAAATAAGGGCCGGGTGCTGGCCGTGGATGTACAACCCGAGATGTTGGAACTGCTGAAGAATAATATGCAGAAGGAACAGCTCTCCAATATTGATCTTATTCTCGGAACCTCCCTGGATCCCCACTTGCCAGAGAACTCGGTCGATCTTGCCTTGCTGGTGGATGTTTACCATGAGTTCCAGAACCCTGAAAAAATGATGGGTGGGATTCGAAGTTCACTAAAGCCTGAAGGTAGGTTGGTGCTGGTTGAATATCGAGGAGAAGACCCCAGTGTTCCGATCAAACCTGAGCACAAGATGACTGTCAAGCAAGTTCTCTTTGAAATTGAGCCCATGGGTTTCCGACTAAAAGAGACCCTTGAATTCCTGCCTTGGCAACACATCTTCATTTTCACCAGAAACTAAGGGTAAGGTCCAGCCTGCTTTCAGACACCCAGCACAGGGAGCTCGACCCCCTGTTTCACTAATGGGTCAGTTACGGAGGGCGAAGAAACAGCTTTGGTAGCCAAACAAGAACAAAATTCTTGTAACGGAGCACATAAGGCTCTAGGCCTTTTCGGCGACTGGGCGCCGAAAAGGTGGCCCTTCGGGCAGCAGAACACAAACGGCCTCCAGCCAACGGTGACGGCGTTTCTGAATAAACAGGGCTGGATTTGCCATTTTCCATTTTCCATTTTCCATCTGTGGCAACATCGAAAATTTTTTTTCGATCTTATCGCGCTATGCGCCTAACAGCAGGACTCAACCTGTCCCAGACCTCAAGCACAAGAAGCCCGAGCACCTGTTTGAAAGGAAAACTATTGGTAGCCTATCCGAAATTGTATATCATCTGTTTGTGGTTCCGGGGTCCTCATCAGTTTTAGTCACGCCTTCCCGTGGGAGTTGCAGCCAAAGGATTGGGAAAAGAAATGTCGAGAGCTTTCCGTACTACCGTTACGGGTAGTTACCCACGTCCGGTTCAACCAACAGACACCCTGAAGAAGCCAACCCTGTCTCGTCAGGAAGCCGACGAAATCATCCGCTGGGCAGTGCGGGACCAAGTGGACGCCGGTTTGGATATTGTGACTGACGGGGAGGGCCGACGTGAGAACATGTATTACTTCTTCCAGCGGCGTATGGACGGCCTCTCGTTCGAGGAGATGGAATACCGCACATACGGCAAAGCCGGATTCGGGATTGAGATTGCAGCCGTGGTCGACCGGATTGGCAACTCCCGCTTCGAACTGGCTCGCGATTGGAAGATCGCCCGGGAGGCGGCGCCGGCCCAGGTTGAAGTCAAGATTACCTGTACTGGACCGCACATGCTGGCCAAGTTCTCCAACAATAAGCGTCCCGATCTCTATCCCACGGACCGCGACCTGGCTTTCGCCTACGCCGACGTGTTGAATGCAGAACTGAGAGAACTGGTCGCCACGGGCTGCCAGTTTATCCAGTTCGACGAGCCTGCCTGGACAGCCTTTCCGGAAGAAGCCGTGTGGGCCGCGCTAGCTTTGAATCGTGCCGCCGAGGGACTGAACGTCAAAATCGGTCTGCACGTGTGTGGGGGTAACCCCCGGCGCAAGCGAGTCTACTTTACTAGATATGACGACTTGGCGGAGGCTTTCCGCAAAGCCAAGATTCATCAGGTTTCATTGGAACACTGCACGCTCGGCTACAACATGCTAACCCTCTGGGACAAATGGGAGTTCAAGGGTGAGTTCGCCGCCGGCGTCATTGACCAGCGTAGCGATGATATGGAATCGCCTGAACTGGTGGCCAAACGCACTAAGCCGGCGCTTGATTACTTCGAGCCAGAACGGCTGCTTCTAGCCTCAGAGTGCGGGTTTCAGCATGTTCCACTGGACATCACGCGGGGTAAGTTGCGAGCCTTGGCAGCTGGAGCTCGTTATCTGCGCGAGGGTGGGTAGAGATAAGATCGAAAAAACCTTGTCGATGTTGTCGTCGTCGCGCTCCCCATCGTACTCGAAAAACCGAGGACACTGACGAGGGTGGTGAGTCGGACTCTCTCTGCAGGCTGCCCGCGGAGGGCCACTCTTTCGGAGCTTGTCTGCCAAAGGGCGTAGAAACGCTTAGCGACCCTACAACGCGATTTCGTTCTCGTTGTCCTTCAAAGTCACATGCCAAGCAAGAGCAGGAGGACCGATTATGATAAAAGGTGGCTTAGCCCGCGTAACTTTGGATCTTTAAGCCGCCAAGCGTGAAAGTTGGTTTCAATCATGAAGGCTTTAGTCTATACGGGGCCGCATCGGGTGGAATTACAAGAGTTGCCCGATCCGTCCATCAAGCGTGATGAAGTATTAATCAGAGTTCGAGCGGTCGGGGTCTGCGGCTCGGACCTGGATGGATTCCTGGGCAAGAGCAAGAAGAGGATTCCCCCTTTGGTGTTGGGCCATGAGTTTAGTGGTGAGATTGTAGAGATTGGAAGGGGAGTCTCCTCCTTTCGGTCAGGAGAGGCGGTGGCCGTCTATCCCCTGGTGAGCTGTGGGGAATGTCGCTATTGCCGGAGCCATCGCTGCCATATCTGCCCCCAAAGAAAGGTATTCGGTCTGGACTTTCACGGGGCGTTGTCTGAATACGTAGCGGTTCCTCAACAATGTCTTTTCCGAATTCCCAGCGGCCTGTCCTTCTTAGAGGCTGCCCTGATTGAACCACTGGCTAACGCTGTCCACGTTTTGTCGAAATGCCCGTCCGTTCCAGATCAAACAGGGCTCGTTTATGGTGTGGGCCCCATTGGAGTGCTGGTTTACTTGGTTGCCAGACACGTCGGCGCCCGGCTGCTGGCCGTGGTTGATTGTAATCCACAACGCCTGGGGATCCTTAAGAACCTAGGCGCCGACCTGACTGTGAATTCCTCAGAGCAAAACCCTGTTGAGACGATTCTAGCTTGGACGCAAGGGGGCGGTGTTGATTTTTCTGTTGATGCAGTTGGCCATTCAATATGTCGCAAGAACGCCATTGCGTGCACAGCTTCTGGTGGAACGGTCATTTGGATTGGACTGGCCGGGGATGTTTGTGAGATTGATGGCCGCGCTGTTGTCACTAGGGAAGTCGAAATCAGAGGTTCGTATGCGTATGGGAGGGACGATTTCACTCGCTCCATTTCGTTACTCCAGCAGGGACTCGTTCCTTTGAAGCCGCTCGTTTCCGAAGTGCAGATGGAACAGGGCCAGCAGCTTTTCGAAGACCTTGCCAGCGGGCATACCTCTGTAATGAAGGCCATCTTCGTGATCTAAATGCAGAGAGAGCCTTTCATGATCCTGCGGATCACCACGAGCTCCCAAAACTAGTCCCCCTCACTGAAGGGAGCTGTGAAAGAATTGGGAGGGCGAGGCTCCCGCCGAGCCTTATGGGGCAAGGCATTCTCGGCGATGGCTGATGCCAGGTGAAAAGGAGAAGACATGAGACTGAATCGTAAGTTCTTAGCCGGGTTAACCGCTGGAGTGCTGGTGACAGGTTTTTCCTTCTATTTTCATTCTTCCAGCGCCACAGAGAATACTGCCAAGATTTTATTGGAAAACGAGCGAGTGCGAGTTCGAGAAGTCCGCTTGGAGCCGGGCATGAAACCTGGACCGCACACGCACCCCTACGCCCATGTCGGGGTGATCCTCGACGCCGGAACACTGCAATTCAACGACCCGGACGGCAAAAGCGAAAAGAGAACTTTTGAATCAGGCGATGTCGGCTGGCGTGACGCCAAGGTCACCCATGAAGTGGTGAATGTGGGCAAGTCGCCGATGAGGGTCATTGAGGTCGAAATCAAGTAAGACTTTTCTCGCGATGAGTCCTCGGTGCAAGGTTTGTTTCTTGCCTTCCGGTTGATCTATAGCTTTGAGTTCAACGATCAGGTCTGTGCGCGGCATTGTGAGCAGTTGATGTTGCAAAAAATGTCGCTTTTGTGAGATGGTTGTCAATGGGAAGATTGGGAGGATTTTTTATGGAAGGGAAAAGATCAGAAAGAGGCAGGATCTCGAAAACTCGGCGAAAACTCCTACAACTCACTGGCACTGCCGTGGGTGCCGCCATAGTACCCACTCCAACATTGACTGACAAGGTGAAAAGCCCGTCCTCGCATAGTTCCAAGGCCCTTGAACCCGGCCGTACCAATCGTTTTCTTACGCCTCAACAGCTGACATTGGTCGAAGAATTGACTGAAACCATAATTCCATCAGACGGTCGTTCTGGGGGTGCGAAGGCCGCTAAAGTGGCCGACTATATCGACCGAATACTTCGCGAAACTAGCAACGACGAGGAAAAGGAAATTTGGCGGGAAGGGCTTAGGTTCATAGATCTAATGAGCCGGCGGCAAAGCGGAAAGTCTTTTGTAGCATTAAGCCCAGAACAAAGGATCGCGGTTCTGAAGGTTCTTTCTGACAACGCAGAGGTGGCAGAGCTTCCTGAAATCAGATTTTTCAATGCACTGAAGCACTTGACCGTGGAGGGCTATTATACCTCGAGGATCGGGATTCTAGAAGAATTACAATACAAGGGTAACACGGTCTTGGAGGAATTTGTTGGCTGCGAGGATGCTCACCATGAACCTTCCTGAGAGACACCTGGCGCTTTTGGTAACCCACCTTTTTGCCGAAATCAGCAGTACTCTCCTACACGCCTGAAGTGTGAAAGAATTCCAATGGCCCCCTCACCCGGCCTTGTGACCGCTTCTCAAGCGTTCACCCCTCTCCCGCGAAGGGGCGAGGAGTTAGGTCCAGTGTTGCCTTCTCCTCAACTCAGCGGGGAGAGACGCCAAAGGTGGGGGGCGGATC
>QHZQ01000316.1 GCA_003224725.1 Acidobacteriota bacterium | reverse complement strand
ACTCATGAAAATCAGGCCGAGACGCTTTCTTGAGATATTCCCCGTTAATAAAGGGGGAGACAGGCCTTGGGCTCAGGGCACCGTCAAAGCCCATGCCCTCCCTCACGGTCGGGCTACTGAACAGGCCAAGGCGCAAGTCAGTAGCCCGCACGTCAGCAAGGGCTGTAGCTCAACGCAATTGAGTTACGGGACTTTGACAGGCCCATGCCCTTGGGTTGTGGGGGTTGTCTCTGTAACAAGCCGGACGGCATCTCCCAACCGGGACACCCCCCAGCGCCGCCGGCGCTCTTCCCACTTGATAGGGGGAATTTGCAGGAGAACCGCCACTCGAGCATTACTGATCGCATTGACCCTCAGTCTCGATATGGCAAGCGCCAGGGGGCAAAGCGACACCAAAGGGACTCAAAACCTGAGAGTGGCTGAGCTGGCTAAAGAAGTGCATACCAAGGGCTGGATTGTATACAGCGCTCAAACTGAAAAAGGCGACTGGGACCTATTTCTGATGCGGCCTGACGGATCCAGCCGGAAAAACATTTCCAACACGGCAACCTTCAATGAGGCGGCAGCCCGGCTCTCTCCAGATGGGCGCAGGATACTTTATTATCGTCTTCCTGTGGGCGCACAAGTTGACAATAACAACTACGGCACCCATGAACTCGTCATTGCCAATTCTGATGGCACGAATCCCGTTGTGTATGGCAATGAGTATCCATGGGCCTCGTGGGGGCCTGGAGGGGATAAGATTGCTTGTCTTTCTAAGCGTGGGATCCAGATTGTGGACCTCTCCACACGAAAGGTCGTTCTCGACATGGACAGGAAAGGCATCTTCGAGCAACTCTTCTGGTCGCCGGATGGAAAATGGCTCATTGGAACGGCTAACGGTCTCGGTCAGTATTGGACCATTGCTCGAATGAACGTGGCGACAGGCGAGCTCAATCTGGTGAGTGATCCTCAGTGCTACAACTGTACGGCGGATTGGTTTCCCGATTCCCGACACGTCATTTACTCGAACGGTATTCCCTGTACGAATGAATGGGCGCAGTTGTGGATGGCGAACGGGGAAGGAAAGCAACGAAGCATGATCTACGGAGAGACGGGCCGCCATATTTATGGGGGAGCCGTCTCCCCGGACGGGAAATATGTTCTTTTCACAAGATCTCAGCGCGACTTAGGTAAGGTCGATAATTCGGTCACTACCATGGCTCTCATGAGGCTTCAAGATGCGCCTACTATTGGCGGAGAAAGCGAGATCCTGCGCAAACTGCATCCGCATACCAAGGATGGGCCTGTGTTGGACCTCTCTTTCGGGTGGGAGCCCCATTGGACCTATGCACAAATAGGTGGGAAGAAATGATCGATCGCTTTAAGATGGAGACCCTGCTGCTTTCTTTTATCCTTCTTGTCATGGGTCGCGTTACGAACGGCTTCCTGCTCGCAGAGACATTACCCCATGAAGTAAAGGTCACTGAGCTCGCCAAAGAGGTGCACCGCAAAGGTTGGCTTGTTTACACGGGTCCCAGTGAAAAAGGTGACTGGGACTTGTTTCTCATGCGGCCTGATGGTTCCGCCCTGCGTAACCTCACCCATTCTCCAGACTTCCACGAGATAGGGGCACGCTTTTCGCCAGATGGGAAAAGGCTGCTCTATCGTCGTATTCCCAAGCACAGCAAAGTTTCCCTGGACTCTTGTGGCACTCAAGGGGAACTCGTCATTGCCAACTCGGACGGCTCCGAGCCGGAGACCCCGGGCAAGCCTGGAGAATTTCCGTGGGCTTCATGGGGTCCTGATGGGAGACAGATTGCTTGCTTGTCCAAGACTGGGATCGATGTATTTGACCTGTCTACTAAGAGGTTGCTAAGGAAATTGGAAAGAAAGGGAATCTATCAGCAACTGGTTTGGTCACCCGATGGGAAATCATTTTGCGGTCCGGCCAATTATTATGGGGAAGTCTGGACCGTGGTCCGAATGGACTTCGTCACAGGTGCGGTCAACCCGGTGAGTAAATATCAGAATTGCACACCGGATTGGTTTCCGGATTCTCAGCACCTGATCTTTTCCTATCGCCCAGCCAACCAAGAGGCCCTGGACGGTGAAAAGAAGGCCCAAGCTGTGGGGCAGAAGCTCGATTATAGAACAGGAGCCTGGTTTATGGGGAAGATGGCCATCACATTTATTGTGGCGGGGTTTCCCCAGATGGAAAATATATCCTTTTTACGAAGTCCAAGCCGGATCTGGGTGAGGTCAACGATTCGGTCACCCTCTCTCTCATCCGATTTCAAGATGCACCCGTTGTTGCTGGGGAGAGCAAGGCTTTGCGCAAATTGCATCCGCGTGCCAAGGATGGTCCGGCATTGCCACTTCCTCCGGGTTGCTGCGCTCATTGGACGAGTGGACCCATAGGAGGAAAGCAGTGACCGATCCGTGGAGGACGACGGAGGATCGAGCCAGGTTCTTTTTGGTCTCTTGGCTGCTTGCGCTTGGACTCTTGGCAATCTCGTGTGGAAAGAAAACGGACACCGGTGTGGACCGGGAAGTGAGGACTCTAGGCACAGTGGAGGTTACGGCCCAGCTAGTCGAGATTCCTGGCGAGTTTCCTCCTAACGACCTTTACAACTATGCCTACGTCTTGAAGTACCGAGTCCTTCGAGTCCATCGAGGCCAGGTTCCCACAACGGAGATTTTTGTGGCCCATTACAACCCTCTCAAACCGCGCTTCCAGGCCCAGGATGAAATCTCGGGTAAACTCGGCGGAACGGTTGAGAAATTTAAGGCCGGACAGGTTCATCGCCTGGCGCTGGAGGCGCCACTGGAGGAGCACTGGATGGGAGGGATTATCGACAAGTACTTCGGTCAGCAGGGCATTCGATACTGGGCGGTCTGGACCAATCCAGGGCAGAAATAGCATGGTTTTCACCACCCATATCTTCCTTTTCTATTTCCTTCCTCTGGTTCTCCTCATTTACTATTCTTTGCCCTTCAAGTGGCAAAACTCATTCCTGACGTTTGCCAGTTATGTGTTCTATGGCTGGTGGGAGCCGTGGTTTGTCCTGTTGATGGTGTTCTCCACGGTCCTGGATTATTTCTGCGGGAAGATTATTTCAGCCCCTGGGGCGCGACAGAGCCAGAGGCGCGCAGGCCTGCTGATCGCTATCTTGGGGGATCTGGGATTGCTGGCCTTCTTCAAATACTTCACCTTCACGGCTGAGAATCTCAATCGCTTGCTCCCCCTCTTTGGAGCCCACTCCCTGCCCTTGCTTCAAATTGTCCTCCCGATCGGAATCTCTTTTTATACGTTTGAAACCATGAGCTACACGATCGACGTGTATCGGGGAGTCGTTCGACCCGCCAGGTCTTTTTCCGATTTCGCATGCTTTGTCAGCCTCTTTCCCCATCTGGTTGCCGGACCCATCGTTCGCTATAACGTGATTGCCGAACAGCTCACTAACCGGGACCACACCTGGGAGAAATTCTCCTCAGGAGTGGCTCTGTTCATCCTCGGATTCAGCAAGAAGATTTTGTTAGCCAATCCTATGGGTAACGTAGCTGATGCGGTGTTCGGCGCCAAGTCTCCCTTGGCTCTGGACGCCTGGTTTGGTGTGCTGGCCTTCGCCTTTCAAATCTATTTTGATTTCTCCGGCTACTCTGATATGGCGATTGGCCTGAGTCGATTTTTCGGATTCGAGATCCCCAAGAACTTCGCCTCTCCCTATCTGGCGGGGAGCATCACAGACTTCTGGCGGCGCTGGCACATCTCCCTTTCGACCTGGCTGCGCGACTATCTATATCTCCCCCTGGGTGGGAACAAGAAGGGACCGCGTCGAACTTATATGAATCTGGCCATCGTCATGCTTTTGGGCGGGCTTTGGCACGGAGCCAATTGGACCTTTGTCATTTGGGGTGCGTACCACGGGATTCTGTTGGCCTTGGAGAGATGGAGGGGCAAGGAGACCCTGTATGCCCGGTTGCCCCACTGGGGCCGGGTGGGAATTACTTTCTTGTTGGTGCTATTTTCCTGGGTGCTGTTTCGGTGTCCGAATCTTTCTCAGGCGCTGTCTTACCTGGGAGCCATGTTTGGAGTCTCTTCAGCTAGAGCCAGCTCGGCACTTCTGGCCGCGGAGATCTACACTCCGCACTACTTGACGATTATGGGTGTGTGCGCGGTTCTCTCGTTCCAGTCCAGGGAGGTCTACGACTATGTCCGGGCGCTCTCCTGGCCTCGAGTGGTGGTCCTGGTTCCAGTGTTTATCCTCTCCATCATGGCCATGTTCACACAGGCTTTCAACCCATTTTTGTATTTCCAGTTTTAGGAGAATGGCTCATGCCGCCCTGCGGCACCATCGGGGAGGCTCCGTTGCACATGAAATGTGGGAGGCGCCTCCGCGCGGCGATTGATCTTAAGATGCTGCCACGGAAGTCGTCGCTGAGGACAGCGCCTCCCACTTTTCAGGAGAGCTAATTATGATCCCTGGGATCACCACGAGGGATAAAATTAGTCCCCTCCTCTGGAGGGGTGCAGGGGTGGGTTGTCCCGAACCAGAACGACCCACCCCGGAAGGCTGACGCCTTCTGCCCCTCCCGAGGAGGGGATTTTCAGGAGTACTGATGCCGCGCGGATATCAGGCTTTCCTAACTTGCTGCTTCTTGTTAATCGTCCTGAGTGTCCCGATCGCCCAGGCTGTTAATGAAATCTGGCGCGGCCAGTGGCCTCAAACGCTCGAGCTGTTCCGTCAGGTGCCGACAAAAGAAAACCTCAGAGCTTTTGAAAAAGGCTTGGAAGATTCTTCGTCGTTTGCCCAAACTCTACGAGGCTGGATGCAGTATCTTTGCTTCAAGCTCTTAAAGGAGCCAGGGGAGAAGGTTTTGCTAGGACGCGATGGTTGGCTTTTTTACAAACCAGACGTTCGGTACCTTGTTGAACGATATCAGACCAGCTCTCCAGCCGAGGATCCGTTTTCGGCCATACTGGCTTTCCGGGACCAGCTCGCACTGAGGGGCATTCATCTAATGGTGATACCTATACCCGGCAAACCCAGTATTTATCCAGACAGGCTTACGCGCCGCGTGGCAGCGACTGAACGATCCGTCCCGTTATACACTCTCGAGTTGATTGACAGGTTGAGAGGAGCTGGGGTAGAGATCGTCAACCTTTTCGAGGCTTTCCGGGCATTGAGGGAAAAGGAGCCGATTGCCGAGGCATCGTATTATCTTCCACAGGACACCCACTGGTCGGGAATAGCGGCTCGAATTGCGGCAGAGGTGGTGGCTCAGAAGGTCCTTGACCTGGGTTGGATAGATCCTGGCGGTGAGGAGTACGATCAAAAGCCCGTGTCTGTGAAGCGGCGCGGTGATATTATCCGAATGGTACGCGTCCCGGAAATTGAACGGCGCTTCCCCGCCGAAACCCTACTCTGCTACCAGGTTATCAGGAGGGCGAGCGGTGAACTCTACAAAGACGACCCGGCTTCGCCAGTGCTTGTGTTGGGCGATAGTTTCTTACGGATCTATCAGACCGATGAGCCTACTGCCGCAGGATTCATCGCTCACCTGGCACGCAAACTCAAACGACCTTTGGCCTCTGTCGTCAACGACGGCGGAGCCTCCACTCTTGTCAGACAGGAGCTCAGTCGGAGGGCCTACCTTCTGCGCGGCAAGAAGGTGGTGATCTGGGAATTTGTGGAAAGAGACATCCGGTTTGGCACCGAGGGCTGGAAATATGTGTTGCTGCCTGGAGGTTTTGAACATTTACGAACCAAGGAATCCATCAACCATTAAGGTCCTTGCATGCGAACATACTCTAGATTGATGAGAGGTAGAATTATGGGGCCCGAAGGTATGGGCATTAAGAAAGTCAGCGATGGCTGCAACTAGCGGGCATCTTACCCTGGATCGCTTTACTTTGTCTTACTTTGATGGGTCAGTTATTCCACCGCGATGTACCGATTGATCAAATCCCAAGACGTGTGTGCTACTCGCGTCAACGCACAACAACCAGTTGATTGCTCTCCCGCAAAGAATAGATTTTGTCGGCCACGACATTCTCGAAAGTTTGAACCTTACCGTTGGTCCATCTCACCATCACGGCTTTAATCTTTGGCTCTGGCCCAAGGCCAAAATGCAGTCTCAGATCATTGGTGGCCTGGTAACTCGAACCTCCATAGACTTCCTGCATCTGGCGGCCGCCTTGGGTTTCAATCGTCACTCGGACTCCAATCGCGCTACGATTGGTTTGAACGCCTTCCAACCCCAGCAGAACCCAATGCCCCGAGTGATTGCCCCCATCATTGAGCAACAGCGACGGGCGGCCATCCAAATTATTGACAGTCACATCGATATCGCCGTCATTATCGAAGTCCGCGAAAGCCGCCCCACGCCCAGACCATGGTTCCACCAAACCTGCGCCCATCGTCTCTCCCACTTCCGCGAACTTTCCATTTCCAAGATTCCTGAATAAGAGCTTGCGCTCTCGAAAGGTAATATCAATGGGGAAGTTGTCAACTTGAGGATAGACGTGGCCAGTGGAGACAAACAGGTCTTCCCACCCGTCATTGTCAAAGTCAAAAAAACTGGTCCCCCAACCCAGGAACTTCCAGCTCGGAAAGGCAACACCCGCGTAATAACTGACATCGCGAAAGACTCCATTGCCCGTGTTGCGATAAAGTGTGTCATAGTCGTCTGAAAAGTGGGTCACATAGATATCAAAAAGCCCGTCGTGATCGTAGTCTCCCATAGTTACGCCCATTCCCGCCTGAGCTTTGCCATCCTCGTTATAGGCAGCGCCGGAGAGAAGCCCGACCTCGCGAAAGGTTTGGATCGTTGGCCACGAAAAGATCGAGGTCGCCGTCGTTGTCATAGTCCCCCCAAATGACACCCAGCCCGTATGAAGGATTGACATCCGCAATTCCTGACTTTTTGGAGACGTCACTAAACGTTCCATCCCGGTTGTTGTGATAAAGCACATCGGCTGCCGGGATGAGGCCCTTGGGACCGCAATGGACCTTGATGCCGCGATACTGGCAGTCTGGTTGGGGAGGATTTTTGTAATCAAAGTCGACATAGTTGGCCACGTATAGATCAAGCCAGCCATCACCGTCATAGTCGCCAAATGCGGCGCTGGAGCTCCAGTGCGGATCTCCCACTCCCGCCAGTTGCGTAACGTCGGTAAACGTCCCGTCTCCGTTATTCCGGTACAGCGTATTGGGGCCAAAGTTACAGACATAAAGATCGGGCCAGCCGTCGTTGTTGTAATCTCCGACGGTGGCTCCCATTCCCCAGTATTTACCCTCGACTCCAGCTTGCCGGGTCACGTTGGTAAATGTGCCGTTCCGATTGTTCCTGTAGAGGGCATTCGAGACACTTCGCTTTTCTGTCAACAGATCTTCCCAGCGGCCCCCGTTGACCAGGTAAAGGTCCGGCCACCCGTCCTGATTGTAGTCAATCCAGGCCACACCTCCACTGAAAGTTTCCGGAAGATATTTTTTTTCCGGACTTCCACTGACGTGTCGAAAGTCGAGGCCGACTTTCTCAGCAATGTCCAGGAAGCGTATCTTGGGGGAAGGCTCATCGGACGACAGGGCCACCAAGGCACACAACACCAACAAAGATGGAAGAACAGCCCGGCGAGTCATGAGTCTAAAGAGGAAATGAGGTTCAAAGTTCCTGACAAGGTTTGGAGCGCAGACGGCTCGAGGGGCCAACTCTACTAAATCCCAGGGCAACGCCCTGGGATTCAAAATACCCCAAGCTGCCAAGCCCTGAAGGGGCGACCTATCCGCTCAATCCCACACGTATCGCTCGTCGTATGGCATTTGGTATTTCTTTAGGAACGCCCGGAACTCTTCCTGAAATGTCCGCTTGCAATGGTGCTCCTTCTGATCCTCGATGTATTTGATCACCTCATCTACGTTCGATTGACTCACCGAAAAGGCTCCGTAGCCGTTCTGCCAGTGGAAATTTCGGTAAGCCTTTCCTTTCGTCTTGATCCACTTGGACGAATCCTTTTTCACCACTTCGATCACATTACACAATGGCTGGTTCTTTGAAAGATGGAACAACACATGAGCACGGTCTGCCACCGAGTTGATGAGAATACTGGGGGAGTCCATACACTCGGGTCGGATGTCATCGGACAGAATTGGTTCACGGTTTTTGGTGCTGAAAATCAGGTGAACCAGGATCTGCGCCAGTGATTGGGGCATGGATTGCCGCCTTTCTTCGATAGACTGCCCCTTCAGGGCAGAGTTTATTTTGGCGCTCTGGACCCAGGGCGTTGCCCTGGGCTCGATTATTCCAGCCTTTCAGGCTGACTGTCGTTCGATCATATCCTCCAACGCTGGCCACTTCGAGACAAAACCTAGCCAGGCCCAAGGGAACGCGCCCAGGCCGCGTGGAGCCTTGCGACTTCTAAGCGGAGGAAAAGGATGGTGTACATAGCACAGTTTGCTTCTCAAACGAGGTGCAACACCACACCACTACGATTAGAGGGCAAATTCGTCTCAGCTGCCAACAAAAAAGCCTGGCACTCGAAAGGGTGCCAGGCTTGAAAGAACTAGAAATGGGTAAATCCACTTAGAAAATAAACTTCAGGCCAAACTGCATGGTCCTGGCGGAACCGGCTGAAAAGATTTTTCCGGTCGTCCCAAGACCTATGGTGGTTTCTGGGCAGCTGTTGTCTCCAAGACAGAGATTCACATGATTCGGCATGTTGAACATCTCCCAGCGGAACTGCAGAAATTTATTTTCCGTGAAGTAGAAGTTCTTGGTCAAACTCGTGTCCAAGATATGACTGGCAGGACCGTCGAAGATTCCAATGCCCGAACTCCCATAAGCGAGGGCTGGCGGAGCTGCCAGAACCGTTGGATTGAACCATTGTTCCGCGCCGGGGTTGGAGACGCTGAGATTGCCGACCATATTGGCCCGCGTACCCCATCCGTTTCCGAGTGTGGCACCAGGTACAAAAAAGGTTAGAGGGCGACCGGAAGTAAAGTTGTAAATGCCGGAAACCTGCCAGCCTCCCAAGATAGCATTGCCCACCGGGTGTATTGAGTTCAAGTGCTTTCTACCTTTACCAAAGGGGAGCTCGTAGATTCCATTAATCGCCAGAATGTGGGTGCGGTCGAGGCTGGTACGCCCGCGGTTGTAACCCTCCGGGGCGAAGGGCGTTGGGGTCGTCCAGAGGTCATCTGCGGCTTCCCCGATATGTTTAGAGAAGGAGTAAGAGACCATATAGGAAAGACCTTGATTGAAACGTCTTTCCCACTTCATGAGCAAGCCATTGTACCAGGAGTTTCCAATGTTCTCGTAGAGAGTGACGTCGCCCA
>QHZQ01000335.1 GCA_003224725.1 Acidobacteriota bacterium | reverse complement strand
CGGGCCGCCGGGCCTGCCGGGAGGCAAAAACGTTCTATATCACAATAACGGTAACGGCACCTTCCAAGACGTCTCCGAAAAGGCAGGCATAACCAAAGCTAACGGCACTTACGGCCTGGGAGTCTGTACCCTGGACTTTGACAATGACGGCTGGACTGATATTTATGTGGCCAACGACTCCAATCCCAGCGCGCTTTATCATAATAACCGGGACGGAACGTTTACGGACGTTGGAGTCAAGGCCGGCTGTGCTTATAGTCAGGATGGCAAGCCACAGGCGGGAATGGGCATCGGGATCGGCGACTTTGATCGTAATGGATGGATGGATATTTTTAAAACCAACTTTGCAGGGGATACTTCCACGCTTTACTCCAATACAGGTAAGGGCTTCTTTGAAGACATAACCTTTTCCGGTGGAATTGGTCTTAACACCCGCTGGCTGGGATGGGGCTGCGGGTTTGTCGACCTCGATAATGATGGCTGGCTGGATGTCTTCCTGGTGAACGGTACCACTTTTATCCCGAGGTGGCGCAGCTTAAAACAGAAGCGGGATATCAGCAGCGAAAAGTAGTCTACCGCAATCTTCGTAACAACAAATTTGAAGACATCACCGAAATGCTAGGCCCGCCCGCTACCATTCCCAAGGCTAGCCGTGGGTGTGCGTTTGGAGACTTTGACAATGATGGGGACATCGATGTCGTGATCAACAATGTCCATGATACACCGGACCTTTTTCGTCTGGAATCTCACAACAAAAATCACTGGATCACGCTCAAACTGGTCGGTACAAATTCAAACCGCAGCGCTATCGGTTCACGCATTCGCTGTTTGGCCCATGGCGAAAGTCAGTACCAGGAGGTGCGAGGCGGAGGCAGCTACATTTCCCAGAATGATTTACGCGTCCACTTTGGGCTTGGGAACGCCACAATAATTGATCGTCTGGAAGTACGATGGCCGAACGGCCTGGAGGAAGGATGGGCAAGCCTCTCCGTCGACCGGTTTCTGACCCTTAAAGAGGGCGGCGGAAGGGCACTCACTGATTTGCGGGAAAAACCAGTGGCACGATAGACCGGGTAAGCGGCGAGTAATGGATCGTGGAGGGTTCATCGGGCTAAACCCATGTGAAACTCAATGGTAAAACGTGAGAAGTGAGGCGTGATGTCTGAGACTTTTCACGCTTCACTTCTCACCTGGAGTTTGGACATTTCGACGCATACGAACCAGACCAAATGCGACACTCCTCGAAGCGTCTTTTTCCCCGAAGGGGATTCATAAATCAGCCCAGGGTTGCGGCCCAGCCGCTACCCTGGGAGAACAATATAGCCACCTTCCCATTCCCTGAAGGGGATAGATAACAAACGCCTCGGCGTATTCATCCCCTTCAGAGATGGAAGCGAGTGGAACCGGACCTCTTCCCAGGGTAGTGCGTTCCGCACAACCCTGGGAAGATTTATCCATCCCCTTCGGGGAAAGAAATGGCCAAACTTGACTTCTCACGTTTTACTCTTCGCTTCAATAAGCTGGTGGCGCACCGGGCAGGACTGTAGGGGGTCCGAACAGCGCTGTGCTTTTAAGCAGAGATACCGCACGGCTGACCGCTTCCTCCGCATCCATGAGAGGATCCTCGTGCTCGATTGACAACACACTGTCATAGCCGACCGAACGCAGCGCCGAGACAAAGTCGGCCCAGAATTGTACCCCGTGACCATAGCCCAGTGTGCGGTAAACCCAGACGAGCTCGCGCACCGGCCGCCCTGGCTGCAGGTCGAGTGCTCCCTGAAGCGCCAGGTTGTAGGGATCCACTCTTGCATCCTTGGCATGAACGTATCCAATATCTTCTCCCAGGGATCGTACCACTGCCAGGGGATCGATTCCTTGGAAGAAGAAGTGACTGGGGTCCAGGTTCACGGCTGCTATAGGTCCGAGTGCCGCCCGCAAACGCTGGAATGACGAGAGATTGTAAACGCACATGCCCGGATGAAGTTCGAAGCACAGCTTTCGAACACCGTGCCTGCGGGCATACTCCGCAGTCTCGCTCCAGAAAGGGATGACCTGCTGCTTCCATTGCCACTCCAACAATTGCAAGAAGTCTTCCGGCCAGGCAGCAATGACCCAATTGGGATATCGGCCTCCTTCTGGCGTACCGGGGCAGCCGCTCATACAGACAATCCGCTCAACACCCAGCAGTCCAGCCAGCTCAAGGGTCATTCGAGTGACCTGGATAGCGCGCTGGGCCACTTCCCGGTCAGGGTGCAGGGGATTACCGCTGCAATTCAGAGCTGCCAGTTGAAGACCACCGGCGGCAATGCTATTCAGAAAGTCATTTCGAGCTGACTGACTCTCGAGCAGCTTTCCAAGGTCGCAATGGCTCGCCGGAGAAAAGTTGCCCGTACCGATCTCGATGGCCTCAACTCCCAGGTTTGATGCCGTCTCCAATGTTTCTTCAAAAGATAAGTGCATCAGGCTGTCTGTAAAGAGTCCGATCCTCATCGCGTCACCTCCCCTCCCAGGCCGTGGGGAGATGAAGCGGCCACGATCTGTTGCAGAACAGTGATATCCTTCCGGGCCTCGCTTCCTCCAGTGCGCGGTTCCAGACCTTTATTGAGGCAATCGTGGAAGTAAAGCAGTTCCTCTTTGAAGGCCTCAGCATAGGAAACGTTCACTCGCTTGCGGCACTCCGCTCCGTTTTCCATTCCCTGAACTTCAACTGCGGTGGGAAAGTGCTTCAGGAATGGAGAGGGAAACACGATGCGGACGCGCGAGGCCTCCCCCAGGAAGGCCAATTCCTCGAAGTAATCGCGCAACTCGGTCAGGTAGGACCAGGTCAGAACGACGCGCGGTCCGCCCGCGTAGGCCAGCACGGATGTAATCGTCGGGTAAGTCACATCATCGGGCCAAATCGTAGTAAAGAGCACCTGATCTGGCGGTCCTAAGACGCCCTGAAGAGCATTGATATCGTGGACCATGCTGCCAAGAAACACTTCCTGATAAAGTAATCGCAGCCGTGGCGACACCATACCTATGGCTTCGACTGCGAGCCGGTCCCATTCAGACTCAAGGTCCCTGATTTTCTCCCGAGGAACATCGTTGAAACGCTTGATCCGATGGTGAGCGAAATACAGGGACTCCGCAGGATGTAACACATTGATCTGGACGTAACGCAATGCCTTCATCTGTCGCACCAGCTCACACCCGTAAAGATATCCGGGATCGTAACGCTTCATATAAGCGACCATCAAGCGCTTGCCGCAGCGCCTCGAGGCGGCAATCATGGCGTCAGCCTCCCGCAAGGTATAGCACATGGGTTTTTCGACAATCACGTGCTTGCCGGATTCCATGGCAGCCATAGCGGCCGGTGCGTGTGAACCGGGAGTGAGGACGATTACCATGTCTAGGTCTTCCGCCACGAGGTCACGGAAATCAGTGAAATGGCAGGGCACATTGAAATAATTTCCGATAGACTTCAGGAGATCGAGAGAGAGATCACAGATGGCCTTGAGTTCGAAGTAATCGTCCAATTCTCGAAGATAGGGTAGCCACATGATCTGGGCTATCGTTCCACATCCGATCACACCCACGCGTAACCTTGGCATGCACTCACTCCTTCACATTGAATTCCAAACCCTCGCAGGAATGCTCGGCTGAGCTCGGTCCCCTCATATCCGGCGGCCGCGATCTCTTCGAGGACTTTTGTAGCTGGCGGCCAAACGCTTGTGTCCGTTTCCTCCATCACACCCCAGCTCACCGGCGCTGACGACGCGGGTTTTTGGGAAATCAGTCTTCATAGGATTCTCCCATGACCCTTCGGATCACCGCGGGCCCGAAAATCGCCAGTTGTTCCCCTTGATTAAGTTGATTAAGGGAGAGAGAAGTCTTGAGAAGACTTCACAGGGGTCGATTTTCCTACCTCTTCCTTGCCAATTCCTTGTCAAGGAGCGGGTTCCCCAATTATCCCTTGTCGAACCAGGCACGTTCCGAATCGCAGACGTTTTCCTTCGTTTAGGCAACCGACACGTGTCGGACCAACAGGCAAAAAAATTCTTACCGAGGAGGAGCAGTCGATCCTCGCACAACCAGATGTACCGGTAGGGCCGTGGTCTTCGGTGGGCCCACTTCTTCGTGAGTCAACAGTCGCAACAGCAGCTCGGCAGCCGTGCGGCCCATTTGATGCTTGGGATAAAACACGGTGGTCAGCGGTGGCTGCACAAAAGAAGCTAACGCAATGTCGTCAAAGCCCACCAGCGAGATGTCGCCCGGCACGCGCAGCCCAGCTTCAGCCAGGGCCTTAACGACCCCAATAGCGATAATGTCATTGTGGGTCACCACGGCGGTCGGGCGCTTGGGCAAATTCAAAAATTCCCGTGCAGCCTGTTCACCGCCGTCAAAACCAAACTCGCTTTCCACGATCAAGCGCTTGTCCACTGGAAGCCCCATATCTGCCAGCGCCGCGCGATAACCTTCCACCCGGGCAATACTGCTGGTGGGGTCCTCAGCCCGAACGACGCACCCGACCCGGCGATGCCCTAACTCCAGCAAGTGGCGTGTTGCCAAATACCCTCCGCGCTGATCGTCAGCTACGATGCAGTGATAGCCGGGCACGATGCGCTCCAGAATCACTACCTGAATACCTGCCTGCCTCAAAAAGTAAACCGGTTCAAGGTCCGGGGTGACCGGATGCAAAATGACGCCGTCAACTTGTTTTGACCGTAACACCTGGGCACATCGGAGCTCCCGTTCAGGGAGGTGATTAGAATGTCCCAGGATCACCGTGTAGCCTTGCTCGGAGCTGACTTCTTCGACGGCGCGGGCGACTTCACCATAAAAAGGGTTAGCGATATCAGGAATTACCAGTCCGATGGTACGAGTCTGCCGGGTGCGAAGGCTGCGAGCCACCTCACTGGGGTGATAGCTTAGTTCCGAAATGGCTTCCAGTACCCGCTCACGTGCTGATGCAGAAACCGGGCGTGGCCCATTATTGATGACATAAGAGACCGTAGAGGGTGACACTCGGGCACGAGCAGCAACATCGTTACGGGTGACACGCTTCCTGGAACTAGGCCTCGGACCTAACCGTGGCCAGGCCGAAAGAGAATCAATGTTACGATTTGCCACGCCGCGAGAATATAGAGAACAGAGCTGGATTGTCAAGCCGGAAATCGGCTCCTATTCGAGCATTTTCGGGAATTGAAGTCACTCAGGAATTTTCGAAATGATAGGAGCCATTCTCTCAGATGCCGCAGCTTGACATCGAAGGCACAGTGTGGATTTCGTTCGACGAGACCAAACTAGATTTCCTTGACCAGAAATCAGGTTAGCGCCGTAGACGCTTCACCTCCCCGGACAACCCCCGGCGCTGAGGCGCCACCCCCTTTGTTAAGGGGGAATCATTGCTCGCGCTGTTCAATCCAATTCTGAATCACCCGTAGGACGTTGCGCATATCGCGTTTGACATCGTGATCCTGGAATCTCAAGAAGTGAATCGCCAGGTCTTCCAGTTCGCTCTGCCGTTTGTGGTCCGCCTCACCCTTCTCTCGATGACTTTCACCGTCAATCTCGATCACGAGCTTTAGTCTCGAACAATAGAAATCGACGATGTAATCGCCAATGGGCTTCTGACGCATGAACTGATACCCGAGCATTTTGCGCTGTTTGAGCTGGTTCCATAATAATACCTCGGCTAACGTGCTGCGATTTCTCAAGTCGCGTGAGTGCTCTTTGAGCTTTGGATCGTACCGAATCCTCATTATGCTTCTCTATTCCCCTTAAAAAAGGGGGTGGCGCGTCAACGCCGGGGGTTGTCTTGAGTCTAAGGCGCCGGAATCAGCACTTCTTCGTCGGCTTTCTTCTTGCCTGCGCGGAGCGTTCGGCTCAGTTCGATTTCGCGATTAGCCTCCACGGTCCGTCCCAACTTTTGATAAGCCTGGCCGAGGAAGTAATGGGCATAATAGTTGTTTGGATCCAT
>QHZQ01000146.1:359-18617 GCA_003224725.1 Acidobacteriota bacterium | reverse complement strand
ACACGGAGACCGAGTGCCGTTGCTCGTCGATCTCCATGGCACGACGGGAGTGGCGCTGGAGGGTTTCCCAATTCCTCGAACTTATCCAACGCAACTGTTTCTTCAGGAAGGGTTCGGTGTTCTGGAACCCAATTTCCGCGGAAGCATCAACTACGGTGCCAGATTCCGTCTGGCTGCGCTCCAAGCTCAAGGATTCGCAGACGTTGAGGACATTAGTACGGGAATTGATGCCCTGGTAGAGCAGGGCATAGCCGACTCTAACCGCCTGGGTATCATGGGATGGAGCTACGGAGGATTTCTATGTGCTTGGATGATTGGGCACTCCCATCGGTTCAAAGCGGCCTGCATTGGCGCCTCTACCACAGACTGGATCAGTTGGTACGGCGCTTATTATGGTGGCAAGGACGCCCCACCTGAACTCATGTGGGACTTCTTAGGTGGCAAACCTTGGCACCGTTGGGAAGTCTACAACCGTCACTCTCCCCGCTATCATTTAATGAACGTTAAAACACCTTCCCTGCTTTTGCGGGGCGAGCAGGATGTTGACAGCAGCGCTGAAATCTTTCAGGCACTCACGGACCTGGATGTGCCGGTTACTCTTGTTAGCTATCCCCGCGAGGGCCACGGCATTGAGGAACCGATCCATCAGCGTGACTTAATGAACCGCAGCCTCCAATGGTTTAAACACTGGATATCAGGGAAATAGCCGGTCCGGGGCGAGCCTTGTGATTTCAAGGCTGCCATCAGTCACACTAACCGTTGGTGACTTGCTTGGGTGGGATACCCTTACCTTGGTTGAAGCTAAGAATCAACTCATTCGCTGCCTCACGTTCACAGATACGACCTCGCTCGTCATTGGTACCATTATCGGCACTGGAATCTTCCTGAAGACAGCCACCATGGCGCAGCAGGTCGGCACTCCGCTATTGGTATTGGCGGCATGGATACTGGCAGGTTTTCTGTCGCTGGCAGGTGCGCTGACATATGCTGAACTTGGGGCAATGTTCCCCGAGGCCGGGGGAGAGTATGTGTACTTAAGAACAGCTTACGGAGACAGGGTGGCTTTCCTCTACGGTTGGACGGTAGTTTCGATCGAGGCCACAGGCTCGATCGCAGCTCTCAGTCTGGCGTTTGCAACTTTTCTCTCCGCTCTTCTGCCCATTGGCACTGTCTGGATCCAGTATGCATTCAGGATATTTGGGCATGAGTTCTCTTGGAACTTCGGCATGCAGCAGCTTGTGGCTGTCGCGGTGATTCTTTGCTTTTCGCTCATCAACTGCCTCGGCGTAGCCGTTGGTGGTCGCGTGCAGTTGGCGTTTACAGTCGCGAGGTTGGCGGGTATTGCCGTAGTCGTTGGTGGCGTGTTCTTTTTCTCGGAGAGAGCGACCTCGGCGCACCTGGCGACTGGTTCTGCAACGCTGCAATGGGGGGGACTAAAGGCATTCCGTGCAGCCATGCTTGCGGCGTTGTGGGCCTACAACGGTTGGAACAACATGCCGATGGTGGCGGGTGAGGTGCGAGATCCTGGCCGCAACGTACCGCGGGCATTGATTATTGGCATGCTGGTTGTGCTTTTAGCCTACGGTTTGGCCAACTTGGCGTATCTTTATGCGCTCCCGTTCAACGAGGTCGCGTCATCGAACTCAACTGGCTATCGCAATGCTCCTCCAGTAGCGACCAAAGCGGTACAGACCTTCCTTGGGACATCGGGGACTAAATTCGTCGCTGTTGTTTTCCTGCTTTCCACAATGGGAGGCTTGCACAGTGTGACCTTGGTGAAGGCGCGAATTCCCTATGCAATGGCGTGCGACGGGCTGTTCTTCCAGCGAATTGGATGCGTGACTAAAAGCACCCATGTGCCAGTATGGGCAATCGGCATAAATGCCGTTTGGGCTATTGTGCTGGCGGTCTCGGGGACCTTTGATCAACTTACCGATTTAGTCATTTTCGCCGCCTGGATTTTTTATGGGTTAACTGCAGCCTCTGTGTTTGTGCTGCGCCGCAAGATGCCTGATGTGCCCCGTCCCTACCAGACACTTGGCTACCCAGTGGTGCCGCTCATCTTTGTGCTGGTCACCCTATGGCTGGTGATCAATACGCTGCAGACGAGTCCATTTGAGTCGGCCGTTGGACTGGTACTAATCGCTCTGGGCCTTCCTGTTTGTCTCTACTTTCAGCGCAACCGCGGGCGCACAGCCAGTCGGGGTGCACTCTGATACTCGCCTCAGAGTCTGTGTTCCCGCCGTCTGGTTGCCAGAAATCCTTAGAAGTGCGATGCGACTGAAAGGCGAAGACGCTCATAACAAAGCAGCAATTATTGGGTATAGGCATGGCAACCGCGAGAGAACTGGCGGATGTCCGATCGATCCCCAACAGCCTGTATCGTAATTAGAAAATAATCTTCTGCTAATTCTAATTGACACGCACTTACATGGGAATATAGTTCAAGCTATTTGGTCTTAGTGCGAACGAGACGACTATGCAGAGGCAGGCCGTTGCCCCAAGTCGAAGATATGACACGATCTTTGGGGTGATGGTGCTATCAAAGTGTCTCCTTTAAGGAGGAGAGTCATGCACATAAATATTTTGAAGAGGACAACATATTCGGCCTTAACCATTTTCTTACTGGCAACCAATTCTGTACTGCGTGCGCAGGTGGGCACAGAAGGAGCCATTTTGGGAGTTGCGACGGACCCGTCAGGAGCTGTCATTGCTGGTGCTCAAGTTACAGTAACTAATCTCGACACGGGTCTAAAGAAGACGGCTGTAGCCGACTCGGCCGGTAGTTTCGAAATCCTGCCTCTGCCGAGAGGGCCTTATTCAGTCTCAGTATCTTTCCAAGGGTTCAAGACCTGGACTTTGGAAAGAACTCAACTGACCGTTGGGGAACTTAAGAGGGTGTCTCCGGTTCTGGAAGTGGGCGAGGTCACTCAAACAATTTCAGTCGAAGGGCAAGCTGAGTTGATTCAGACGGAGAAAGGCTCTATCGAAACAATTGTGGAAGAGAAGGCCATTCGTGAGTTGCCTTTAAACGGCAGGAGTCCCATTGGGTTAGTGGGCCTGGTTCCCGGAATGCGACAAGTGTGGTTTGCAGATGACAAGCATCGATCCTATCGGGTTCAAGGCGTTGGACAGCGCGACGACCAAACGAATTTTCAATTGGATGGAGTAAGTTCCGTTGAAGGGTTGCAAAAGTCAGGAATTGGCTTTCCTAGCGTAGAAACCATCGCGGAGTTCAATGTGGAGACAAGCAATTTCACCGCAGAACATGGTAGTGCCCCTCTGCAGGTCTTGATGGCCACCAAGGCAGGGACTAACGCTTTCCACGGCTCGGTTTGGGAGTTTCTTCGAAACGATAAGCTGGACGCTCGAAATACTTTCGCCACAACCAAACCCAAACTGCGCCGAAATCAGTTTGGGTTCACCGTCGGTGGCCCTATTATTAAGAACAAGACTTTCTTTTTTGGGAGTTACGAAGGGACAAGAATCCGCCAAGACAAGCTCTACAATGCGGTGACACCGGCAGCGGAAATGTTTCGCGGAGATTTTTCATCGCTGTCCAACCCGATCATGGACCCACTCACCGGACAACCTTTTCCGGGCAACATCATCCCTGACGATCGAATCACCTCAGCTTCAAAGTTTTTTTTCCCATATATCCTAAAACCAAACTCTCCCGGAAACCTCTTTCGCGCCGTGGCCCCACAACCCGATGATTTAGGGATTTACAGCTTGCGCATAGATCAGCAGCTCACTGCCAATCAGAGAATTTACGGCCGCCTGGTGGTAACTCGCCAACATGTCGTCTTGCCTGATTACGCGCCCGAGGTGTTCATGGACCGAGAAGTACTTCAGCACAATGACTCCTTGAGCTACACCTGGAACGTGAATCCAACGACGCTGCTAACTGCCTCCGCTGGATATATTCGGTCCAGAGAGTTTCAAACTTCTAACCTTGTGGGAAAGGAAAATTTGACCCTAAACGCCGGGATTCAAGGATTCCAAACCGAAGGAAGAGCACAGGCTATCGGGTTGCCAGATGTGTCCTTTACCGGATACACCGGCTTTGCTACGCCGTGGGGGGTGCCGGATTTCCAGAAAATATGGAATGAAAACTACAAGGTGAACATGAATCTCATTCGAGGAGCTCATTCCATTAGCTACGGATATGAATTCCAAGACGGCGCTCAGTCCATTATCATTGCCTCCTGTTGCTCCCGGGGTAATTTTGGTTTCTCCGGACAGTACACGGGCGACGGCTTTGCTGATTATCTCTTGGGACTTACTTCCAGCAGCTTAAGAAACTTTCCGATTGAAGCTTTCGGTGCTGCCAATGCTCCCTATTCGGGTCTCTATGTTCAGGATTTCTGGAAGCTGGGTCCCAAGTTAACGGTGAATCTCGGTATGCGCTACGATTACTGGCACGAGAGAGCGTTCGTGCGGGGTACCGGATCGACATTTGACCTCAAACTAGGAAAGGCCGTGGCAGGTGAAAATGAACAAAGACAAGTAGACTTAACAGCTCAACCCGTATCCCGCTTTCTAGCAGCGGCGACCAAGGACCTGTGGATTTCGGCCACGGAGGCAGGGCTCCCGACCGGTCTCTTTGTGGCTCGAGGTATTCTGACTCCCCGCCTGGGCATTGCCTGGCGTCCCCTGAGTTCAAACGATCTGGTGATTCGGGCGGGCTACGGAATATTTCCCAGCATATACATCGACAACGCAAACTCATCCTCTATCGTTGGTCCCCCCTATTGGACGTATGAAGCACAGGGCTGGAGCCCTTCCCAGTTGCAGAGGTGGGAGACAGCCTGGCCGACCGACCCATCTTCGTTTGTCGCACCTTCGGTATCCGCTGCATTGCCGGATTTGCCGAATATGAAATCGCACCAGTGGAACTTTTCTATTCAGAAGGGGTTGCCTGGTAATTCAGCCATAACGGCGTCTTACGTGGGAAACAAAGGCGTCGATTTGACGACGTATATATACTACAATGCCGCTCCGCCAGGGCAGCATGATAACTTGCAGGCGGCCAGACCTTATCCCGCTTGGGGAGATCTCAATCTATACGATGTCTTTGGATATTCCGATTTTCACTCCTTGCAAGTGAAATGGGAGCGACGATTTGCTGACGGGCTTTCCTATCAGTTTTCCTATGCCTTTTCCAAACATACCGGAGAAGGTGAGGGAGGCCTTTGGGACCCGCCCACCCCATACGCGCCCAAAGGTTATGATCACGGTCGTTCTTTACTGCATCGGACGCACCTTTTGACAGTCAATGGAATTTGGGAAGTTCCCGTGGGTCGTGGGAAAAAGCACCTGAATAATCTTCATACCGTGGCCAATGGGATTTTGGGAGGGTGGCAGTTCTCCTCCATTTATAATTTCAGCTCTGGTACGCCGCTCAATTTTGATGTTCCAGGGGCTACTCTTGGCAATGGATCGAACACCCGACCTAATTTGAGCGGGGATCTTAAGGTTTCTAATCCGAGTGCAGATCTTTGGTTTAATCCTCAGGCACTCACCACTCCGCCGCTGTACACGTTTGGTAATTTGGGAAAAGGTGTATTTGATGGTCCCGGAACCCATCTTTGGGATACGGCTTTGTCAAAGAACTTTTACATTAGAGAGACAAAGTATCTTCAGTTCCGGTGGGAGACGTTTAACGCGGTCAATCATGTGAATCTGAGTGATCCAGTGACAACCATTAATCTGCAGGGGGTGACTGGGAAGATCTTCTCTACCAGAACTCCCGCGAGGTCAATGCAGTTTGGATTGAAGTTCACATTCTGAGATCCCGAAAGCTACATCAAAAACCTGACACTCACTTTGTTTTAGGAATTTCTAGCATTTACTAGATGGCACCAGGGGAGATCCTAAGCCGTGACTGGTCCTGTTGAATTTCCTCCTATAAGGGTTTAGCATAATAGTGGTATTTTCTTCTGCGGAGATGCTTCGCGTTGACCAACTGCCTCGGTGTTAAATTTACGAGAAACGGCCCATTGTTTGGCGTAGTAGTAGCCGTTTTCGTCATCGGTTGGGCATGGGCATTATTGTCGGCTCCCGCAGCAGTGGCTGACGATCAGGCTAGGGCGACCTTGCATCCTATTGCACCTGCGAAAGATGCGGGCCGTAGGCTGTTTATTGACCACGTCCATCCTGCATTGGAGAAACATTGTGTGATGTGCCACAGCGGTGAGTTGAAAAAGGGGGGTCTGGATCTTTCGACGCGGGACGGATTGGTGCACGGCGGTGTTACGGGACCAGCCATCATAGCCGGTAGTGCGAAAGCCAGCCTGCTATACAAACTGGTGGCACACGAACAAGAACCGGCAATGCCTTACAAGGCGGAAAAACTTCCTGAAGAGATTATTGCACGCATTGCCGAGTGGATCAACGCGGGTGCCCCGTATGATCAGCCTTCAAATGGGGACCCATCTAATGATCAAAGCGCAATCCCAGTGAATAAGCCGGCCGGTGTCTCGTTGGGTTCTGCCGTCAAATCCGGCGAAGATTCAGGCAGCCGGTTGTTTGTCGAACAGGTGCGCCCGGTTCTCGAAATGCAATGTCTGATTTGTCATGGCGGTGCCAAGGCAAAAAGATCAGGTTTTGATCTCTCGACCCGTGAAGGGCTGCTGCGTGGTGGGGATAACGGGCCGGCCGTCATTCCCGGCAATGCCCAAGCCAGCTTGCTCCTTAAGCGAGTCAGGCATGAACTGCAGCCGGGTATGCCGTTTCAGGGCAAAAAGCTTTCTGAAGAGGCGATTGCCCGAATTGAGGAATGGATCAAGGCTGGGGCTCCCTATAATGGGCCCCTAAAGCTGCCCGCTGCCAACCAGGCAGCCAGCGTTCAGCGGCACGGCAGTGATCATTGGGCATACCAGCTTCCGCGACGGGTTGCCATCCCCACGGTGAAGAATCGGGATTGGGTGCGCAATCCGATTGATGCCTTTATTGCGGCTGAGCACGAGAAGCGGGGTCTCAAGCCGCTGCCCGAGGCGGACAAGCGGGTGTTACTAAGGCGTGTCTATCTAGATCTGATTGGCCTTCCACCCACCCCGAAAGAGATGCAGGCATTCTTAGCAGATCAATCGCGGGCTGCGTACGAAAAGGTGGTTGATCAACTACTGGCCAGTCCTCGTTATGGGGAACGCTGGGGTCGGCACTGGATGGACATCTGGCGTTACACCGATCTATACGGTGGGTACCTTATGGCCAACAGCCAACCGTACATCTGGCACTGGCGTGACTGGATCATCGAATCACTCAACCAGGACAAAGGTTATGATCGGATGATCATTGAAATGCTGGCGGGGGATGAGATTGCTCCTACGGATCCCCAGACCTTGAGGGCCACCGGCTATTTGGCACGAAACTGGTACCGGTTCAACCGCAACGTCTGGCTGCAGGACACCGTGGAGCATACGGCAGCGGGATTTCTAGGAATCACACTCAAGTGTGCCCGTTGCCATGACCATAAGTACGATCCGATTGCCCAGGAGGAATATTATCGGTTTCGCGCCTTTTTTGAGCCGTATGATATTCGAACGGATCGAGTACAGGGACAACCAGACCTAAGCAAGAACGGGTTGCCCCGCGCTTATGATGCAGAACCGAGAGAGGCCATACAAGTGGCTCCGTATCAGCCAGCAATTTTTGCGCAAACATTTCGCTTCATTCGCGGTGACGAAAAAAGTCCGGACAAAGAGCACCCGCTTTCGCCCGATATTCCGGAAATCTTCGGCAGTAACCGGATCAAGATTGAACCCGTGTCCCTTCCCCTGGAGGCTTACTACCCAGATTCCAGGTCATCCACCCACCAGGATTTGATAGCGCAGGCGAAGTCTGAAATCGAGAAAACAGAAGCGGGCTTGGCCAAGGCTAACCAGGCCCTGGCTGAGGCCAAGCAGCGCGCGGCTGTTCGTGCATCCCAGGATGGGACAGGGACACAGGGTTCCATTAGTGCTGCCAGTCCAAGCCAACTGGTCGAGTCCTCCGTTGGTGTGAGCTTTGAGAAAGAAATCAAACCGATTTTCGAGAAGAACTGCTTTTTCTGTCACAAATCGGGCAATATAGATAAAAGCGGCCTGGTTCTGGACAGCTCGGAGACGATCTTACTGGGGGGCCGTTTGCATGGCCCTGCCGTGATCCCGAGAAAGAGCGGCAAGAGTCCCCTGATACTTTATTTGCGAGGAGAGAAGAAGCCTCGAATGCCCTTAGGCAGGCCCCCCATATCGGAAGAGCAAATTGCGCTGATTGGAAAATGGATCGACCAGTTCCCCGAAGACCAGCCAGGGCTGGTCCTACTGAAGTCCGAAGCGGCCGTGGCGTTGGCCGAAAAAGAGTTGGCAGCGGCTCGAGCCGTTCTGCCGGCACTGAAAGCACGCATTGTGGCCGAGCAAGCGAAATATGCAAACCCGCCAGACCCTAATGCGGAAGCGCTGGCACAAGCGGCCCGCAAGGCAGAACGCCAGGCCCATCTCCTGAAAGGGGAAGAGGACCTGTTGCGAGCGCAACAGCAGTTGACCGAGGCTCTCAGTTCAACAATCCCAACTGACGAAAAAGCCGACCAAGTTAGAGAAAAAAAAGTAGAGGCAGCCCGAAAAGACCTCGAGGCCGCGGTGGCTGCTCTTGCAGAAGCGAAGGAGAGCTACACCCCCATTGGGAAGCTCTACCCCAAAAGCAGCACAGGTCGCCGCTTGGCGCTGGCAAACTGGATTGCTAATAAAGAGAACCCTCTCTCGGCTCGCGTAGCCGTCAATCATATGTGGCTGCGTCACTTCGGTAAGCCCCTGGTTCCCACTGTTGTCAATTTTGGTCTGAATGGCAAGCCTCCCACACATCCCGAACTGCTAGACTGGCTGGCCAGTGAGTTCATGGAGAAGAACTGGAGGATGAAGGCCCTGCATCGCCTGATGGTCACCAGCAACACCTACCGGATGCAATCCTCTGCTAATGACGTAAAACATCCTGGCCTTACCGTGGACTCCGACAACCGCTATCTATGGCGTATGAACCCGCGCCGGATGGAAGCTGAGGTGGTCCGGGATAGCGTGCTCTATGTGGCGGGACAGTTAGACACTACCGTGGGTGGGCCTGAACTGGAAGAAAACATGGGTCAAGAGATTCCCCGGCGCAGCATTTATTTCCGGAATACACCAAATTTGCAGATGGAGTTCCTGAAACTGTTCGACGCGCCTAATCCTACAAATTGCTACGAACGTAATGAAAGCATTGTCCCCCAACAGGCCTTGGCGATGGCTAACAGCAAACTGAGTCTCTCCCAGGCTCGCCTGCTGGCTCGTCGCCTTGGCGGCTCGGCCATTCCGGAGGCAACCTTCGTGGCAGATGCGTTTGAGGCGGTGCTGGGCAGGCCGCCCTCATCAGAGGAACGAGCTGAGAGCGAAAAATTCCTGGCTCGACAGACCGAACTGTTCCATGATCCGAAAAAGTTAACGGCTTTTCGAGTAAGTATGTCCAGTGAGGTTAGCCCTGCGGGTGACCCTTCGCTGAGAGCGAGAGAGAACCTGGTGCACGCGTTGCTCAACCGCAACGAGTTTTTGACCATCCGGTAGGGGGAGGATAAGCATGAAAGAGAAGCAGCAGTTGACTCATTCGTGTTCTTCGTGTTGTGGCAGAGTTAATCGTAGAGTCTTTTTGACCGACCTGGGGATGGGATTTACGGGGTTGGTCCTGGGAGCTATGTTCCAGCGCGAAGGGATTGCCTTGGCCAGTACTTCGGAGGCGTGGCTCCCCCCCGATGGTAAACCCCACTTTACTCCCAAGGCCAAGAGCGTCATCTGGATCTTCATGCAGGGCGGTGTCAGCCATGTTGACACTTTTGACCCTAAACCAGCACTCAACAAATACGATGGTATGACCATCGGCGAGACTCCTTACAGGGACGTGCTAACGTCTCCATTGGTGAAGAAGAATGTACAAGAACTAACGACCGACCGAAAGCTGATGACTAAGATCTTCCCCATGCAGGTCGGGTACCGGAAACACGGCCAAAGCGGCATTGAAATTAGCGACTGGTGGCCGCAATTGGGCAATTGCATCGACGACATGGCACTCATTCGATCCGTGTGGACAACCGATAATGACCACACCGGCCAGTTGCAATTCCATACCGGGCGCCATATCTTCGATGGAATTTTCCCTTCGATTGGCTCCTGGGTACACTACGGTTTAGGCTCTCTCAATGATAACTTGCCCCAGTTCGTCGTACTTGGCCCGATGGTGCCTCCGCAGCTTGGTGGTATAGCAGCCGTTGGAGGCAGTTATCTAGGACCTGAACACAGCGGCGTGCAGCTTGAGGCTGACCCGGACAATCCCTTGCCATTTGCTTTCCCCCCAGACGTGTACAACGAGGAGCAGAAGAACGAGTTTGAATTCGTGAAGCGACTCAATCAATTAGACACAGTAAAGTATCCTAGCGATCCTGTGCTGCGAGCACGGATCAAATCCTACGAACTCGCTTTCCGCATGCAGACTAAGGTTCCGGAAGTTTTCCGCTTCGAGGAAGAAAGCGCAGTGACGCGAAAGCTTTACGGATTGGACCAAGAGAACACCAGGTCTTTTGGCCATGTCTGCCTGACGGCACGCCGACTCGTCGAAAAGGGCGTGCGGTTTGTGCAGGTTTTTCATGGTTATGAAATGGATGGTAACGGCTGGGATGCGCACTCTGACCTGCAGAAGAACCACGCCAAATTGTGCGCTCAAGTAGACCATCCGATCGCCGGGTTGTTGAAGGACCTAAAGCAACGAGGCCTGCTGGACGAGACCGTGGTCGTCTGTGGCAGCGAATTCGGCCGGACACCAGGCGTTGAAGGTGCGAGGGGAGGACGAGATCATCATCCCTTCGGGTTTACCGTTTGGATGGCCGGGGGCGGAATCAAGGGAGGTATGGCTCATGGCGCAACAGATGACCTTGGCTTCCATGCTGTGGAACACCGCCATTATGTCACCGACATTCACGCCACGGTACTACACCAATTAGGACTAGACCCCCGAAGGCTCGAAGTTCCAGGTCAAAAGCGGCTGGAAATCGATTTCGGCAAACCAATAACAGAAATCATTGTTTAGCGCAAATCTTCACTGAGTTGCGGTCCATCGAGATAGATAGGCTGACTGCCTGTTGCGGAAACACCCGAACGCGATGCATAAGATCACGAATGGCCAATAAGGTGGCGGGACGTCCCACCACAGACTCCCCGGCCGGCACCCTCCCTTATTCGTGTCATCCTTCTAGCGTTAAAGTCATTCACAAATCCGTCCACAGGTGCAGCGTGTACCTCTTTGAATCCTCGTCGAAAGGACGACAGCCTGGCAGACTTTTACGAAAAACTAGGCGTAAAACGGGTGATTAATGCCGCTGGCACCCTCACGCGACTGGGCGGAGCGCCGATGGTGGACGAGGTGCTGGAAGCCATGCATGCAGCAGCCCAGTGGAGCGTGCGGATGGAAGAGCTGCAAGAGAAGGCAGGTGCTTACCTCGCGGAAGTGACCGGTGCCGAGGCGGGCTATGTTACCTGTGGCGCAGCTGCAGGCTTACAGCTGGCCGCTGCTGCGTGCCTGGCCGGCCTTGATCTCCGCAAGATGGAACTCCTGCCGGATACATCTAACATTCCAAATGAGATTGTCACTCAGCGACTTCACCGTAACGCGTACGACCACGCGCTTCGCGCAGCAGGCGCAAAATTAGTCGAAGTGGGACACATCGGCAATCCCGCCCGAGGCTATACTGACCCCTGGCACATTGAGGCGGCAATTCACAAAAACACCGTGGCTGTTCACTGGGTTTACATGGACGTGCGTGGTGCGGTCTCTCTGGAGGACACGGTGGCTGTAGCTCACAAGCACGGCGTGCCCGTCATCGTGGATGCTGCGGCAGCTTTGCCACCTGCCGCCAACCTGCGCCGACTCGTGGCTACTGGCGCAGACCTTGTCTCGTTCTCGGGAGGAAAGGTTATCGGCGGTCCTCAGGCGTCTGGGCTTCTCGTAGGCCGCCGAAATCTCATCGACTCCGTAGCACTGCAACATCAGGATATGGATGTCCTTCCCCTCACTTGGACCATGCGTCACAAGTTCCTGGATTCCGGAAAGCTGCCTGGCCCACCGCTGCAGGGGATTGGAAGACCCTTAAAAGTAGGAAAAGAACAAGTTGCCGGTCTACTGACGGCGCTAAGAATTTATGTCGCTCAGGATCACGCGGCTATGCGGAACGAGCAAATTCGGCGCATAAAGGTGCTGCAGGAAGGGTTGGCAGGTGTCCCAAACGTTAAAGGAGAGTTGCTGGGCCTGGAAGGTGAGGGTTACCCCTTGGTCCGGATCGTTTTAGACGAGAAAGCCTTGGGCTTGACTGCTTTTGATTTGGTGAACCGATTGTTCGACGAAGACCCCGCTATCGCAGTGGGCCAGGAAGGTGTGGCAGACGGTTACGTCACTGTCAACCCTCTCAGCCTAGACGGTGACAAGCCAAGCCTGATCGTGCGGCGGATCCGTGCTATCTTGAGCAGTTGACAAACTTGGTTGGAAATCGTACTCCTGCCAACCAAGGTTGCGGTGAGGAGCTATTCGGATGTTCAGCAGATCGTACAACGGAAGGAACAAAAAAATCTTTTGGCAAGAGTTCTGGCGGCACGAACTGGAAGAAGCCTTAAGGCATGCTCCCGTAGTGATCATCCCTGTCGGTTCCGTTGAGCAGCATGGGCCACATTGTCCCATGGATGTTGATATCAGCATCCCATATCATCTGGCGGCAGAAGTCGCAACCGGCGTGAATGAGTACCCCATCATTGTCGCGCCGCCTGTATGGACTGGGTTTACCCACTTCAATATGGGACACGTTGGGACCATCACTGTGACACTGGAGACTTATATCTGTGTGCTCTGCGACGTTTGCCGCAGTATCAAGGCTAACGGCTTTGAGCGGATGATCCTTCTGAATGGTCACGGCGGTAACATCGCACCTACCCAAGCGACCTCGGTAAAGCTGGCACAGGAGGATGTCTGGGCTCTCCATATTTCTTACTTCCACATGGTACAAGATGAGATGAAGGCATGGGGCGAGAGCGACCCTTCAATTGGTCACGGTGGAGAATGGGAGACTTCGCTCCAGCTCCACCTGCGTGGACACCTGATAGCCATGGATAGGCGAGCGCCCAACGGTCTCACCCCCTGGTTTTCTTCTGCGGAGTTGGAGCGATTCGCCAAATGGCCCGAGCGCCGCCGTGAGGCCGATGAAGGCGTGATGGGGGACCCATTCAAGTCAAGCGCAGAGAAAGGTCAACGCCTCTTCAACGCAGCCGTTGACAAACTGGTCAAAGTTTGTAACGAACTCCACGAGAAGCCCGTCCGCAGCTATTTCGACCGTGGCAGCCACTGCACCTTGGGGCCCGTCTGAGGGAGCGATGAAGAGGAGTAAACCAATTACTTTTCCAGCTCTTGCCAAAGATACAGCAGCGGGTGAAGTATTCAGAGATCACTGTTCTACTAAAGCTTGGAAGAGAGTGGGGCTGCCTCTCAGCAATTCTTAAAGAACTAAAGGAGACTTCATGGAGCGCAAGAAGCATCTGTATCAGCACTACACTTGGCCTGAGTTAGGCGAAATGGTCAAGACACAGCCGGTGGTGGTTCTTCCTATCGGTTCAGTCGAGGACCACGGGCCGCATTTGCCTCTCGACACAGATAACTTTTTGATCTGGAATATCTGCGAAGAAGCCGCGCAGCGAGCGGACGGCGAAATCCTGCTACTACCCCTGGTCCCGTACGGTTTTGAGTCCCACCATATGGATTTCCCTGGGACGATTGATATCCACATGGACCATTTGCTGAACTTTGTCCTTGATATCACTAAGAGCGTCGCGCATCACGGCTTTAAACGCATCCTCATTGCAGATGGCCATGGATCGAATATGCCAATCCTAGAACTGGTAGCCCGACGGACCATTCTGGAGACCAACGCGCTTTGCGCTGCTTTTATCTGGCCGTCTTTAGCCATTCGGGAAATACGGGCAGTACGAGAATCGGAACGGAGCGGGATGTCGCACGCTTGCGAGCTGGAGACTTCTGTTTACTTGCATCTCGATGGCCAGCGTGTCCAGATGGAGAAGGCGGTAAAGGAGATGGGAATGCCGAAATCCGAGTTTGTCTGGTCAGATTTAATGGACGGTTCGCCAGTTCGGATGATGGATTATTGGACACGGTTTAGCAAGAGCGGAGTGAATGGAGATCCGACACTGGCAACAGCCGAAAAGGGCCGGGTTGTCTTTGGCGCAGTCATAGAGGCCTTCCTTCGGCTTGTCCGCGAATTCAAGACCCGTCCGATGGGTGAACGAACCGATTACCATAGGGAGTCATGGCGAGGACTGAGCCCGGCCTGAAAGAATCGCAACCCCCTGACAACTGTGATTCTCAGGTGCTCAATGTCATCGCTACAACGACACATTGCATCAGATTTGTCATTAGCCCCTCGATCTATCCAGGGGGCCATTGTGAGGAAACCGTTAGAACGCTCGACGTTTCTCCATGATACTCAGAAATCCCCCGATGACTGGAGGGGTGAATAAAGAATGCGCCAAGGTTGAGGGTTCTGTAAGATTTCCCATGATCATCACTGATGTTGAAGCCATCCATCTCCGCCTGCCTGAAGTAGAGGAGATTGCTGATGGAACACAAGACGTGCTGGTTGTCAGAATTCACACTGACGGTGGACTCGTCGGAATCGGAGAAGTGACCAGTCAGTCGTATGTCTGCAAGGCCATTTTTGAAGCTCCCCGATCAGCCGAAAGACGCCACGGGCTGGCCTATCTGTTGCGAGGACAAGATCCGTTGGAAGTGGAAGAGTTGTGGCACCGGATGTACTATCACACAAACCGCTACGGTCGCCGTGGTGCCGCCATTCACGCCATTAGTGGGGCCGACATAGCCCTGTGGGACCTGAAGGGCAAGATCTTAGGGAAACCCGTTTGTGAGTTATTGGGTGGCGCTTATCGAAAGTCAATCCGGGCTTACGCCAGCTACTTGTTTGGCTCTTCTCCTCGAGAAACGGCAGAGCTTGCTCGGTGTGCTGTCGATTTGGGACTCTCAGCGGTCAAATTCGGGTGGGGGCCCTTTGGTAAGGATCCACAAGCCGATTTGGCTCAGGTTGAAGCGGTGCGCGAAGGAGTCGGTAAGGCCTGTGACCTGATGGTGGATGCCGGACACGCGTGGGATGTTGCTACGGCGCTGGATCGAGCTCGTCTCTTGGAGCCTCTCAAGATCACGTGGTTAGAAGAGCCCCTTTCTCAAGACGACTTGAAGGGGTATGCCGAACTCTGTGCGCGTTCTCCAGTTCCAATCGCGGCCGGGGAAGGTGAAGTCACGAGCTGGGGCTTTGAAGAATTGATCGAACGCGGATTACATGTCATCCAACCCGATGTTGCTTTCTGTGGCGGTTTGACTGTCTGCCAGGAGGTCTCCCGCTTGTCGCGCGAAGCCGGCAGACGCTGTGTGCCGCATTGTTTCAGCACGGGAATTAATCTTGCCGCTTCGCTACAATGGATGGCCGCCTGTCCTGATGGGAACTTAGTCGAATATTGTCTCAGGCCGTCCCCCTTGATGCGGCACCTGGTGCGGGATCTCCCTCCCTTAGTCGATGGTTGTGTCATCGTTCCGGAAGGACCTGGATTGGGCATCGAACTCGATGAGGCCGTGCTGGAACGCTTTCGCGTTTCCTACTCCTAATCAAAAGGCGTACCTCTATCGCTTCTCCATTAACATGAAGAGGAGCCGAATTCTTCCCGATAATTCTAATCAAACGTTTTTGAAATGATGATTCCATCGGTCGGTTGTACGATGATCCTGTTGTCGAGGCAGGATCAAGGAGACGACCGAAGGAATTGATCGCAAAGCCAAGTTTCCGGGAATCAGGATCAATGACACGCGGATGATCCGCCTCATGGAAATCACCTGCAACGGCGGGATTGCTCGACTCGGTTTTCAGCCTACCGCCGGGGTTATATGGTGTCGTCGTGGTTGGTAATTGACTGTACGCGACGGCTGGTCGTGGACCAAGCGGAACAGGAATGGAAACAGAAAAATTGAATGATACCAGTTCGATGAAACGTCACGAAACGAGAGCGCTCGAAAGCCCAACAAAGGTTCGCTATCTCGTACTATTGGCGCTGGCTTTGGCCGTGGCGAGCGCCTACCTCACCCGCGTCATGTCGGCGGCAAGCACAACGATCCAGAGGGAGTTCGGCTTGAGCAACGAAGAGATGGGATACATCTTGAGTGGATTTTTTTTCGGCTACATTTGGTTCCAGCTCCCCGGAGGCTGGATTGCGAACCGCTTTGGCACGCGAATGGTCCTGCCTGCGCTCAGCATCCTGTGGTCCGTTAGTGCCATCTGGATCAGCGTAGCCAGATCTGGCATAGAGTTGCGGTCGGCACGCATAGCGCTGGGCTTGGCGCAGGCTGGGCTTGTTCCTTGTTGTGTAAAAGTGCTCGCTGATTGGTTTCCGGTCGAGCGGCGTGGGGTCACCAGTGCAGTCCTAGCCTGTAGTATGCAAGGGGGAGCAGTGCTAGCCAGCGGTTTGACCGCAAACCTGCTGCCCCTTTTTGGGGTGGCGTGGGGTGTTTCATGTCTATTCGGCTGCGGGTATTGTATGGGCGCTTATTTTCTATCTTTGGTTTCGGAACCGGCCCGATGAACATCCCTCGACCAACCGGGCCGAGCAAGGTCTGATCTGCGGCTTTCAAGCCCGCCGTGAAATCGAGCGGTCCGACCTGAGATTAGGGTGGCGAGCAGATGGCGAGCAGACGTCGACGCAGCCCTTGCGAAACTCCAGGGCCCTCGGTTCTCGTACTATGACTTTGCTACTGGTCATGCTCACCAGCGGAAGCTTGTGGGCGATTTGCGGTCAAGCCGTTTTCCGTGCTTTTGGATACGAATTTTTTACCACTTGGTTTCCGGCTTTCTTGGAAAGGGGCCATGGGGTTAAAGTAGTGAGCGCCGGAATGCTGACGATGATCCCTCTGGTAGGAGTAGGCTTGGGAAGCCTCTTTGGTGGTTTCGTCGTGGATGCCATGTTGACGGCGACCGGCAACAAATGGCTCAGCCGGAGCGGTACCGCTGCCGGGGCTTTGAGCCTTTGTGCCTTGTGTACGCTGGCGGCTGTATATGCCCGGAACCCGCTGCTGGCGGTAACGGTAATCTCCGTTGGATCCTTCTTCTCGGGTTTGGCTAGCCCAGCCACTTGGGCTGCTGCAATGGACATCAGTGGAAACTATACTGCGGTCGTCGCCGCTATTATGAACATGAGCGGAACCATCGGGGCATTTGCTTGCCCCATTGTACTCGGTTACTTGTTTTCCTACATTGAGCAATCAGCAGCAGACTGGAACCTTGTGCTGTACTTGTTTGTGGGGATCTACTTCACTGGCGCCTTATGTTGGTTGGTCCTAAATCCCAACCAGTCCGCCGTTGAAAGGCCGACAAATGTGCGTCCCCAGACGTTCAAAAGTGACAAATGATCACACCTGATTAATTCCATAATAGTGTCTCTGGGATAAACAATCTCATGAACCAACAGGAATACAATCTACCTGCCAGTGGACTTGCCTGAAGCGTATCTCGACTTGGACGAAACTCGTGTATGCCAGAAGCTGCTTGCTTTGGGCCTCCCGTGGGATAGTTCGAAATATCCATATCCGGCACGCGCCACCAGCCGATCGAAGGAAGAACCTCCGTCTCCGAGGTCTGCGAATCGATCGTGCGGGCGCGGCAGAACCCGCAGGCCTTGCTCTTTCACTTGGCTGAGCGAGTTTCGATTTCAAATTCGCAAGGCGCGGAGCTGCTCTCACAGCCGAGCCCGGGCGACTTGCCGTCGAAAGTTCGGGTTGCCTCAATGGTCGAAACATCATTCGTTGTGACTCCACTCACGCGACACTACAGTACTGAATGTCGGCGAATTCCGTTTGCTCTTGTGTCGAAAGCTCTGCAGAAGCTGTCCGTTTGCCGCTGGCCCAAGCAAAAGCCCGCCCAAGCCTTGCTCCTTCCGTTCCAGGTCTCTGGCAGCGCGCAACGAATGAAGGGGGATATTGCGGAGGCGCGCTGCCAGGCCCTTCCACTCCATGCGCTCCACTTGTCCGGGCATTTGCTTTTGCAGAGCCAGCTCCCTCCTTTTCAGAAAGAGACCAGAGCAGGCGGAGAGAACGTGACAGCCTCCCGACGAAGTTAAACCACCAATGAATTCGCGCCTGAATTTCTCA